>NZ_AP019371.1:8760000-9060000 GCF_004001265.1 Actinoplanes sp. OR16 | reverse complement strand
TGTGCAGGCCGATCTCCTTGCAGCGGCGCAGCACGTCCCGCACGAACGCCGGCTGCTGCAAGGGCTCGCCGCCGCTGATCGTGACACCGCCGCCGGCGACCTTGATGAACCGCTCGTAGCGGCGGATCTCCGTCATCAGCTCGTCCGGGGTGGTCGGCGTGCCCGAGCGGCGATACCAGGTGTCGGGGCTGTGGCAGTACCGGCAGCGCAGCGGGCAGCCGGCCAGGAACGCCACGAACCGGGTGCCCGGCCCGTCCACCCCCGTCGACACGTCGAAGGAGTGGAGGGAGCCGTTCATCAGAGACCGCCGTGGAAGGTGCGCGAGATGACGTCGTGCTGCTGGGCCGGGGTGAGCCGGATGAAGTTCACCGCGTATCCGGAGACCCGGATGGTGAGCTGTGGATACTTCTCCGGGTGGACCATGGCGTCCTCCAGGGTCGCCCGGTCGAGCACGTTGACGTTGAGGTGGAAGCCACCGGCGTCGGTGTACCCGTCGAGCACCCCCACGAGGTTGCCGATCCGCTCGTCCCGGGAGTGCCCGAGCCCGTCCGGCGTCACCGTCGTGGTCAGCGAGATGCCGTCGCGCGCCGAGCGGTAGGGCAGCTTCGCCACCGACAGCGCCGCCGCCACCAGCCCGTGCTTGTCCCGGCCGTTCATCGGGTTGGCGCCCGGAGCGAACGGCTCACCGAGCCGCCTGCCGTCCGGCGTGTTCCCGGTGTGCTTGCCGTAGACCACGTTCGACGTGATGGTCAGCACCGAGAGGGTCGGTTCGGCATCCCGGTACGCCGGCTGCCGCCGGATCTTGGCCATGAAACGCTCCACGAGATCCACCGCGATGGCGTCCGCCCGGTCGTCGTTGTTGCCGAACGCCGGGTAATCCCCGTCGATCGCGTAGTCGACGGCGAGCCCGCTCTCGTCCCGCAGCACCTTGACCTGCGCGTGCTTGATGGCGGACAGACTGTCGACGGCGACCGACAACCCAGCGATACCTGTTGCCAGGAACCTGTTGACTGGATAGTCATGTAACGCCATCTCAAGGCGTTCATACGCGTATTTGTCATGCATGTAGTGGATGACATTCAATGCGTCAACATAAACCTCGGCGAGCCAGTCAAGGGTCTTGTCAAGAGCCGTCAACACGTCGTCGTAGTCGAGTACGTCGTCAACAATGGGCGTCAACCCGTGCGCCACAAGATCACCGCTGATCTCGTCGCGACCTCCATTGATGGCGTAGAGCAGCGCCTTCGCGAGGTTGGCCCGGGCGCCGAAGAACTGCATGTCCTTTCCGACCCGCATCGCCGAGACGCAGCACGCGATCGCCGTGTCGTCGCTGTACGCCGGCCGGATCAGGTCGTCGTTCTCGTACTGTATGGCGCTCGTGTCCAGGCTGACCTGCGCGCAGAACCGCTTGAACCCCTCCGGCAGCGACGGCGACCAGAGCACCGTCAGGTTCGGCTCCGGCGCGGGACCCAGGTTGTAGAGCGTCTGCAGGTAGCGGAAGCTGGTCCGGGTCACCAGCGGGCGGCCGTCGTCGCCGACGCCGCCGAGCGACTCGGTCACCCAGGTCGGGTCGCCGGAGAACAGCTCGTCGTACTCCGGGGTGCGCAGGAACCTGATGATCCGCAGCTTGATCACGAAGTCGTCGACCAGCTCCTGCGCCTGCTCCTCGGTCAGCGTCCCCTCGGTGATGTCGCGCTGCAGGTAGACGTCGACGAAGCTCGCCGTGCGCCCGAGCGACATGGCCGCGCCGTTCTGCTCCTTCGTGGCGGCCAGGTAGGCGAAGTACAGCCACTGGATCGCCTCGCGGCCGTTCGTCGCCGGTTCGGAGATGTCGTAGCCGTACTTGTCCGCCATGAACCGGAGTTCCTGGAGGGCGCGGATCTGCTCGGCGAGCTCCTCGCGGTCCCGGACGACGTCCTCGGTCGACTTCTTCCCGTCGAGATCCGCCTTCCGGGCTCGGCGATCCTGGATCAGCCGGTCCACGCCGTAGAGAGCCACCCGGCGGTAGTCGCCGATGATCCGGCCGCGGCCGTACGAGTCCGGCAGCCCGGTGATGACATGCGAACGGCGGGCGGCGAGCACCGCCTGCGGATAGGCGTCGAACACGCCGTCGTTGTGCGTCTTGCGGTAGCGGGTGAACACCTCCGCGACGGCCGGGTCGAGACTGAATCCGTAGGCGGCGAGTCCGGTCTTGACCATTCGCAGCCCACCGGCCGGCATGATCGCGCGGCGTAGCGGAGCACTGGTCTGCAGCCCGACGATCAGCTCGTGGTCGCGGTCCAGGTAGCCCGGCTCGTGCGCGGTGATGCTCGACGGGGTGTGCGCGTCGACGTCGTAGATCCCGCGGCGGCGCTCCTCGACGAACATCCGCTGCAGCGTCCGCCAGATACGCCCGGTGCGATCCGTCGGTCCGGCCAGGAACGACGCGTCACCCTCGTAGGGTCGCACGTTGTCGTGGATGAACGAGGAGACGTCGATGGCGGTCTGCCACTCGCTACCCTCGAAGCCGCGCCACGCCTTCATGATCAGCTTCCTTCCGGAGTCAGGGGATCAGGACGAGGCGGGCGGGCACCCGGCTCGCGAGCACGTCGTCGATCGCGCCGTTGATCTCGTCGAGCTTGCGGGTCTCGAAGAGGACCCGGGTCCGTCCCGCCGCGTGCAGCCGGAACACCTCGGCCAGGTCCTTGCGGGTGCCGACGATCGAGCCGATCACCGTGATGCCCTTCAGGACCGTCTCGAAGATCGGCAGCGCCATCGCGTTGTCCTTCGGCAGTGAGACCAGCACCAGCCGGCCGCCGCGGCGCAGCGACGCGTGCGCCTGTTCGAGCACCCGCGGGCTCGCCGCCAGCACCACCGCCACGTCCGCGCCACCGAGCTCCTGGATCGCGGCGACCGGATCGGTTCCGGCCGCGTTCACCGTGTGCGCCGCACCCAGGTCCCGGGCCAGCGCCAGCTTCTCCTCGGTCACGTCGACGGCGATCGTCTCGCCGCCGAAGATCTGCGCGTACTGCTGCGCCAGGTGCCCGAGCCCGCCGATCCCGAAGATCGCGACCCGGTCACCCGGCCGGACACCGCCGACCTTGACCGCTTTGTACGTGGTGACGCCGGCGCAGGTGAGCGGCGCCGCCTCAGCCGGGTCGACGCCGTCCGGCACCTTCACGACGTAGCGGGCGTCGGCCACCAGGAACTCGGCGTGCCCGCCGTCGATCGCATAACCGGTGTTCAGCTGCTCCTCGCAGAGCGTCTCCCAGCCGCCGACGCAGAACTCGCAGATGCCGCAGGCGTAGCCGAGCCAGGGGACAGCGACGCGATCCCCTCGCTGCAGGCCGCTCGTTCCGTCACCGGTTCCCTCCACGACGCCGACGGCCTCGTGACCGGGGATGAACGGCGGGTTCGGCTTCACCGGCCAGTCACCCCGGGCTGCGTGGATGTCGGTGTGGCAGAGGCCGCTGGCTTCCACCCGTACCAGGATCTGATTGTCGCCCGGAGTGGGCGCAGGCACCTCCCGGACCATCAACGGCTGATCGAAACCGGTCACCACCGCTGCGCGCATGTCGTCACTTCCCTCGTTCGTGTCCCCCTCAGCGTCGTCCGGTGGCCGGCCATGACGGCAGGGCCGTAAGTCCCCTCTGAACCGGGCGCTCCGGCCGCGGGTACACCACCTCGTCTGGAGGTGGTCCGGTGAAGGACATCGATGCGGCCGACGAGTGGCTGCAAGACTGGACCGCGCGGATCGACGCGCAGGCCGCCCGCGCCGCCCAGCTCGCTCAGCGTGTGGCCGGGCTCTCCGCGCATGCGCGCGGTGACTACGCGGCGGTCACGGTGGGTGCGAACGGCCAGGTCGTGGATCTTCGGCTGGACGATCGGATGTACGAGCTGAGCCCCCGTGATCTGAGCGCCGAGATCCTGGCCGTGATGCGGTCGGCGCAGGCCTCGCTCGTCGATCTCGTGGCTGCCGAGGTGCACGACACGGTCGGATCGGACTCGTCGACGGGGCAGGCCGTTCTCGACGGGTTCAGCAGGCGCTTCCCGACCCCGGGACCCTCCCATGGCTGATTTCGTTCAGCTTCCGGTCGAGTCGGTCACCCAGCACGCGTCCGCCGTCGAGGGGGTGACGGACGCCGTGCGCTCGGCCCGGGCCGCGGTCTCCTCGGTGACGATGGACCCTGGCGCGTACGGGCTGCTCTGCGGTTTCCTGCCGGGCGTCCTGTCCGGTGTGTTCGAGGTGGCGGTGGTCGCCATGAACGGCAGCGCGGACGCGCTCGAGGAGACGGCCCTGAACCTGCGGGCTGCCGTCCGTACGATCGAAAGCACCGACTCCGCCGCGGCCGCCACCCTGCTGTCCCGATGACCGCCCCGGTCGTCTCGGCCATCGAGAGCGGCAGCTGGATCGACGCGTCCCTGGGCGGTGTGGGGACCTCCCTGGACGCATTGTCGGTGGTGCTGGATCCGCTCGGCAGTCTGATGAGCTGGGGTGTCGGCTGGCTGCTGGAACACGTGTCGCCGCTGCGGGAGGCTCTGGACGCGCTCGCCGGTGATGCGGGGGCGGTGTCGGGGCAGACCGCGCAGTGGCGTCAGGTGGCATCGTCGATGTCGGCTGCCCACGCGTCGTATGCGGCGGGGATCTCATCCGGCACCGCGGCCTGGTCCGGTGACGCGGGCGACGCCTATCGCGCTCATGCCTCCGCCCAGCTGTCCGCCATGGAGGAGATCGGGGTCGCGGCGGGCGGGATCGCCGCGGCCGTCGAGGGTACGGGGTTGCTGGTCGCCCTGGTCCGCGAGACAGTGCGCGACCTGATAGCCGAGTTCGTGGCGACCCTGGCCGTCCGGCTGCCGCAGTGGCTGGCCATGGAGGGGCTGACCCTGGGTGTCGCGACACCGCTCGTGGTCAGTCAGGTGGGTGGACTGGTGGCGCGCTGGGCCAATCGGATCCAGCATTTCATCCGGGGCCTGCTGTCCAGCCTGCGACGACTCGTGCCGCTGACGGATTGGTTGCGCAAGGCGTTGGAATCCTTGCACCGAGTCCTGCGCAAGATGACAGGCAGGAATCCCGTCGAGCCGGGTCATGGCGGTGGCGGCGGTGGCGGCTCCATTCCGCCGCTGCCCGGCCCACCGTGGCGCGCCCGCGACGACATCGCCGGAGCCGCGCGAGGCAAGGAGTTGAAACCGCCGCATCCCCGGCACAGCTTCGCCGGCATCAAGCACGGAAGGGTCAGCAAGAAGAACACCTTCATCCTGCGCGGCAACGAGGAAGCCGTCAGCGAGGACATCAGGCAGATCGCCGCCGGCAATGCAGAATGGCTCAAGGACGCGAATCGCTACGAGGTCAACGGCCGGGCCTATGGGATCGAGGAGAACGGGACGGTCTTCCCCGACTCGGGTCCGGGTCTGGTGCCGCTCGACAACAACGAGTACCTGGCTCTCAAGGAGATCGCCCGTGCGGACGGCGACGTCGAGAAGGTGAGAGTCTTCCAGCACGACCCCCGTTTCCTCAGCAACCCCGAGGCCATAGCCAGAGCAAAGTCGATCTATGACGGGACCTATTCCGGATGACCTATTCGATGGTGCTGCTCGGTGGTCTGAACCTCCCTCGCCTGCGGGCCGCGCTCGCCGCGCTCGCCGGAGTTCCGGAGGACGAGGTGGACATCAGCGACAGAGACGCGGCGGATCGCAACTGGGAAGCAGCAGTGCTCTGCACCTATGAGCCGGTCGGCGGCGATGTCTCGTGGTCGCTGGACATCTACCTGCGCGACGCGGATCCCGGCGAGAAGGAGCTGGGTGAGCAGCTCGCCGCATCGCTCGGAGAGCCGGTTCTCTACTCGGCACAGGACTTCCCGCCGAGTGCTCATTGGCTGGTCGAGCCGGACGGCTCACGCATGCGAGCGCGGGTCTACGACGGCGAGGACGAGGAGACGCTGTCGCTCCGGATCGACGCGGTGGAACGGCCGGTCGGTTTCCTTCCGGACGTCCGGGTCGAGGCGCAGCCCGAAGTGATCCGGGAACATCGGATGGCGACCCCGATCACGGATGGACTCCGAGGTCTGCTCGGCGATGCGGCGAAAGCCGTTCTGGACGGGCTCGGGGCCTGGGAGGCTTTGACCGTACGAATGACGTCGGGGTGGCCGCCGGACGGTTGGTATCCCCTCGAGTACTGGAACGAGGATCTCGGTTACCGGGACGAGCTCGAGGCCGATATCCGGCGCCTCCCCGAGAGCCTCGCCGCTGCGGTGAGCACCGCGGTGGGCTTGGTCGACGAGACGTTCCGGGCTGCTACTCGGGAGATCGGCGGAGTGGGGCCGGGGAAGGGCTGGTGGTGGCGTCGGGTGCCGGAGCCGGTTCCGTGGCGCGGAGTCCTCTGACCAGGAGGGCGGCCAGGCGGCGGGCGTCGTAGTCCGGGTCGGATTCGGTTCCGGCGCAGAGGTTGCCGACAGCGCGCATCAGTTCGTACGCGGAAATGTCTGTGTGGATGTCGCCCGATGACGTGGCCGCCTCCAGCAGGCGCTCGCAGACCGGGAGCAGGCGTTCCAGGAAGTAGGCGTGCAGCGTCTCGAAGCCTGCGTCGTCCGAGCGGAACGCGTCGGCCAGGCCGTGCTTCGTCACCAGGAAGTCGACGAACAGGTCCACCCAGGCCGTCAGGGCCGCGTGCGCCGAAGGGGCCTCCGCCAGCAGCGCCGGACCGGCGTCGGCGCAGGCCTCGATCTGATGCCGGTAGACGGCGACGATGAGGTCGGCGCGGGTCGGGAAGTGGCGGTAGATCGTGCCGACGCCGACGCCGGCCTTCGCGGCGATGTCGCGCACCGGGACGTTGACGCCCGCCGCGACGAAGGCCTCGGCGGCGGCATCCAGCAGGGTCTGCTCGTTGCGGCGTGCGTCGGCCCGCTTCCTCGTCCCGGCCATCGGTGTCGCCTCCGTCACGCCTCTTGGTAAACGGAACACGGTTCCGTATGTTGGTTAACGGAACGCGGTTCCGTTTGAACCAGCATGCCAGATCTTCAGGAGGAACGGTCATGCAGTACCGCACCTTGGGCCGCACCGGCGTACAGGTCAGCACGCTCGTGCTCGGCGCCATGAACTTCGGCAAGGTCGGCAACACCACGCAGGACGAGGTCACCGCGATCGTCGGCGCCGCACTGGACGCGGGCGTCAACCTGATCGACACGGCTGACATGTACAGCAGCGGTCAGTCCGAGGAGATGGTCGGCAAGGCGATCGCCGGCCGGCGCGACGACATCGTGCTCGCCACCAAGGCCACCCTGCCGATGGGCGACGACCCCAACCGCCGCGGCGGATCCCGGCGCTGGCTGGTCACCGCCCTCGACGACAGCCTGCGCCGCCTCGGCGTCGACCACGTCGACCTCTACCAGATCCACCGCTGGGATCCGGCCACCAGCGACGAGGAGACCCTCGCGGCGCTCACCGATCTCCAGCGTGCCGGCAAGATCCGTTACTTCGGATCGTCGACGTTCCCGGCGTACCGCGTGGTGCAGGCGCAGTGGGCGGCCCGGTCGTACCACCTGGGCCGTTATGTCACCGAACAACCGAGCTATTCGATCCTGCAGCGAGGCGTCGAAACCCACGTGCTGCCGGTGACCGAGGAGTACGGGATGGGCGTGCTCGCGTGGAGCCCGCTCGCATCAGGCTGGCTCTCCGGCGCCGTCCGCGCCGGCCGGGAGATCACCACCAGCCGCGCGTCGTTCCTGCCGCAGCGCTTCGACCTGTCCCTTCCGGTGAACCGCGCACGCCTGGACGCGGTGGAGCGGCTGGCGAAGGTCGCGGAGGAAGCGGGGCTGTCGATGATTCAGCTGGCGCTCGGATTCGTCACCGCCCATCCGGGGGTGACCAGTGCGATCATCGGTCCGCGGACTCTGGACCATTTGACGTCTCAGCTGGCCGCGGCGGACACGGTTCTGCCGGCGGAGGTGCTGGACGCCATCGATGGGATCGTGGCGCCGGGCGTGGATCTGGCGCCGGAGGAGAAGCTGGATACGCCGCCGTCGCTACTGGACGCGTCGTTGCGGCGGCGATGACGGTCTGCCGTGGGGCGGGACGCCGGGCCTGCCTCGCGGCTATCTCCGCCTCATAGATATGGCTGGGCCAGTCGCTGGATGTTCTGTCCGGAGATCAGAGCCGCGGTCTCGGCCCCGTCCAGCCATTCGTCCCACTCGTGGCTGACGGCGACCCCATCGTCGGTCAAGCGTTGGATGACGACCACTTCGCCGTTGAAAAGAAGCGCTCCATGCCGATCGAATCGGGTGAAGAACGCCAGAACGGCACTGATCATCCGGGCAGTATTGTGATCATGCGTTTCGGAGTCCGCCAGGTTGCTGAAACGGAAAACGATCGTGCTGCGATGCTTGAATCCGAACGCCCGTGAAGTGGAATCCGCTTCATCGTCGTCGACCTCGATGGCAAACACGGACATGCCGTCACGGGACGCCATGCCATCCTGGGTGATCTCGCTGCCGGTCGTCTCCGCGAAGAACGTGAGCAGGTCGCGAGCGCGCTCGTCGGCGTCACTCCGCAAGTCGTATTCGATCGCCATGGCTGGATCACTCCGCAAAGGGATAGAAGGGCTCGACCTTACCGTCCCGCACGACCAGGATCTCCTTCAGACCCGCCAGCGGCTTCCGCTTCAGCATGTCAGCGATGTCGTCCACAGATCGGGGCGTGTCATCCACGAACAGGATGAGACGGTCGGCTTGCCGCCTCACCTTGTTGCTGAATGTGGTGCGCATATTGTCGAGGTCATCCGTCTCCGGCGCGTAGCAGTCGAAGTACTCACCTTCGATCCTGTAGTCGGGCTCGGCCCGATTCGCTTTCGGAGGTGGATTCTGTTCCACGTCATATCCGTGCCGGCTAAGGATGTCAGCTGACTCGTTCTCACGCCGCAGTCCTCGATCCTTCTTCCTGGTCGGGTGCGTTTCCTTCGCTCTTCCTCGGGGGCGTCGGCCCGGGTCCGGCGGGAGAGACGGGACCGTTGAACCGGAACCACCCGGTACTTTGCCTGGTCCAGCACCCGCAGAGTCCATCTTGAAGCGACTCAGATACTCGCTCAACCGGTCGGTTCGGGGGATCAGGTCGCGCAGGCTGTCGAGCAGTCCCCGGATGAAGTGCCTGATCCGGTTGGCCCACTCGGCCACCAGGCTCGCCACCTGACCGGCCACCACCGGTGTCGCCAGCCCGAGCGTCAAACCCTCAGCCGCCAGCCACTGCGGCAGCCGCAGCGCCAGGGTCGCGACGAAATCGGCGATCAGGTCGCGCACTATCTCGCGGACCAGGGAGACCAGCAGCCCGGTACCCATGACCGCCGAAGCGATTCCGCCCGCCGCCACTGCGATGCCCTCCACCGTGGCGGCCTGTGAGGTGGCGTGGGTGCGGTAGGCATCGGCCGAGGCTCCGAACCAGTCCGCGGTGCCGGCGTCGACGCGGGCGAGGAGTGTCTCCCGCGCGGACCTCATGGACGCCGCCACGTTCTCCCAGGTCGCCGCGTGGGCTGCCACCTGGTCGGCGTCACCGGCCAGGTGGTCGAGGGCTTCGCGTAACGGTGCCACGTGTTCCATGAGCCAGCCGACGCCCCAGCTGGCGATGCCGCCCAGTGGGTCGAGGACCAGCGACAGTGCTTCGAGGGAGACGCCGGCGCCGCCGAGGGACGCGTCGATCCAGCTGCCGTTCTCGATACCGGACACCGTCTCCTGGATGTCCTCGATCAGGCCGAGTCCGGTGATGCCGGTCGTCGAGTCGACGGGCTGGGCGACCAGCGGGCTCGTCACACCGACCTCCAGGCTCGTGGATTGCTGCCTGGGTGTACCGGCTCGATGAGATCCCGGTTCAGGGCCGATCGTCAGGGATGAGGACGGCGCCCGGTTCAAGAGGCGGATCGGATCTGGATTGATCCACACGCCTCCGGGCACACTTGAAGACGTGAACTGGCTCGAATTCGCGCTCCTGCACGCCGAGGCCCCGCACACCGTCCGCGTCGACGGCACCGAGGTCGGGCCCTGCCTGGTCAACGAGCGGGTGATCTTCTGTCCGCCGGACACCGTCGCTGCGCCCGGCGCCCAGGTCACGCTGCCCGGCGGCCGTGCGGTCCGGGTCCGCGACGCGATCTTCATGGACTCGTGCGGCACGGGCCTGCCGGAGCATCTTCAGCTGGACATCGAGAGCGGCGGGCGGAACTCCGACGGCCACCGCTACTGCCAGGCGGGCCGCAGCACGGCCCGGCGCAACGACCGCAGCGCGTAGTGGGCAGGCCGAGCCGGCGCGCGTCACCCGGCGGCCGGAGAGGTTCACGACGCTCTCGTGAACCCGACGTTAATACCTGGTCGAAACGGTTGACTTGCTTCGGAAAGCGGCAGAAAAATGCGCGCCATGATGGGTAGCCTGCCGCTGAAACTGTTCACGGCGGCGGCCGCCGTAGAGGTGGCTGCCGCAACGACGGGCGTGCCCGAACTGCACTGGATCGCCCGTCCGCTGCTGGCCCCGCTGCTGATCTGGCACATCCGGCAGACACGGAGGAAGCCGGACGCCGTCGTCTACGGTCTCGGTCTCGCCACCCTCGGCGATCTGGCCCTGCTCATTCCGGACCGGGGCGGCCTGCTGACCGCCATGCTGTTCTTCTTCGGCACCCTGGTGAGCCTGACGCTCGCGTTCCTGAACCGGGCCAAGCCCCTTCCCGGCCCGTCGGCGATCTTCGCGTTGCTGGCGGTATCGGCGAATGCGCTGTTCGGCGACGAACTCGGTGCCCTCCACGTACCGGTGCTGCTCTACAGCCTCGCGCTGGCCGCGATGGCGGCGGCAGCGGCAGGGGTTTCGCCGATGATCGCAGCAGGTGGAGCGCTGTTCCTGGCCTCCGACGTACTGGTGTTCGTGAATGCGACGGGTGTCCATTTGCCCGTCATCGCCGCCGCCACGCATGCGGCGGCGCTGGCCCTGATCGCCATCGGCTGGACCCGGCTGGACAACGCCGACGAACCGGTCGGCGCGGGACGCGGCCGCGTCGGGCGACCGCTCCCGGCGGTGCAGCCGGCCGGCGTCACAGTGCCTCGTTGAGCAGGTGCAGCGGGGCGGCCCGGACGGCGGCGGCGTCGAGGGCGTCCCAGTAGGCGGCCGCGTGTTCCGCGCTGACCGGCCCGAGCACCTGCGGCAGCCCGGGCGTGGCCGCGAGCAGCAGCGACTCCAGCCGGCAGGACGCGATCGTGCCGGGCATCCCGAGCCGGACGTCGGGAAGCCCGGGCGCCACCTCGTACGCCGACGGCCCGCAGTCGAGCAGCCCGCCGCCGGTGATCAGAACATCGCCACGTTCGCGCATCCGGGCCAGCGCTCTCCCGGTGTCGAAGCAGTGCGGGAACGAGTCGTCGACCACGATCGTCCCGGGCCGTAGCCGATCGACATCGAGCGTCCCGGGCCCACCACTCGCGGCCGCGATGATGACATCCGCCCGGTAGACCGCATCCGGCGCAGCGGGAGTGCCGGCGGAGATCTCCACTGCGAGAGGGCGGGTGGCGGCGGTTGCCTGGATCGATGCGGCCAGGTCGGTCAGGCGGTCGGTGGCCGCCGGGAGATCGCAGAGGATCAGGGCGGCGGGGCCTTCCGGGGCACGGTCGATCAGCAGCCGCAGGGAAGAGCTGCCGATCGAACCGGCGCCCAGGATCGCCACCGTGCTGCCGGCGAGACTCCGGCCCTGTGCCGCCAGGGCGGCCAGCGTCGTGCGCACCACCGAAGCAGCCGTCACCGCATGACCGGTAGTGACCAGCGCGGTCGAACGGATGCGAGCGACGACGGCCTCGCCGTAGCCGGTGTGCGCCGGGATCATGCCGGCGAGCGAGACGGTACGGGCACCGTGCTGCGCGGCGATGTCCACCGCGGCGGCGGCTTCCGCGGCGAGACCGTTGTCGCCCAGCTCGTCGGCGAATCTCGGCAAGCACACGAATCCCGATCGGCCGAGTGGTGTGGTGACCGATTCGAGCAGCCGTGCCCGTCCGTCCGGGAACAGGGCAGCCCTGATCGACTCGCGGTCCAGGACCGGCAGCGCCGCCCGTACCGCATCCGGAATCATCCCCGTGATCTGCGCCGGCGCCGGGAGGTAGCCGATCAGCGCCGCATCGAGTGCCGCAGGCTGTTCCAGATCGGACCGGAGCTCGACGGCCAGTCGTCGTAGCGTCTCCGCGGACGTGCGTCCCCGCAGGGTGAGCCGCAGTCCGCCGTCGACCGGCCGGGTGGCGAGCATGACCTCGGTGCCGGGCGGCACGACCAGTTCAGATCCGGTGTCGTCCCAGGTCAGGCCGAGGGTCTCACCGTGCAGCGGGCCGAGCGCGTCGAAGTCGAGGTGAGTGAGGAAGAACCGCCACCCGTGCGGCGCGACGAACGACCGAGTCCGTGCCTCAGCCAAAGCCGCTGCCATGTCGTTTTCGGTCGTCGTGGCCGGATTCACCGCCACCGCCGTCGCACACGGGCCGAAGATCCGGGGCAGGTCCGGGAGGGAGTGGTCACGACCGGTCACCGCGACGCCGATCACCGGTGCCGGCTCGCCGAGGATCCGGGTCAGGGCACGACGGTACGCGGTGAGGACCGCCGGGAACGGCACCCGGCCCGTCACCGTGACGGCGGCGGACTCGACGGCGCCGGTGCCGAGCAGGACGCCCTCGACCACCTCCGGCGTCAGGCCGTCGACCAGTCGCGCGTAGTCCCGGAAACTCGACCGCAACGGCGGGAGCGTGCGCCCGTCGTAGATCGCGAAGAGCTCCCTGACCAGCAGATGCACGCTGTAGCCGTCGCCGATCAGGTGGTGCGCATGCATGATCAGCACGTGGTCGAGAGGTGTGGTCCGGAGCAGCCGGAGGCGCAGCAGCGGCCAGCTCGCGGGGTCGAAGCGGTGGGCGCGCTCGTCGGCGAGTTCGTCGGCGAGCGGCCTCGGGTGCGATTCGTAGGTGACCGTCAGTCGACCCGGGTCGGCGAGTTCGCGCTGGGTCGGCGGGCGGGCAGCAGGGTCGAACACGGTGCGTAACATCGGATGCCGCCCGACGAGGACGTCCACGGCCTGCTGGAAACGGTCGAGGTCGACGGGGCCGTGCAGGCGTGGGGCTGCCAGCCAGGTCGACGGGGCGCCTACGGCATCGGCCAGCAGGTAGCCCCGCTGGCTCGGGGTGAGCGGGAACGTGCGGGCTTCCGGCGTACCCGAATCGTGGTCTTCATCGGACAGGACGCCGGCGTCGATGGCTGCTGCGAGAGCGGCCAATGTCCGGTTCTGGTAGATCACCGTGGGGCGGGGGAGGACCGGGAACGAGCCCTCCAGCGTGGCGAACATGTCGAGGACGCTGATCGAGTCGCCGCCGAGCGCGAAGTAGTCGTCGTCACGGCCGATCCGGCTGATGGAGAGCTGTTCGGACCAGACCTTCGCCAGGAGCTGTTCAGTGTCGGACAGGACGGTCCGGTCGACCTTGCCAGTGGGGGTGAGCGGCAGGGCGGCGACCGTCTCGAAACGGGCCGGGACCAGGTAACCCGGCAGCCATTCCTCGGCGAACGACCGGAGTTCGCTTTCGGTCGGGACCTCGTCGTCGTGGCGGGGCTGGATCCGGGCTACGAGGCGGCCGGAGTCGACGCGCACCGTCGCACCGTCGATCCCCGGATGCCGTCGCAGGACTGCCTCCACCTCGCCCGGCTCGATCCGGTAGCCGTGAAGTTTTACCTGGTCGTCGACCCGTCCCCGGAACCAGAGCAGTCCGTCGGCATCCTGCGTGACCCGGTCGCCACTGCGATACCAGCGCCGGCCGTCCCGCTCCACGAACGCGGCGGCTGTCTGTTCCGGATCATCGAGGTATCCCTCGGACAGCCCGATCCCGCCGATCGTCAGCTCGCCGATCTCACCTGGCCCGCACCGCCGTCCGCCGGAATCGATCACCTCGACGACGGTCCCGCCGACCGGCCGCCCGATCGGCAGCCGCAGCACGTCGTCCGCCGGCCGCTTGCTGATCACGTGGAAGGTGGCATTGATGGTGGTCTCGGTCGGACCGTAGAGGTTGGTGATCCGCTGACCGTTTCCGAACAGGTCGAACCAGCGGCGGACGTGCTCCGGCGACAGCTCTTCCCCGCCTACGTGGACCCAGCGGAGGGCCGTGAGGTCCGGTGGTGACGGCCGTTTCCCGGCGGCTCGGAGGACTCGCTCCCACAGTGTCGGCACCGAACTCCACACGGTGATCCGATCCTGCTCGATCCGGTCGAGCAGGCGGTCCGGATCGCGGAGAACGTCATGATTCCAGGCGACGACGGTGGCGCCCACCAGCAGTGGGGCGAGGAGTTGCCGCACCGACGCGTCGAAGCAGATCGAGGCGGTCTGAGCGAGGCGGTCGCCGGGGTGGTAGCCGAACTCGGCGATCGCCCAGTCCAGGTAGTTCGTCATCGCCCGGTGACTGATGGGCACGCCTTTGGGGCGGCCGGTCGACCCCGAAGTGAAGATGGCATAGGCGACGTCGCCGGCGCCGGCGGTGATCGGCGGGGGAGTGCCGAGTGGGGCTGTTCGCGTGTTGACGAGCGTGAGCCGGTTCGCGCTGGTCAGAGTGTGAGCGGCTTCGTGCGTGGAATCGTCGCAGACCAGGGCGCCGGCGCCGGCCCGGCGCAGGTGATCGGCGAGCCTGGCCGGCGGGTGGCTCACGTCGAGAGGGACCCATGCGGCGCCCGCTTTGAGGATGCCGAGAAGTCCGATGACGGTCTCTGCTCCGCGACCCGTCATGAGGCCGATCCGCCGGGTGCCGGTCGCGGCGAGTCGGGCCGCCACCCGGTCCGATGCCAGGTCGAGGTCGAGATAGGAGAGCGGTTCGCCGTCGGTGAGCACGGCCGTGGCCGCCGGGGTCTGCCGGCACTGGGCGCGGATCCGCTCGATGACCGGAACCGATATTCCGTCCACCGCCTCCGCTCGCGCTGCCGACTCGGTCAGGGCTGCCGGTTCGGTCAGGGCAGTCAGCTCGGTCAGGTGTTCGGCGGCCCAGCGGGTCACCGTCTCCGGTGTCAGCGAGGCGGCCGGGTGGTTCCAGGAGAAGTGCAGTGTGCCGTGGGCCTCGAAGCAGACCAGGCCCAGGCGGGTGGCGGCCGACGCGGTGCCCGCGAACGTCTCCACTACCTGATCTGCTTCGGTCACCCCGGCCGACGGGAAGCGTGCGAAGCTGAAACTGGCCGGGCTTGCCGTGCGAGGACCGTTCCCGTTCATCGTCAGCAGGCGTGCCAGGTCCACGGTCGACACCGAGCCGTGCTGCTCGCTGATCAGCCACTCGTCCCGGAGCCGGGCCGCGAGCGCCGTCACCGGCTCGTCCGGGTCGACCGTCGCCAGCACCGGGAGCGTGTCGGCGAACGGGCCCACGATCCGATCGATTCCGGGCAGGCGGGCGTCACGGCCGGCTCGGGCGACGAGTACCGGAACCGTGGACTGGCCGGCCCACCGCGACAGGCACCGCACGTAGCCCGCCAGCAGCAGATGGAACAGCGACACCCCGGCATCCCGGGCCACGAGCTCGAGTCGCGCGGCCGTGTCCGGCCCGGCCGAGACCTGGTGCACGGCGTAGGGCGGCCGCGGTTCCGCCGGGCCGTCGAACGGCAGCGCCAGTGGCGGATACCCGGCGAGCGCCTGTCGCCAATGGTCGATGTCGGACGGCTTCGCGCCCGTACGAGATCTCTCGTGATCCTCGAAGGTCGCCGCGGGAGACGGAGCCGGCGCCGTGCCCGCGTAGAGGGACCACAGGTCGTCGCCGAGGATGGCGAGGCTGAAGCCGTCGGCGGCCGCGTGATGAGCTACGACGATCAGGTGTGACCGATCCTGACCAGTCGTAGCCAGAACCGCGCGGATGGGGGACTCCCGCTCCAGATCGAAGGTCCGGTTCCGCAGCTCGGCATCGAGCACCTCGATCGGCCGGTCCAGCTCCTGGACGGTGAACCACGGGGCAGAATCGGTCGTGGTGAAGCGCTGGCCGTCCGCGGTGATCCGGGCGCGCAGCATCGGGTGGCGCTGCTCCAGGGCGGTGAAGGCGGTCCGGAGCCGGGTCGGGTCGAGGGGGGCGGTCACGGTCTGGCGGACGTACGCGTAGGCCGGCACCTCGGGATAGAGCCGCCCGGACGTGTGGAAGGCGCGCTGCACCGGACTGAGCGGGACGAGTCCAGTGCCGTGGTGGGCGGCCTCGGCCGGCTCACCGTGGACTTCGGCGGCGGTGGTCGCGGCTAGGTGGCGGGCCAGCTCGCCGATGGTGCGGTGCTCGAAGAAGAGCGTGGTCGACAGCGGGCGGCCCAGGGTGGTTTCGAGTTCCTTGACCAGGTCCACAGCGGTCAGGGAATCCAGGCCCAGCGTCAGGAACGGTTCGTCGAGGCCGATCGTCGCTGCATCGCGGTCGAGGGGGGTGGCGAGGAGTTCCCGAACGAGTCCGGCCAGCTCATCTGCGTCACGACGATCCGTCTCGGGCGACATATACGAAATATCGGATTTGAGGGGAGTGTCGGGTGTCGAGCTCGGGCGAGAAATCTTGGAGCCGGGTGTCACCAAAACCTGGGCCGCGTTCAGGGCTACGGCGGCTCGGAGCAGGTCGGGCACCTCGGTGACGGGGAGTTGAGCGCTCGGCAGGTCCGCTGCCAGGCCGCTGCCGGTCAGGGGCGGGAGGTTGACGGACACGAAGGGGTGGCCTGCGCTGCGCCGGGCGGTCGCGAAGGAGTCGAGGAAAGCGTTCGCCGCCGCGTAGTCGCCGATCGCCCCGGCCAGGCCCGGAATCACCGAGGACACCGAGGACAGCGCTATGAACAGGGGGCGGTGGTCGGCCACGGCTGCTGCCAGCAGACGGGTGCCGTCCACCTTGGCCGACAGGACCTCGGCGATCTCGGTGGCTGTTTTTGATCGCAGGCTGCCGGGGCGCACCACGCCTGCCGCGTGGATGACCACGTCGAAGGTGCGGCCGGCGGTCAGGGCGGCCACGTCGCTTTCCGAGGCTATGTCGGCTATCCGGTATTCGGCGTCGGCTCCGAGCTTCCGGAGTTCGGACAGCAGCGGCTCCGGTTCCTTCGAACGACCTGTCAGCAGCAGCGATGGCCTTCCGCGGCGGGCGAGGTCGCGGGCGATGGTGCTACCTACGGCACCGGCCCCACCCACGATGAGATAGCTGCCATCGGCAGGCAGATGAGCAGTAGCGGTCGAGGGCCCGAGCCCAGGCCCGGGCCCAGGCGCGAGCCCGCGCTCGGGCTCGGGCTGGCGTTCGGGCTCGGGCTGGCGTTCGGGCTCGGGTTCGCGTTCGGGTTCGCGTTCGGGCTCGGGTTCGCGGTCGGACTCGGGTTCGGTGAAGGTTCGGTGCAGGCGCCGGCCTGCTCGCCAGGCGACCATCGAGGCTGGTCCCGGTGCGGGCGGAGCTTGGCATTCCTGCTCTATCGCGGCTTGCCGGGACTCCTCGGAGTCGGTCGTGGAGAGGTCGACGATGCGCACGCCCAGCTGGGGGTTCTCGTCGGCCCAGGCCATGGCGAGGCCTATGTGGATCGCGTGGGTGGGATCGGGCGTCTCCGCGGTGGTGCCGGTTTGCAGGGCATTGTCCGTGATGACAAGGAGATGACCGTGGGTCGGGGCTGTCATCGCGGTGAAAGGTGCCCGCATTATCGACAAATCACCCGTGGGATCAGAAGCGGTCAGCGGGGACGGGGACCAGGTCGGCGTCGCCAGGGTTGCCGGTGGGGAGATCCAGTGGCGGCGGCGCTGGAACGGGTAGGTCGGCAGCGGTACCCGGCGGGTGCCTTCGTCCAGCCGGGAACGATCCAGGGTTGCGCCTCGTTCCCAGAGCTCACCTACGGTTTCCAGCATCGCGCGGGCCGTCCACCCGGCGGCGATCACCGAGCCGGAGGTGGCGACCCCTGCGCCGGAGGTGGCGACCACCGTGTCAGAGGCTGCCGTCAGGTCGACGAACGTGTCGAAACCCTGCGCACGCAACTGCTCGATGGCAACGGCCGGCGACTCGGCTTCGGCGCGAATCCCGTAGGCCTTGAGCTGGGCTGACTTCGCCGCTGCCACTGCGGAGACCACCGCGCTGCGGACCTCGGGGCGGGACAGGTCCGCCGCCGGCACGTCCGGGTCGGTGCACCAATCACGGAGAGTGCGGCCCGCAATCGGACCGGTGGCGGCGGAGATCTTGTCGAGGGTGGTTCGTAAAGCGGGCGCTGACTCGTACAGGGGAAGGCTCTGACCAGGCAGAACGGTGACCGGATCGCCGGAGAGGAAGGCGATGCGGGGTGCGCGGCCCGGTCGCGGCCTCACCCTCGCCGCGGCGAGACGGGCTGGGAGGTCGCTTCCGGAGATCAGAGCGAGACGGTACGGCTGATCGTCGCGCGAAGTAGAGGCCGTCGCGCAGACGTCGCGTCCGGGCAGGCCGGGATGGCGGCGCAGGTGCTCGGCCAGGTCGGTGGCGGCCGTCAGCAGAGCCTGAGGAGAAGCCGCCGAGAGAGTCAGCAGGTGGGGGCCGACGTCTGATCCGTATCGGTCAGGTGCGGTCTGCGGGGGCGCGGCCAGGACGGCGTGGGCGTTGGTGCCGCCGAAACCGAAGCTGTTCACCGCTGCCAGGGGGCCGGTCCAGGGGCGGCGTTCGGTGAGGAACTCGAAGCCCGCCGCCTTCAGGTCGAAGCGGCGCGACGGGGTGTGGTGGTGCAGGGACGGTGGGAGTTCGCCGTGCTGGAACGCCAGGATCACCTTGACCAGCGCCGGCATCGCCGCGGCGTTGAGAAGGTGACCGATATTGGTCTTCACCGAGCCGAGCAGGCGCGGTTCGCCGCCGGGCCGGGGAGGGAAGGCGTGAGCCAGGGAACGGGCTTCGATCGGGTCGCCCACCGGAGTGCCGGTGCCGTGTGCCTCGATGTACGTGACGTCGTCCGGGTCGATGCCCATCCGCTGGTAGGGCTCGGTGATCACCTCCCGCTGGCGTAGCGGGTTCGGGGCCATCAGGCTGAGCGAGCGGCCGTCGTTGTTCACTGCTGTGCCCTTGATCAGGGCGAGCACCCGGTCGTCGGCGGCGGGGTGGCGGGTCAGGACCAGCACGGCGCCGCCTTCGCCGGGGACGAAGCCGTCGGCGTCGTCGGCGAACGCTCGGCAGCGGCCGGTCGGGGAGAGGGCCTGGACGCCGGTGAGAAGATCGTGTCCGGTACTGGTCAGGTTGAGGTTCACGCCGCCGACCAGCGCCATGTCGCAGTCGCCGGCTGCCAGGCTGAGTCGTGCGGTGTGCAGGGCCACCAGCGCGGAGGAGCAGGCGGTGTCGATCGCCAGTGCCGGGCCGCGCAGGTCCAGCAGGTGGGCGACGCGGGCCGCGGTGAGGTTGCGGAGCGTGCCGGTCAAGGCGTGCGGGTCGTCGAGGCCGGCGTCGCGGATGAGTTCGGGGTAGCCGGATTCGCCCACCGCCGCGAAGACGCCGATCCGGTGCTGGTGGCGGCGCGGGCCCGCGTAGCCGGCTCGTTCCAGGGCTTCGTGCGCCAGTTCCAGGAAGATCCGGGCGTGCGGGTCGAGGTGACGAGCTTCGGTATCTCGGATTGCGAAGTACTCCGCATCGAACAGTTCCCGGCCGTCCAGGAACGCACCGCCGTCGGTGACCTCGTCCCGTCCGTTGAGCAGGTTGTCCCAGAACTGCTCGGGAGTGTCGGCCCCGGGGAAACGGCAGGCCATGCCGATGACCGCCAGATCGCCGGTGCTGTCGTCGGCTCGCGGGCGAGAGGTCGGGGTGACCGCCGGGGAGAGGAGGCGGTCGGCCAGTGCGGGGATCGTCGCGCCGTCGCGGAGGAGGGCGGGGTCGAGGGTGCGGCCGAGGGCGTCTTCGAGATCGGCGAGGACTTCCATGGCTGCCAGGGAGGAGCCGCCGATCGCGAGGAAGCGGTCGTGGGGGCCGATCGTCGTGGGTTCGACCTGGAGGACTCGTGCCCAGATCGTGCGGACCAGGTCTTCCATCGCCGACCGCGATCCAAGATCCGGACTTGAGGGACCGCGATGACCCGCGGCCGGGTCCGAGAGGGCGCGATGACCGGCGGCCGGGTCCGAGGGGGCGCGATGACCGGCGGCCGGGTCCGAGAGGGCGCGATGATCCACGGCCGGGTCCGAGAGGGCGCGATGATCCGCGGCTTGATCCGCGAGGGTGGCCAGGAGGCGGTCTCTCAGCAGGTGGCGGCGCAGCTTGCCGCTCGTGGTGCGGGTGAAGGCGCCTCGGGGCACCACCTCGACACGGACGTTGTCGTAGGCCAGCGCTTCGGCCACGCGCCTCCGGACCCGCTCGGTCACCGCGGGATCGGCGCGGACCGCCGGCGTCGAGAGGAAGACGGCGACGACTTCGCGGCCGGACGCCGGATCGCCGGCGCCCACCACCGCCACCGGGCCGTCGAGCAGACCCGCAACCACCTCCTCCAGGTCGGCGGCGTGAAAGTTGCGGCCGTTCACGAAGAGGACGTCTTTTTCCCGACCGGTGACCACAAGCCGCCCATGACGGATAAATCCGATATCTCCGGTCGGTAGCCACGACGACACCCGCCCCCCACGGTGATATCCGCGAGTCACATTCGGCCCACTGACCTCGATCTGCCCCACCAATCCGTCTTCCAGAACCGCCCCCGCCTCGACGATCCGAACGGAGCAGCCGGGAACGGGATACCCGACGTCCATGAACTCGACCGCCGAACCGGGAGAGGCGGCATCGACGGCCACCCCACGCGACAGAGCGGCCCTGCTCACCGAGACCGGCGCCGCGACCTCCCCCATCGGCGGGAAGGCGACCGCCACCGTCGCTTCGGCGAGTCCGTACACCGGGGCGAGCGCCGACGCCGGCAGCCCGGTCCGGGACATCCGGCCGGCGAAGGCCCGCCACACCGCGGGGGAGATCGGCTCGGCGCCGACCATCACGAGCCGCACGCTGCTGAGGTCGAGCCCGTCGAGCATCGCGTCCGGTACCCGGCGCAGGACCAGGGCCAGGGCGAAGTTCGCCGCGGACAGGATGGTGGCGCGGTGGGCCGCGGCGACTTCGAGCCACACCCACGGGCGTTTCGCGAAGGTGAGCGGGCTGATCCGGACCTGGCGGCACCGGAGGTGCACCGGGGTGAGGTGGGTGCCGATCAGGCCCATGTCGTGGAAGTACGGCATCCAGGTCACGACCACGTCGGAGGAGTCCGCGCCGGTGGCGGCGGCGGCCTGTTCGAGGTTGGCGACCACGTTGCGGTGGGTGAGTTCGACGCCCTTCGGGATGCCGGTGCTGCCCGACGAGAACTGCAGGAACGCCAGGTCGTCGGGGCCGGCCCGGTGCGGCTCGGGCAGGGGCGCCGCCGCGCGCAGTGACGTCAGCGGCAGGTGCCGGGCGCCGGGCAGCACGTCGTCGCCGGCCAGCGGCGGCGAGGAGAGGTGACGCCAGACGGCGGCCAGGCGGTCCGGTTCCGCGGGCAGGGGTACGGGCACCAGCCCCGCCACCACGGCGCCCCAGAACAGCGGCAGGAACTCGGTGCTGTCCGATGCCACCACCAGCACCGGGTCGCCGGGGGCCAGACCTGCCGCACGCAGTCCACCGGCCACCAGCAGCGCGTCCGACCAGAGGTCCGCGTAGGTGACCAGGCGCTCCTCCTCGCCGGCGTGCACGATCCCCTGGCCGGGGGCCTCCGCGGCGGCGCGGGCGAGGACATCGGTGAGCGTCATGGCCGGAGACGTTACCGAAGATCATCAAGGGTTCCCGAAGGCGAACCGGAGACGGAATCGCGTATTTCGCTGCAAGAGCGGGCGAAGTCGGCACACCCTTACAGAAAGACCGTGCAACCCGCCCGCTACTCAGTCGGGGCCCGGGGAGGCCGATGGGTACGACGCGCCACCCGGCGTGTCCGGAAGACCTGCGGAGGTAACCCATGAGTCTCGTGCCCCAGTCACTGCGGCGGCGCCGTGCGCTGCTGGCAGCGTCCGGAGCCGCGCTGGTCGCGGCGATCGCGACGGTACTCGTGCTGAACTCCACGCCCGCCGCCGCGACGTGGCAGACCTTCTCCGGCACGCCGACCTGCGACTGCGTCGTGCAGGACAGCAAGACGAACACGTACCGTGCGGTCTTCGGCTACGTCAGTTCGGCGAGCAAGACCGGCAAGATCGACGCCGGCGACAACAACAAGGTCGTGCTGAGCGGCACCAGCAAGAGCACCGACGCGAAGGTGACCACGCGCTTCGAGCCGGGCACCCACAAGGCGTCGTTCGCGACCGGCTGGATCTCCAAGGACACCCAGGCCACCTGGAAGGTCGGCGGCAAGAACGTCACGGCGCACTGGAACAAGCCGACCTGCGGCCGCGACGTGAGCCTGCCGGCCGGCGGCAACGGCTCCGGCCCGCTGCTGGCGCTGCTGATCGCCGCTCTGGTGGGCGGTGGCATCTTCTTCTGGCGCAAGCGTCGTACGGTGACCCAGCCGTGACGATGCGCAGCGTCCTGGCCATCGGCGCGCACCCCGACGACATCGAGCTCGGCTGCGGCGGCACCCTCGCCGCTCATCGGGCAGCCGGCGACCGGGTCACCATGCTCGTGATGACCGGCGGGCAGAACGGACCCGGAGAGGTCGGCGGACGCCGGGCCGAGGCCGAGGCGGCCGCCCGCAACCTGGACTGCGGCCTGATCTGGGGCGGTCTCGTGGACTGCGCCGTCGCCCCGGACGCCGCCACCGTGGCCGTCATCGAGCAGGCGATCCGGCAGGTGGAGGCGGACGTCGTCTACGTGCACGCGCCGGACGACTCGCACCAGGACCACCGGGCGGTCGCGGCGGCGACGATCTCGGCGGCCCGGCACAGCCGGCGGATCCTGCACTACCGCAGCCCGTCGACGACCCGGTTCGAGCCGACCGTCTACGTGGACATCTCGGCGCACCTGGACCGCAAGATCGACGCGCTGGCGTGTCACAGCAGCCAGGTCGAGGCGTCGGCGATGGTCGACCCGGAGGTGGTGGCGGCCTCGGCGCGGCACTTCGGCGCGCAGGCCCGGGTGCGGTTCGCGGAGGCGTTCATGCCGGCCCGCTTCGTGTGGGATCTGGCGCCGCCCATCGCCCTGCCCCATCAGTCCTCCTCGCTTGCTGAGATGGTCGCCGCGTGACCGGTGGCGTGGCGCTCCCTGCCGGAAGGGGGCGCCACCGCCGCGTGCCGGACCACTTCCGGCGCGGCCTGCTCACCCATGCCCTGATCCTCGTCGCCGCGTTCGCGCTGGCCGGAGTGGATCGGACGCTCGGCTGGGCGGCGACCGTGCTGAACATCGTGTTCCTGCTCTTCTTCTTCCGGCACCTCGCGTTCGCGGTCTCGGCGGCCCGCTGGGCCGAACGGGACCTGGACGCCCCGGTCATCGGCGTCGAGACCTACACGCCGTCGATCGCGGTCCTCGTCGCTTGCAAGGACGAGGAACTGGTCGTCGACGGCATGGTCGCGGCGATGCTCGACCTGTCGTATCCGCCTGATCGCCTGACGGTCGTCGTGGTGGACGACGCCTCCACCGACGGGACCGGCGCGAAACTCGACGCCTGGCACGCGGCGAATCCCCGGCTCAAGGTCCTGCACCGGCAGCCCGGCGCCGGCGGTGGCAAGTCCGGCGCCCTCAACGACGCTCTCGCGCTGGTCGACGCCGAGATCGCGGTCATCTTCGACGCCGACCACCAGCCCGAGTCGAGCGTTCTGCGCCGGCTCGTCCGGCATTTCCGGGATCCGCGCGTCGGCGCCGTGATGGGCCGCTGCGTCGTGCGCAACGGCGTCGAGTCCAATCTCGCTTCGACGATCTTCATCGACTACCTGTCCGGGTATCTCGTGAACGAGTACGGCCGGCAGGCCCTCTTCGAGCTTCCCGCGTACGGCGGCGCCAACTGCGCGGTCCGCACCGACCTGATCAGGGCGCTCGGTGGATGGAACCCGCACACCGTCACCGAGGACACCGACCTCACGCTGCGGCTGCTGCTCGACGGGTACCGGGTCCGGTACGACTCGACAGCCGTGGACTTCGAGGAGGCCGTGCTCTCGAACAGCCGGTTCTGGCGGCAGCGGTACCGGTGGGCCCGCGGTCATCAGAAGTGCCTGCGGGATTACTGGCGGCCGGTCCTGCGCAGCCGTCACCTGTCCCCGATGGAGAAGCTGGAGACGATCCTCTTCCTCTGGGTCTATCACGTGCCGGTGCTGTGCGGGGTGGGCCTGGTGCTGATCGGGCTGCGGGCCTTCGGGATCGGCGGGGCGTCCTTCATCCAGATGATCTCGCTGTCGGCGTTGCTGTTCGCGGGACCGTTCACCGAGCTGGCGGTAGGACTGGTGCTCGGCAGGGTGTCGCGGAAGGCCGTGTGGATGCTGGTCGGATTCATCCCCGCGTTCGGGATGTCGATCCTGACGGCCACCAAGGCCTACGCCGACGGGATGTGGGGGACGACCTACAGCTGGTCGAAGACGGCTCGGTCCGGTGCGACGAGCGCGGTCGTCGCCGCGCCGGCTCCCGCCGTACCGGAGAGAGCCGCCGCATGACCCTCATCGCCCGCCGCCTCGATCATGCTCTGCACCAGCGGGCATCGCGACGCCTGGTGCCGGCCGCGACGACCCGCCGCCGCCAGCTCGTCATGATCGAAATGGGGCTGGCGGTGGCCGGCTGCGTGAGCGGCTACCTGCTCTTCATCGACTGGGCCCGGCACTTCGAGGTCCGCATCTGCGAGCAGATCATCATGGCGATGGGCGTCGACCGGGTGTCGGCGGCGCTGGGCGACTCCTTCATCGTCTTCGGCCCCGGATTCGAACCGGTGACCGCCACGATGACCGGCTCCTGCTCGATCCTGTCCAGCGTCCTGGCTCTCGCCGCGCTGGCCGTCATCGTGCTGCGCGAACGCCCTCAGGTCCTGGCCGGTTTCCTGGTCGCGAGCGTCTTCGTCCTCGCCGCCAACCAGCTCCGGCTCCTGCTGTCGCTGCTGGCCGGCCGGTACTTCGCCGTGGACGCGCTGGTCTTCTTCCACGACTGGATCGGCGCGGTCATCAATTTCGCCTACACCCTGATCGGACTGCTCATCATGATCGGAATGACGATGTACGACGCCCAGCGCGCCGAGCAGGACCACACGGGACGGCACACCGCGGACCGGCCGGAGGCCTGGGCGCGTCCCGGGCTCGGCCACCGGGTGCCGCTCGCCGATGAGGACGCGCCGAAGGCGTCGAAGGTCCAGGTGGCGGCGTTCCTGCACCGCAAGATCCTGCCGCGGGCGCTGTCGGTGCGGCTGGCCCGGCGCCGGGAGCGGACCCGCGTCGACTACCGGGTCGGTCACGAGAACGCCGCCCGCCGCGCCGCCATCGTCCGCGAGCTCGCCGGCAAGGGTCTGGGCGTGCACACCGCGACGCTGCTCGCGGTGGCCACCCACGAGACCGACCTGGGAGTGCTGGACGCGCTGGCCGACGCGGTGGCGGCCCGGCAGTGGGAGCCGATCGCCAACCACGACGTGATCGCGTTGCGGCTCTGGGCTCGTGCCTGGTTGATGCGCACCCCCACCGCCGAGTCCGTCGCCGGCACCGGCCGGTTGATCGCCGTCACGGGTGCGGGCGGCCCGGCCGGTGTGGCGGTCATCCAGGCGCTCCAGGGCGCCGGCGACGAGGTTCTCGCCCTGGACGCCAACCCCGACGGGGTCGGGCTCCGTCTCGCCGGTCACTCCGCGGTGCTTCCGCGAGCAGACCATCCCTCGTACGCCGGGAAGCTGCTCGCGGTCCTGCACGAACGCCGGCCTCTGGCGCTGGTCTGCACCGTCGCCGAGGAATACCACGCCCTGGCCCCGCTCTCGGCACGCCTCGACGAGATGGGTGTCCGTACCTGGCTTCCCGACCCGGCCTCCGCGGAGACCTGCCTCGACAAGATCGCTTTCGCGACCGCGCTGCACGCTGCCGGCGTGCCGCATCCGGCGACCGCCTGGACCGCCGACACCGCCGGCCTGGTCCCCGGCCCGTGGGTGGTCAAACCGGCCCGCGGCCGGGGCAGCCGGGACGTGGTGTTCGTCGACGAGCCGGCCGACCTGCCGCACGCGTTCTTCACGGTTCCGGGCGCGATCGTGCAGACCCGGCTGGACGGCCGGGAGTTCACCGCCGACGCGCTGGTCGCCCGGGACGGCCGGATGCTCGCCTGCGTGCCGCGCTGGCGGGACGAGACCCGCGGCGGCATCTCGGTGCGCGGCACCACGTTCGCGTCCCCCGAGGTCACCGCGATGGTCGCGGCCACCCTGCGGGCCGTCGGGCACAGCGGGCCCGCCAACGTGCAGGGCTTCGTCCACCCGGACGGGACCGTGACGATCGTCGAGGTCAACCCGCGGTTCTCCGGCGGCCTGCCGCTGACCCTCGCGGCCGGCGCGGACGTGGTCGGCACGTACGTCGCCGGGATCCTCGACCCGGCCGCCGACCTGCCCGAACTGACGTTCACACCGGGGATGCGGATGGCCCGCTACTTCAGCGAGGTCTTCTACACCTCCGCCGATCTCGTAGGGGCCGCCCGATGAGCAGCAAACGAATCCTCGTCCCGTTCGGCACCCGGCCGGAGGTGATCAAACTCGCGCCGGTCGTCGCCGCTCTGCGCGCGCACGGGCACACGGTGGTGACCGTCGACACCGGCCAGCACACCGACGCCGCGATGGCGGGCGACGTACAACGGGATCTGGGTCTGAGGCCCGACGTGAGCCTGACCCTGCCCGCCGACGGGAACCGGCTCGGTGCGGTGCTGTCCGGCGCCGACTCCGTTCTGAGGGATCATCCGGTCGACCTCGTGCTCGCGCTGGGCGACACCCACACCGTCCCCGCCTACGCGCTGGCCGCCCGAGCCGCCGGCATCCCGTTCGCCCACCTCGAAGCGGGCCTGCGCAGCTTCAACCCGCGCAGCCTCGAAGAGGTCAACCGCCGGGTCGCCGCCGCCACCGCGCAGCTGCACTTCGCGCCGACCGGCCGGGCCGCAGGGTTCCTCGCCGAGGAGGGCGTCGACGCGGACCGGATCTTCATCGTCGGCAACCCGGTCATCGACGCGCTGCGGAACCGGGGCATCACCCCGGTCGCCCCGGCCGACCGCACCGGCGTCCTGGTGACCGCCCACCGCGCCACGAACGTCGACGACCCCGCCCGTCTCGCCCGGCTCATCGACGTGGTCGCGCGGCTCGCCGACATCGGCCCGGTACGGTTCCCGATCCACCCGCGCACCGGCGCCCGCCTCAGCGAGTTCGGCCTGGCCGAGCGGCTCGCCTCGGTGCCCGGCGTCACCTGCGAGGATCCGCTGCCGTACGACGAGCTGCTCCGTGAGCTGGCCACCAGCCGGGTCGTGGTCACCGACTCGGGCGGGCTGCAGGAGGAGGCGTCCTACCTCGGCGTCCCGGCCGTCGTGCTGCGCCGCTCCACCCCGCGCTGGGAGGGCGTGGAGACCGGCACGTCGGTGCTCACCGGCATCGGCAGCGACGAGGAGGCCGACCGTGCCGTGGCCGCCGCGCACCGGCTCAGCCAGCCGCTGATGCTGGCGCACATCGCGGCGCTGCCCTGCCCGTACGGCGACGGCAACACCGGCCTCCGGGTCGCCGAGCTGCTCGCCGACCCGGCCGTGGAAGCCCTGCTCCGGCTCGACGAACCCGACTACACCGAGGGGCCGCTGCCCTGGGCGATGGCGTGACGATGCCGTTCGCGGGCGTTTCGGCCGTGGTCGTGGACCTCGACGACACGCTCTACCCGCAGGCCGCGTACCTGTACGGCGCGGCCCGTGCGGTCGGCCGGGCCGGGGCCGAGGCCGGTCTCGACCCGGTGCGGCTGGGCCGCGCGGTGCGGCGGCAGCTGGTCGCCGGTTCGGATCGGGGCGGGACCATCGATCGGGCGCTTCTGGCGTACGGGGTGCCGCCGGACGCCGTCCCCGGACTCGTACCGGTGCTGGTCGCGGCGTTCATCGGCTACCGTCCCCGGCGGCTGCCCCTCTTCCCAGGGGCGGCCGCCGCGCTGGCCGCCCTCACCGAGCGCTTCCCGGTCGCCTGCCTGACCGACGGCAATCCGCAGATCCAGCGGGCCAAGCTGGCGGCGGCCGGCCTCACCGGCGCCTTCACCACCGTGGTCATCACCGACGAGCTGGGCGGCCGCGCGGCCCGCAAACCGCATCCGGCGGGCCTGCACGAGGCGGCGGCGCGGCTGGGCGTCCCGCCGGCGAACCTCGTCATGATCGGCGACCGCCCGGGCAAGGACGTGGCGGTCGCCGACGCGCTGGGCGCCCGGTCGATCCGGGTGCGCACCGGTGAGTACGCCGGCGCCCCGGACTCGCCGGCCGCCACCGCCGTCGTGGGTGACATGACCGGGGCCGCGGCTCTGCTGCTCTCCTGAGCGTGCTTCCATGGGAACCGTGAGCATCACGGTGACCGACGCGCCGGAGCGGGAACGCTTCGAGGCGCATGACGAGGACGGCACGCTGGCCGGCGTCGTCACCTACCAGCTGACCGGCAACATCGTCGTCTACACCCACACGAAGGTCGAACCGGCCTTCGAGGGCCACGGCGTCGGCGCCCTCCTCGCCACGGCGGTGATGGACGACGCGCGCGCCCGCAACCGCACCGTCGTGCCGATCTGCCCCTTCCTCAGCGAGTGGCTGGAGAAGCACAAGGAGTACGACAAGCTGGTCGCCAGATCCACCCGAAAGGTCAAATAGGACCGAGACCCGATCTGCGAGAATCGGTGGCCCCGTCATCTGGTGGAGCCGCCGCATGGGTCGTGGTCTACTTCGCTTCCTGCAGATCGTCTTCGGCACCGTGGCCGGCCTCGTCATCGTGCCGGTGGCGGTCAACATCGGGACGGGCGGTGAGCCCCCGGAGTGGATGCGGCCGTTCGTGACCTGGCTGTGGCCGGTCGCCGGGATCTGCGTGGTCGTCGTCGCGGTCCTCGAGTACCTGTCCCGCAGGGACGACCGCCCGCCGCCCTCGATGGTGACGCTGCATCCGGACGACCCGCGCAACGCACCGCTCGCGCTCGCCCAGGTGACCCACTACATCAAGGGACGGCGGAAGGTCGGCCTCGACGAGAGGGTGCGGATCGCCCTCGACCTCGACGAGAGGCCCGAGACGGTACGCCAGACCGTCCACCTGGTACGGCGCCTCAGCGGCGACGAATTCCAGCTGTCCGACCAGCACGGGATCGCCGACGTCTTCGACGAGATGGGCGGCTCGCTGCTGATCCTCGGCGCGCCCGGCGCCGGCAAGACGACTCTCCTGCTGGACCTGGCCGCGATGCTGGCCGAGCGCGACGACGAGGACCGGATCCCGGTCGTCGTCGACCTCGCCGACTGGTCCCGCTCCGGCAGCTCCCGGCTTGCCCTGTTCGGCCGTGGGCAGGGCGAACCCCGCGACTTCACCGCCTGGCTCCTGTCGTCCCTGCGGCGGCGCTACCAGATCCCGGCCGCGGTCGGCCAGGCCTGGCTCCGCGCCGACCGGCTGATCCTCCTGCTCGACGGACTCGACGAGGTGAGGGAGTCACACCGCGACCGCTGCGTCGCCGAGATCAACAGGCTCCAGGAGGAACGGCGCGTCACCCGGGTCGTGGTGTGCAGCCGGGAGGGCGACTACACGCAGCTCGGCGGCCGGCTGCGGCTGCAGGGCGCGGTGTCGATCCGGCCGCTCACCCGCGACCAGGTGATGACCTACTTCGACCGGGTGAGCCCGTTCTTCGCCCGCACGGTCGAGGCCCTCCGCCACGACGACGAGCTGTGGGAACTGCTGACCACACCGCTGATGCTGCACATCATGGCGCTTGCCCAGAGCGACGCCACCATCTCCCGGGCGACCGAGGGCAACCGCCGCGACCACATCTTCGACGCCTACCTGATCGAGGTCCTGGCACGGCACCGATCCAGCCACGGCGGTACGCCGGAGCACGCGCTCCGAGCACTCCAGCTGCTCGCCGAGGGGTCCCGGAAGAGCAGCGCCGGGGTGCGTGTCATCAGCCCGGATTCGGACAACTACCACGAGATCGTGAGCAGCCGGGGCGGCCTGTGCGGGTCCGACCGGATTCTGCCGCTCGTGCTCTTCGCGTGGAGCATCGCTGTCGTCGCCGCTGTCGCCGCGCGGACCACCGGCGTGCTCGCTGTGGGCGTGGCGGCCCTGTTCACCTACGTCCTCATCCAGGCCCATATCGGCGCCAAGTGGAGTGCTGCGCCCGTCCGCCGCCCGCTGGCGCTCGCCGTGACCACTCTGACCCTCGACGCCGTCGTTCTCGGCGTGATGGCTGCCGCTGTCCGTGCCGGCGACCTGATCGAGGTGCGGTCCCGCCCGGTGACGGCCGGTCTGGCGGCGGCAGCCGTCGTCGCCGCCGTCGCCGTCGTGTGGACACTGTTCAAGAGCTGGAAATGGGCTGGTGCAATAGGCGTCGCCGGTTCACTCCTGGTGGCGGCGGTGCTGCGGTTCGGTCTCGCGCACCAGGCGATCGAAGGCTGGATCATCGGGTTGGCCGCGATGACGACCCTCGTCCTGCAGTTCGCCCTGATGCTCGACACGCCCGACGATTCCGGAGCGGCTCCGTCCCGGGTCTTCCGCTGGACGTACCTGTCCGCCTCCGTGATCGGCATGCTCGCTGCCGTACTCGCCTTCTCCGGCGTGTGGTTCGATTCGATTGCCGCCGGCGTCGTGGGCTTCCTCCTCGGGGCGGTCGCGGGGTTGCTGCCCGGCGGTCTTGCCGGGGTGGCGCTCAGCGCGCCGGCCGTCAAGATCTCCATGTACATCGCCGGGGATCCGGTCCCCTGGCGGCGGCGGTTCCTCGCCTTCGCCGCCGACCGGAGCATCCTCACGCACACCGAAGGCGAATACCGCTTCATCCACCTGCTGATCCGGGATCATCTCGCCGACTGTGACCCGCTCCGGCTCGCTGCCATGGTGGACAAGCGGCGGGCGGAGCTGCCGGTCGCCTGATGGGGCTGGACACACCCGCTTGCCACGGTGAAAGGGCCTCCCGCAGGGTGTGATGATGGACGTGGAAGAGACGCCGGGGATCAGGATCGGGCTGGCGCTCGGTGGGGGTGCGGTCCGGGGCGCCGCGCACGTCGGGGTGCTCGACGAGATGGTCCGAGCCGGGCTGGAGCCCGCGGTGATCACCGGGACCAGCGCCGGGGCCCTGGTCGGGGCGCTCTACGCGGCCGGGCAGACGCCGTCCGAGATCCTCAAACTGGCGCAGACGCTGCGGTGGGCGCGACTGGTCCGGCCGGCCCGTACGAGGAAGGCGCTCTTCGAGACGAGCAAGCTGGGCGCGTTCCTGGAGACGGCGCTCGGCAACGCCACGTTCGACGACCTGGGGCTGCCGTTCGCGGCGGTGGCCTGTGACCTCGCCACCGGCGGCGAAGTGGTGATGCGGGAGGGGTCGGTGGCTCAGGCCGTGCTCGCCAGCGCCGCCGTGCCGGGCGTGTTCCCGCCGGTGGACCGGGACGGGCTGATGCTCGTCGACGGGTCGCTGGTGAACATCGTGCCGGCCGGGGTGGCGCGGCGGCTCGGCGCGGACATCGTGGTGGCCGTCGACGTCTCCGGCCCGTTGCCGCGCCGGCCACCGGCCACGATCCTGCACATCATGGTGGCGGTCTCCACGTTGCAGCCGGGCGGGACGGACAACCTGGCGAACGACGCCGACCTGGTGCTGACGCCGGACGTGGACGGGTACGCGTTCTGGGAGCTGTCCCGCATCCCCGAGTTCTCCGACGCCGGGCGGGCCGCCGCCGCGGAGGCGATGCCGCTGCTCAGCGCGCTCAAGGACGCCGCGGCGGCACGGAAGGCCTGGGAGCTGGCACGTCAGCCGACGGCCACCCAGACGTCGTCGAGCAGTCCGTGATACTGGTCGTTGTCGCCGTAGGCGCTCTTGCCGCCGAGGCTCAGCGGCTCCTCGTTCACCACTGACAGATCGATCGGCACGGTGACCATGCCCTGGACGGTCCCGTCGACGTAGATCGCGAGGTTCGCGCCGTGCCGGCGGCACTCGATGGTGTGCCACCGATCGTCGGCGACGGTCACCCGCGCCAGCACCAGGTGGATGGTGGCGCCCGAGACGAGCGCGCAGCTGGGATGCCCGGATCGGCCGTCGACCTGCAGCTTGTACTGGCTTCCCTCGGTCGAGTAGCCCTTCTGCATCAGGTTCTGCCCGTTGCTGGTCCGGTTCGGGGCCAGGCGCATCGTGGCGCCGTAGCGGAACGGCCGGGCGGCGGGGTTGAGGTCGGCGGTGGTCACGGCCCGCAGGACGAGGCGGCGGCAGGGTGCCTTCCTGCGGCAGGGATCAGGGAATCGTACGGCGGACCCGGCCTGGTGATCGACCAACTCGGCAACGGCGCCGTTGCCGGTCACCGGCTTCAGCGTGTGGCCGTTCCCGGAGGCGTCCGCCCAGGCCGCCGCCCCGGCGCCGTCGAACGGGAAGCGGGCCACCACGACCGGCGGCGGAGGCGCGGGGACCCAGAAGGCCGCGCCGGAACGGGGCCGGGTCCGTGCCGCGGTGGTGGCGGCCAGCAGAGTCGCCAGGACGAGCAGTGCCCCGGTGAAGAGGACGAGGCGAGGGCGGAAGCGTTCCACGTACGATCAACGCGCCCGGAAGGACCAGGCAGCGGGCCGCGCCGGAACGACGCAGCCCGCCCCCTGGTTTTGATCTTCGAATCAGTCCGCCGGGTGGTGCTGCGCACCGCCACCGTCGGTGACGAACGTGCCCTGCGGGCCCGCCGGCGCCGGCAGCTTGATCGGCTTGCCGGGAACCTTCCGGCCCGGCACGCCGTTCACCGACTCGGTCGAGTAGGCGAAGGTGAGCTGGGCGAACGCGATCAGATCGCTGTTGACCTCGAGCGCGTCCAGATCAAGGTTGTCGATGTCGTCGCAGGCCTGGTGGTAGCAGGGGTCGAAGGACTCGCCCGCGACACCGCCCCAGATCTGCTGCTGCTCCTCGGTCTTCACGACCTCGGCGCCGGTGAAGAGGCCACCCGACGGGATGCCCGCCTCGATGAACGCCTGGTAGTCGCTGCGGCCGGAGAACTCGGCGTCGTCGTAGGGCTCGTCCTTCCAGGTGTAGTACGACTCGTAGAGATCCTCGATCGCCGTCGAGCCGGGCGGCACCACGACCGGGGCCGGGAACGACGACTCGTCGGCGTCGTAGACCTGGAAGATGTAGTTCGGCGAGCCGACCATGTCGTAGTTCAGGTAGAGCGCGATCCGGTCCCGCTCGGCCTGGGTCAGCTGCTCCACGTACGCCGTCGAGCCGATCAGGCCCTCCTCCTCGGCGCCCCACCAGGCGAACCGCACGGTGTTCTGCGGCTTGATCCGCGCCATCTGCAGCGCGGTCTCCAGGATCGCCGCCGAGCCGGAGCCGTTGTCGTTGATGCCCGGCCCGTCACCCACGCTGTCCAGGTGGGCGCCGGCGAAGACGACGTTGTTCCTGTTCTTGCCGGGCAGTTCGGCGATCACGTTCACGTCGGTGCGGGTCTCCGACGGCAGCACCCGCACGTGCGCCGTCGAACCGGCCTGCGCCAGCGCGGAGCCGTCGGCGAAGCTCGCGCCCACCACCGGGATCGTGACCGGCGGGTTGTCGCCCAGGGTGCCGACGATCAGGCCCTCGCGGGTCGGGTCGTTGCCCTGGTTGAAGATGACCACTGCCTCGGCGCCGGCCGCCTCGGCGTTCTGCGCCTTGATCACGAAGGAGCAGGCGGTGCCGTCCGGCAGCGTGCCGCCGCGCTGGATCAGCGCGACGTCGTTCGGCCCGCTGAAGTCCAGGCCGGTGAAGTCGTCGGCGGTGCACCCGCTGGTGGAGGCGCGGTCGCCGGTCAGGTTGACGTCGACCGGGATGACCGGGCCGGTCACGTCGCCGGGTGGGCTGTTCGTGAACGCGCCCGTCTCGTACTCCGCGTTCACCGGCGTGAGCTGCTGCAGCAGCGCCGGGAAGACGAACTGGAACTCGAACGGGTCGAGGGTGACCTTGTAGCCGGCCTTGCGCAGCAGCCCGGAGACGTAGCGGACGCTGTCCGCGTACCCCTCGGTGCCGGCCGCGCGGGAACCCGGGTAGTACGCGTCGTCGTTGTTGCCGGCGATCTTCTGGAACTTCTGGAGGTGGCCGAGCACGCCCTGCAGCGTCACGCACTTGAGCAACTCGGCGTAGGTGTCGTTGGCTTGTTTCGTACATGGGTTGCCGTGGCCGTGGCCGCCCGCTGTCGCGGCGGCGCCCGGGACGACCACTAGGGCGGTGGCGGTCGCCGCCGCAGCAAAGATCCTCAGCTTCATCGCGGATTCTCCTGTCCACATCGGAACACGCCGACCGTAAACGATGGCTCCGATCGATGCATCATCCTCTTGGTGATCGATACTTGGCGATATAGTGCGGCGATGCGATACGTCTTGGCGCTCGTTCTGGTCGTCGCGTCTCTTGCTTTCTCGCCGCCGGTGTCCGCCGCTCCTCCGGCCGGCACGCAGCCGATCTACGACTACGCCTCCGCGATCCGCGAGCAGGTGTGGGTGGAGGCGCCGGTGGACAGCGACGCGGACGGGTCGCCGGACCGGGTCGCCGTGCGGATCATCCGGCCCGCGATTTCTTCGAAGGTGCCCGCGATCTTCCAGGCCAGCCCGTACTACGCCGGCCTCAACGACGTGCCGAACCACGACGACATCGACCGGGACGGCGGCCTGACCGTCGGGTCGGCCGCGATCGCCGACCGGGCGCAGAACATCACGTTCGCCGGATATCTGGACAACTACTTCGTGCCGCGCGGGTACGCGGTGGTCTTCGCCGACAGCCTCGGGACCGGTGGCTCCACCGGATGCCCGACGTCGGGCGGCCGCAACGAGACCCTCGGCGCCAAAGCGGTGATCGACTGGATGAACGGGCGGGCGCGCGCGTTCGACGCCGCCGGGAATCCGGTCGCCGCGAACTGGGCCACCGGGCGTACCGGCATGATCGGCGTCTCCTACAACGGGACGCTGCCGAACGCCGTCGCCGCCACCGGCGTCCGAGGCCTGGAGACGATCGTGCCGATCGCGGCGATCTCGTCCTGGTACGACTACTACCGGGCCAACGGCGGTGTGGTCGCGCCGGGCGGGTTCCAGGGCGAGGACACCGATGTGCTGGCCAAGGCGGTGCTGACGCGGTCGAACCCTGAGGTTTGCGCCTCAGTGATGGCCGATCTCGAACGATTGCAGGATCGCGAGACCGGCGACTACAGCGCGTACTGGGCCGAGCGGGACTATCTGCGCGATGTCGGCAAGGTGCGGGCCAGCGTCTTCCTGGTGCACGGCCTGCACGACGACAACGTGCGGACACTCCAGGCCGGCCAGTGGTGGGACGCCCTCGCCGCCCGCGGCGTGCCGCGCAAGATCTGGCTGCACCAGGCCGCGCACACCGACCCGTTCAACGTGCGCCGGCAGGTCTGGCTCACCACCCTCAACAAGTGGTTCGACCAGTGGCTCTACAAGATCGACACGGGGATCATGCGGGAGCCGATCGCCGACGTCGAGACCGCGCCCACCGTGTGGCAGACGTCCACGCGCTGGCCCCTGCCCGGTGTGCCCACGTCGCTGCGGCTCGGCGACGGCACCCTCGGCGGCGGGTGGTCGCACGCCCGGCAGAGCTTCGTCGACGACCCCTCCCGGACCGCTTCCGACCTGGTGTCCTCACCCGGCGACGACCCGAACCGCCTCGTCTACCGCACCGCCCCACTTCCAAGATCAACCCGCATTTCCGGTACGCCTACCGTGACCGTGCGCGCCAGCTTGGCCGGGGAGTCGCCTTACCTGACGGCGATGCTCGTCGACTACGGCACCGCTGATCGCTACGCCGGACTTCGCACCCTGACGACTCAGGACTGCATCGGACCTGGCATCGAAGGGGATCCTGGCTGCTTCTTCCAGCGCGAGTACGTGACCGCTTCCACGCCTTTCGAGATCGTCTCGTACGGCTGGCTGGACGTCCGCAACCGCCTCTCGCAGTCACACAGCGTCCCGGTCGTGCCCGGCCGTGAGTACACCTTCCACTGGGACCTCCAGACCACCGACCACGTCTTCGCCGCCGGCCACCAGTTGGGCCTAGTGCTCATCTCGACCGAAAGAGATCACACGCTCCGCTATCCGGCGGGCACCGTGGTGAACGTCCGCCCCAGTCTCTCGAACCTGCAGATCCGCCTGAGCTGACCCGGTCGGCTCTCCGTGCCGGTGGAGGGCTGCGGGGCCTGGCGGACCCGCGGCTCTCCACGAAGCAATACCTGCGTTCCGGCGGCGCTGTTGGAGGCCGAGCCCTCCAAGATCCCGGCTCGTGTGCGACTGGGCGCTCTCCCCACGCGTTGCCGTGCTCTCTCCCGTCCTCCCCGCGATCTTGGATGCCGACGGCCCAGCGGATCCGGTAGTCCACGCCGCGCATCGGTGCAGCCGGGTTCGTGGAGTGTTGTGGGGCCCAGGGCACCTGCAACTTTCCACTGACTGGCGATGTTCCAAGATCCCTGGACTGTTCTGTGGTGGTGGCGCGGAGACTCGGATTCCCCGCGCGTCGCCGTTGCCGTTGCTGTCGCTGCCGTCGCCGTTGCTGTTGCTGTCGTTGCTGTCGCTGCCGTTGCCGTTGCTGTCGCTGCCGTCGCCGTTGCTGTTGCTGTCGCTGCCGTTGCTGTCGCTGCCGCTGCCGTCGCCGTCGCTGCCGTCGCCGTCGCCGCCGCCGCCGCAGCCGCCGTTGCCGCCGCTGTTGTCGCTGTTGTCGCAGTCGCAGTCGCAGCCGTTGCCGTCGCGTCGCCTGTCTCCGCGATCTTGGATGATGGTGGCGCCCATGCGGGTGTGCGGATTCGCTGAAGAGCTGCGATGAGCATGGCGGTGAGGTCTCACGGTGAGTATCCGGTGCACCTTGGCGGGCGCCGTCGTCAAAGTCCGCCCGGTTCCATCGAACTCGCACATCCGCCCCGGTCGCATCGGTTGGCAACGCTGAGCGCCGGTGCAGCCGGGTTCGTGGAGGACTGTGGGGCCTGGAGCACCTACAACTTTCCACTAACCTGCGAAGTTCCAAGATCTGGGCTTCCCACGCGTTGCCTCAGCCGTCGCCTGCTTCCGCGATCTTGGGTGATGGTGGCGGTCGGCGTCGTGTATCGGAGTGGCGTGTCGGACGGACCGGCGGATGGCTCGGCGAGCGAAGGGCCGGTGAGTGGAGGGCCCGGTGAGTGGAGGGGACGGTGTGCAGAGAGGTCGACGGGCAGAGAGGTCGGTGAGTGGAGGGCCCGGTGTGTGGACGGGGCGGTATGCGAAGGGGTCGGTGTGTGGAGAGGCCGGTGTGAGGAGGGGCCGGTGTGAGGAGGGGCCGGTGTGAGGAGGGGCCTGGTGTGTGGAGGGCCCGGCGGACGGAAGGGCCGGCGTGCGGAGGCACCAGTGACCGGACGACCCGGCGGGCGGACGGCCCGGTGAGTGGAGGGGCCGGTGAGCGGAGGGGCCGGCGACCACCGTCAACGCGGCTGAACCCGGAGCGCGGTCTAGGAGGACGCCGGGCCGAGGGACAACCGGGACGGCTTGACACGGGTGAGGGCTGCCGGCGATTCCAGGCCCCAGCCGATCGCGTACGCCTCGCCGAACCCCGCGTCCCCCAGGGCTGCCCGGACCTTGGCCGAGATGGCGGCGACATGCAGGTCGGTGTGGTCGTGTGAGCCGCGCAGGCGGGCGGCCGCACCCAGCAACAGGGCTGCTTCGCGGTGCTGGCCGCGTAGTTCGGCGAGACCGCCGGCGGTCACCGCGACCATTGCCATGATCGGCATGTCCTGGGTTTCGACGGCTGCGGTGTAGGCGAGTTCGAGTTGTCGTTCGGCGGTGTCGGCGTCGCCGCGCCGGAGGGCGAGACCGGCTCGTACGCTGCCGATGATGGCGGCGCCGTGATCGCCGCCGACGACCGGGAGGTTTTCCACGCCGAGTCCGGTGGCGGCCCGGTCGAGCAGTGTCTCGGCCCGGTCGAGGTCGCCGAGGACGATCAGGAGTCCGGCTTCCAGGGCGTCGACGAGCAGCATCATCTCGAGGGACGCGGATCGTTCGGCGCGGGCCCGGGCGGAGTTCACCGCGGCCCGGGCCTCGTCCTGTTCGCCGCGGCGCATGTGCAGGTCGGCCCAGCGCAGGTCGATGAAGACTTCGTCGGCGAGGTCCATGGCGCCGAACTGCCGGGCCAGCGCCCGGGCCTGGGTCAGGTCGGCGAGGGCGCCGTCGAGGTCGCCTTCGTACTGGCGCAGGAGGGCTCGCAGTGGCAGCACCGTGGCTTGTCCCCACCGGTCGCCGGCCGCGGTGAAGCCGGCGAGCCCGTCCGCCACGTCCGCGCGGAGGCGTACGAGGTCGCCGTTGTTCTCTGCGATCTGCGCCCGGAACATCCTGGACAGCGCCGCGATCCACGGGTCATCGCCGTTGATCATGCGGTTGATGCGTTCGTCGGCGGCGTCGTTCTCGCCGGCGAAGTAGAGCAGCGCGCTCGCGGTCGCCCCCTGCGGACCGGGCAGCAGCTCGTGCCGTTTCAGCCGCTGGGCCAGCGCGTGCAGGCGTTCCCGCCGTTCGGCGGCGGTCTCGGTCAGGTAGGCCGGCTCATGCCCGGTTCGGTTGATCATGAGGACGGCCTCGGCGCAGTCGGCTTCGACCTCGTCCCGGGCGCCGGGCACGGCGAGGGCCGCGGAGAGCCAGTACGCCGCGTCGGCGTCGCGGCCGAACATCTGCCAGAACCAGCAGAGATCGAGGGCGAGCCGGATCGCGGCCCGGGCGTCGCCCACATCGCAGAAGTGGCGCAGGCCGCTGAGGATGTTGTCGTACTCGGCGTTGATCACCCGCAGCGCGGTGAGCTGGTCGCGGGTGCGCAGCATCGGGTCGTATTCGGCGATCAGCGCGGCCAGGTACGCCGCCGCCCGGCCTCGGGTCGCGGTGAGGACGCCCTGTTCGGTGAGGCGCTCGATGCCGTACTCGCGCAGGGTCTCCAGCATCCGGTAGCGCCCGCCGTCCGGCGCGAGCTGCAGCAGCGACCGGTCGACCAGAGCGGCCAGCAGGTCGGCGGCGTTCCCACCGAAGACAGCGGCCGCCGATGAGGCCGTGACACCACCGGGCAGCACGGCGATCCGCTCGGCGAGAGCCCGCTCGTCGCCGGAGAGCAGGTTCCAGCTCCAGGCGATCACCGCGCGCAGCGTGCGGTGCCGGGGCTGCGCGGTGCGGTTGCCGGTGGTCAGCAGCCGGAACCTGTCGGAGAGGCCGGTCGCGAGCTCGGGCAGCGCGAGCGTGCGCAGCCGTGCGGCGGCGAGTTCCAGGGCGAGCGGCAGGCCGTCGAGGCCGCGGACGATCTGGACGACGTCGCGCACGGTGGTCTCGTCGACGGCGAACCCGGGCCGGACCGCCGCGGCACGCTCGGCGAAGAGCCGCACGGCCGGTGTCCGGGCTGCCTGCGCCGGTCCGGCGTCCGCCGGGGGCATGCCGAGCGGACCCAGCGGTACGAGGGACTCGCCGTCCACCGCGAGCGGCTCCCGGCTGGTGGCGAGGATCCGCAGCTGCGGGCAGCGCACCAGCAGCGCACTGGTCAGGTGGGCGACGGCGTCGATCAGGTGCTCGCAGTTGTCGACGACGAGCAGGATCTCCCGCCCGTTGAGCCGGTCGGCGAGCACGTCGATGTCGTCGCGTTCGCCGCGGGCCCGGTTCGCGGTCTCGAAGAGCGCCGATCCGCGGAGTCCGGCGGCGGCCACGACGGCGGCGCCGACCTTCGCGGCCTCGGTCACCGACGCGAGATCGACGAGCCACGCGCCGTCCCGGTAGTCAGCCCCGCGCCGCCGCGCCGCCTCCATCGCCAGCCGCGTCTTGCCCGCCCCGCCGGGACCGAGAACGGTCACCAGCCTCCCCGCCGACAGCAGCGCGTCCACCCGGGCGAGATCGTCGTCGCGCCCGATGAAGCTTGTCAGCGGTGCCGGCAGGTTGCTTCTGGTCACCCCAGGCGCTTCACCAGGGCTTTCTTCCTTCGGCACGTCGGGAGCACCGCGAAGTAACAGCAGATGCCGGTCCCGGAGCGCCGCCCCCGGATCCGCGCCCAGCTCGTCCGCGAGCCGCTCGCGTATCCCCTCGTAGACCGCGAGAGCGTCGCCCTGCCGGCCCTGAGCGGCGAGCGCGTCGATCAGCAGGGCGGCCAGCCGTTCGTCGAGCGGATGGTCGGCGGCGAGGGCAGTGAGTCGCGTGCTCGCGCGTTCCGCGTGACCGAGAGCGATCTCGGCCTCGGCCAGGTCGGCGCCGGCCGCCACGATCACGGCGGCGAGACGGGTGGACTGCGCCGGGGCGACCTCGGCGAGCTCCGGGGCGAGCGGGCCGCGCAGCAGGGCGGCGGCCTCACCGAGCGGGTCGCGTAGCAGGGCGGCGGCCTCGCCGAGCGCACCGGCCGCGCCGGCCGGGTCGCCGCCGCGCAACCGGTCCCGGCCGGTCGTGGCGAGCTGCTCGAACCGCAGCACGTCGACGTCGATCGGGTCGACGGCGAGGCGATAGCCGCCCTCGGTCTGGACGACCGCGTCGCCGGCGCCGAGCAGCCGGCGCAGCCGGGACACCAGGGACTGCAGGGCGTTGGCCGGGTCGGCGGGCCGGTCCTCGGGCCAGAGAGCGTCGGTGAGCTGGGCCGGGGTGACCGGGCGGCCGCCCGCGACGGCGAGCCGGACCAGCAGGCCCCGGATCCGGGCGCCGGGCAGCGGGACCACGGCATCGCCACGGCGCACCACCAGCGCGCCGAGCAGCGTCACCCGCAGGTCCCCGCCGTCGGAGTTCCGATTCACCCACCGATCCTCTCGCGCCCCGCCGAGCGGCCCCAACCCCGGGTCGGCAGGCTCTCAGTTCTCCGCGGCGTACGCCTCGACCTTGGCCGTGTCACCGGCGACGATCAGAACGGCGCCGTCGGGGACCGTGGTGGACGGCTGGGCGTACACGAAATCCTCTCCGGGCCGCTTCGTGCCGACCACCGTGACCCCCCACTTGGTCCGCAGCGCGAGCTGCGCGAGCGTGCGCCCATTGGCGCCGCGCGGCGCACGGACCTTGGCGATCGCGAAGCCGTCGTCGAACTCGATGTAGTCGAGCATCCGGCCGCTGATCAGGTGCGCCACCCGCTCACCCATCTCCGCCTCGGGATAGATCACGTGGTCGGCGCCGACCTGCGACAGGATCTTGCCGTGCTTCACGCTGGTCGCCTTCGCCCAGATCTCCGGCACGCCGAGCTCGGCCAGGGCGAGCACGGTCAGGACGCTGGTCTCCAGGTTGGTGCCGATGCCGACGACCGCGCGCGGGAAGTCGTGGATGCCGAGCTGGCGCAGCGCGTCCTCGTCGGTGGAGTCGGCCTCGACCACCTGGGTGAGCCGGTCCGACCAGTCGAGGACGATACGCGGATCGCTGTCGATGCCGAGCACCTCGTAGCCCAGGCCGAGCAGGGCCTCGGCCACCGAGCCACCGAACCGGCCGAGGCCGATCACCGCGACGTTGGTGCCCTGGTGCTTGGTTTCCTTATCCGACAAGAGGTCGCTCCTCGGGATAGCGGTAGAGGCGGCGGCGGGTGTTCAGCGCGATCGCGGTGCCGACCGCGATCGTGCCGACCCGGCCGCAGAACATCAGCACGACCAGCACGAACTGGGCGGACGGCGGGAGGGTGCCGGTGACCCCCGTGCTCAGTCCGACGGTCGCGAACGCCGAGGTGACCTCGAACAGAGCCCGGTCGAAGGGGACGTTCTCGGTCAGCGCGTCCAGCACGACCGTACCGGTCCCGACCAGCGCCACACCCAGGAGCGCCACCGTCATGGCCTGGCGCTGCGTCTCCTCGGCGATCCGGCGGTTGCGGACCACGACGTCCGGCTCACCCCGGATCTCGGCCCAGATCACGTACGCGAGCAGCAGGAACGTGGTGAGCTTGATGCCACCGGCGGTGCTCGCACTGCCGCCGCCGATGAACATGAGGCCGGTGGTCGTCGCGATCGTCTCGCTGTTCAGCTGCGCCAGATCCACGCTGTTGAAGCCGCCCGAGCGGGTCATGATGTCCTGGGTGAACGCGGTCAGCACCTTGCCGGGGACGCTGAGCGGGCCGAGTGTGCCGGGGTTGCGCCACTCGAAGATCAGGAACGTGAGGAACCCGAAGACCGTGAGCAGCAGACTGCCGGCAACGGTGAGGAAGGTGTGCGTGGACCAGCAGTCCGGCGTACGCCACTCGCGGAACAGTTCGAACAGCACCGGGAAACCGATCGAGCCGGCCAGCACGCCGAACGCCAGCGGCAGGCAGATCCACGGATCGGTGACGAACCCGATGAGGCTGTCCGAGTAGAGCGCGAATCCGGCGTTGTTGAAGGCCTGCACCGCGTGGAAGACCGCGTACCAGACGGCCTTGCCGAGCGGGTAGTCGTACGAGATCCAGAAACGCAGGGTGAGTACGACGGCGATGGCGCTTTCGCACACGAGCATGACCAGCGCGACCCGCCGGAGGACGGCGGCGATGTTGCCGCTGGCCAGTCCGGCGCTCTCGGCCTGGGCCATCAGCCGGCCGCGCAACCGGAGCCGGCGCGAGACCAGCAGGCTCAGCAGGGTCGCGAGCGTCATGATGCCGAAGCCGCCGATCTGCGACAGCACGGTCAGCAGCACATGGCCGAACGTGCTCCAGTAGGCCGGGGTGTCCACCACCGAGAGCCCGGTGACGCAGACCGCGGAGGCGGCGGTGAAGAGCGCCGTCACGAAGGGCGCGTGACCTGGTTCGGCACGCGCGGCTGGCAGCATCATCAGGGCGGTGCCGACCGCGATCGCGCCGAGGAACGCGAGGGGGACGATTCGCGCCGGATGCTGCCAGGGTGATCGCACCCGAGGATTATTGCCGCTGCGACGCCCGGCCGCTGGGCACCGGCCCGGCGGCGCTCGGGGGTTGTTGCATAAATCCTGCAAACGGATTTCTCTTCACATCTATGGCGACCTATGTTTTTCTAGGCCTCGGGAGCGCTCCCGATATCCCCCAAGATCCGTATTCCCCGATACGGATCACGCTTTTTCGCATTGGAGTCTTCCATGCCTGGCCGAATCCCCCGGCTCGCCATGGTCGCCGCGTTGCCGATCGTCCTCACGGCAGCGGCGGCAGGTGGCGCGTCAGCGGCGCCCGTACAGACGTACGCCATCACCGACCTGGTCGGATGGGCGACGCAGAACGGCGGCACCACCGGTGGCGGGTCAGCCGCCACCACCACGGTGACCAGCGCATCCGCGCTGACCACGGCCCTCGCCTCGACGGCGGCCGCGAACATCCGGGTCTCCGGGACCATCTCCTGCAGCGGCATGCTGCGGGTCCGCTCCAACAAGACGATCATCGGCAACGCGGGTGCCGCGATCGTCGGCTGCGGACTCAACATCAACGGCGACCGGAACGTCATCATCCGTAATCTCTCTTTCCGGAATTGGAACGACGACGCGATCAACGTGCAGGAGTCGGCCACCAACATCTGGGTCGATCACAACAGTTTCAGCAACGGGTATGACGGCGCCGTCGACATCAAACGCGGATCCGATTTCATCACCGTCTCGTGGAACCGCGTATTCGACCACGACAAATCGATGCTGCTCGGCCACAGCGACAGCAACGCGAGCCAGGACGTCGGGCACCTGCGGGTGACCTATCACCACAACTGGTTCGACGCGTCCACGCAGCGGCATCCGCGGGTCCGCTTCGGCAACCCGGTGCACGTCTACAACAACTACTACTACAACAATTCCGGGTACGGCGTGGCCTCCACCGAGGGCGCCGGAGTCCTGGTCGAGGCGAACTCCTTCGAAGGGGTGGACGACCCGTACCACCTCGGTGAGGGGTCCTCCGACGCCGGCTCGCTCGTCGCCCGCAACAACCTGCTCGTCAACTCGGGCAGTGGGCAGACCGGCGGCTCGGTGGCGTCCATCCCCTACGCCTACACGGCGGACGCGGCCGCGAACGTGAAGTCCATCGTGACAGCGAACGCGGGCGCCGGGCGCATCAGTCTTTGACCCGTCCCCCTCGGCGCGGCGCCCTCCCCATGGGATCGGGGGGAGGGCGCCCGCTCTTCTCTGTCGTACTCCGCTCTTTTTCTGCCGTACCCCGGCGATAGTTTCCCCGGGTGACCGAGTTCGCCACTCTCCTGCACGCCTACGGCCGGGCCACCGACACCCCCGGCCACCTGGCCGCGCTCGCCTCCGGATCCCCGGCGGCGCTCGGCCACCTCTGGGGCGCGATCATCCACCAGGGCACACCGTGGACCGCCACGGCGCCGGCCGCCCTCGCGGTCGCCGAGATGGTCGGCGGCCTGGAGAGCCCCGACCTGCGGGCCGGCCTGCTCGAGTTCCTGGCCGCGGTCGCTGAGGCCGGCCGCCCCTACCCCCGGCTCACCGACCTGGCCCCACCACCGGGCTTCGACTTCGACGCCGTCCTGGCCGCAGCGCTCGAGGCAGGCGAGGAGGACGACCTCTACGGCGACGAGACGACGGCGAACGCCCTCTATCTCACGGCGGTCCAGGGCTGCTACGAGATCACCCCCACCCTCCTGACCACGGCCGTCGAGTCCCTCGCCGACCCGGCTCCCAGCGTCCGATCAGCAGCCGCCCATCTGGCCGCCGCCTGCGCGTCGCCTTCCGCCGCTTCGGCACTTGCTGTGTCGCTTGATGCGCTTGCGGCTCAGGCCGGGCCTGATGAGCGGGCGGCGCTGGTGCTCGCGATGGGTGAGCTCGGCCTCTCCCCGGCCGGCTATCTCGGCGACGCGCACCCGGGCGTCCGGGCCTGTGCCGCGCTGGCTCCGGCGCTCGCCGCCGACGCGCGTGCCACGGCCGAGCTCCTCGCGGCGCTGGGCGATCCGGCGGCGATCGAGTTCTGGTTCGAGCGCCGGCCGCCGCAGTTCCACGGCCACCTCCGATTCACGCTGATCGGCGCCGTCATCGAGCGCGGGGTCACCCCGGCCGACCTGCTTCCGGCGGCCCTGGCGGTGGTCCCGCTGGCGCACGTCTTCACGGTTCGTTCCGACTGGGGGCGGTTGCTGGTGGCCCTGCGCCCCGACCCGGCGGCCCAGCATCGCTACCTGGCGGCGCTGGTCGACCGACCCGACCTCTGGGATCCCCGCAACGGCACCGTGCGCTTGGTGTTCCGGGATGCCGGTCTGCCCTACGACAGGGAGGCCTGCCGTGCCCTGATCACCAACTGAAGGATTCTGCCCCGGGGGCGGCGGGCTGGCAGCGGGCTCGGAGGCGGGCCATGAACATCGCCAGGCTGCCGGTCGCCTCGGGTGTGGAGGTGAAGCCACGCCAGCTCGTTCTCAACAGGGCGGCCAGGTCGTAACAGGCGTCGACGGGGATCAGGAAGCAGCCCGCTCGGCGCAGGAAGAGCGCCTCCACATCGGGGCGGAGAGTGGCGAAGACCGGGTGACGGTTCAGCAGGCGGTCCCAGATCGGCGGCGGGAGTTGCTCCTCGGTGGCGCCGGTGGGAGCGGGGCCGCTGACGACCAGGCCCGTACCCGATCGGGTCAGGAAGGCCAGACCTGCGGGGACGCGGAGGTCGTCCCAGGTTTCCTGCGTCAGCACCTCGGCCGGGAATTCCAGATAGCGATCCGGCACAGACGACAGGCCGGATAAATCCGATTTGTCGTGACGCGCCAGTCTGTCGTGCTGCGCCAGTCTTCCGTGCTGCGCCGGTTCGTCGTGACGCGCCAGTTCGTCGTGGCATCCCGGGCAGCCGCACACCAGCGACCGCTGAGAGGCGTCGAACAGGTGGTGGTGGGCCGGGCTGATCGTCGTGGCGCAGATGCCGCAGCGCGGGCCGCTTGATCGAGTGCCGCGAACGGGCAGGACAGCGGTGGACGAGGTCATGGAAGCCTCCCGGGCCAGCAAGCCGGTGGGGCCTAGAGGCTAAACGCGGGACGGCGGCGATCCGCAAGCCCAGCCACTCCGACGGCGTAGAGCCGTTGAAAGAATTTTCATACCCGTTGAATGTGGCGTAGTGGTTGCGCATTGACGCAGCTCACGAAGCCCTTGTGCGGACCGGCGACGGCGACCACTGTGGATGGCGACCCGCTTGCTGCGCATCGGCGTACAGCAAGAAGTTTCAGATCTTTCGGAGGATGAACCATGAAGCGTCACCTCGCAGCGGCCGCCCTCGCCGGCGTCATCGCCGCCCCCGCTCTCGCCGCACCGGCGCTGGCGGAGACCCCGACGGCGCCGGCGGAGACCCCGGCGGCGGCCCAGGAGCAGACCGCGGGTGCGGCCGCCGTGGCGCCGATCGCCGCGACGTTCAACCTGGTCGCCGGGTTCACCGGTTTCGGGCAGAACGTCTACGTCGTCGGCAGCATCCCGGCGCTGGGCTCCTGGAACCCGGCGAACGCGGTGCCGCTCACCACGACGAGCAGCACCTTCCCGAACTGGACCGGCGGTGTGGCGCTGCCGGCGAACACCTACACCGAGTTCCAGTACATCGTGAAGAACGCCGACGGCACGGTCGCCCGCTGGGAGAAGGGCTACCAGCAGAACCGCTCCACGATCACCCCGCCGACCGGCACCTACATCACCCACGACACCTTCGGGGGTTACTGACCCGAGGAGAAGGGGCGCCGAGGGATATGGCCTAGATACCCCTCGACGCATGATCACTTTACGACGGGGTCCGGACATCGGGCCCCGTCTTCCTATAGTTCAACCGTGGCACAGGGACTGTCCTACACCGACGCCGTGAAGCTGCTCGGCGGCTCCGGTCCGCTCATGAGGATCGCCGACAACATGCTGGGTGGCGCTCTCTCCCTGGCGACGGCGGGCGGCAGCGATGCCGCCATCAGCCTCTTCGACGCGAAGACCGAGGCGGTCCGGCTGGGCCATCTGGTGTCCGGCAAGATCGTTGATTTCGTACGGGGACAGGGGCGCTACAACCGCAGCCAGCGCCTGCACGCGGCCCACGGCGTCCTGGTCGTCACGGCCTTCTTCGAGGCGCTGGATCGCGAGGTCGGCCGGGAGGAGCAGCTCTCCGTGGTGGCGCCGGCGTCACCGCCACCCGGCAACTGGATCGCGCAGCTGCTGGCCGCGCCGATCCCGGTGCCGGGGCCGGACGTGCGCTACGACCGGTTGCTGGGCGAGCTGGAACGCTGGTTCGCCGCGCGGGGCGGTGAGGTCTGCGAGACGGTTCCGCCCACGCTCGCGCAGTGGGCCGTCTCGCGCTATGGGGAGTACGTCCTGAACTTGGCTGCCGACGTACCGGAATTCGGTCTGTGGATGCGGTTGCAGGAGGATCGGGCGGCGTCGCGCGGGCTGGAGGCGCTCGAAGCGACGCTGCGGAGGGTGAGCTCTCATCGTGACCCGCAGCGACACCGGGCCGCGCTGGCGCTCACCTACCGTGCCGATCTGGGGCGGCCGATCCTCGGTGGCGACGCCGGGCAGCTGACCATGCCGAGTCTCGGCGGCGCCTACCTCGATCCGCGTTTCCGGGTGAAGCCCGCGGGTTCCGGCGCGCGGCCGGCCGAGGACGGCTGGTGGGACAGCGACGTGCGGGACGACTTCGCGGACTTCCTGGCGATCCATCTGACGACGCCGCAGTCGGTGACCGCGCCGATGCTGCTGCTCGGCCAGCCCGGCGCCGGCAAGTCGTCGCTCACCCGGATCCTCGCGGCCCGGCTGCCCGCCGCCGATTACCTGGTGGTGCGGGTGGCGCTGCGCGAGGTGCCGGCCGAGGCGGAGATCCAGGATCAGATCGAGCTGGCGATGCGCGCGGCCATCGGCGAGACGGTGGCCTGGGCGGACCTGGCCCGGGATGCGGACGGCGCGATGCCGGTGATCCTGCTCGACGGTTTCGACGAGCTTCTGCAGGTGACCGGGATTCATCAGTCCGACTACCTGCAGCGGGTCGCCGCGTTCCAGCAGCGTGAGGCGGTTCTGGGCCGTCCGGTGACGGTGATCGTGACCAGTCGCGTGGCGGTGGCCGACCGGGCACGGCTCCCCGGCGGCAGTCTCGTGGTGCGCCTGGAACCCTTCGACGAGCCGCAGCTGGAACGCTGGATCGCCACCTGGAACCATGCGAACACGGCATATTGGGCGGCGACCGGTCGCCGGCCGCTCACCCTCGGCGTGCTGAACAGCTATCCCGATCTCGCCGCGCAACCGTTGCTGCTGCTCATGCTCGCCATCTACGACGCCGGCGCGAACGCCCTCCAGGACGTCGGCGAGTCGCTCGGCGCCGGCCAGCTCTACGAGCGGCTGCTCCACTCGTTCGCCGAACGCGAGGCGGTCCGCGTCCACGGCCCGGCCCATCCCGACGGCCTGATCGAGGACGAACTGCTGCGACTCTCCGTGGTCGCCTTCGCGATGTTCCACCGGTTGCGACTGTGGGTGACGACCGCCGAGCTGGACAGCGACCTCGCCGGCCTCGGCCTGCGGCCCCGGCGCGTCTCCGGCGAGGCGTTCCGGAGTCCGATCACCGCGGGCCAGGAGATGGTCGGGCGGTTCTTCTTCATCCAGCGCGCCCAGGCCCTTCAGGACGATCAGACCCTGCAGACGTACGAGTTCCTGCACGCCACGTTCGGTGAATATCTGGTCGCGCGTCTCGTGTGCCAGGCGCTCGTCGACGCCGAGGCCCGGTCCAGGGCACGCACGCTGAGCCTCGGCGCGGGTTCGGACGACGACCTGGTGCGATCATTGCTCGGATACACGCCGCTGTGCGCGCGGGCCACGGTCCTGCCCTTCGTCAAGGAACTGCTGGCCGGCTCGGCCCACCTCGGCCCCTGGATCGTCGACCGGCTGCGCACCGCCGTGTACCGGCCGTCCTACACGCCCGGCGCCTATCAGCCGATCGACAAGCGCGCCGACTTCTGGATGGCGACCTACTCGTTCAACCTCGCGATGCTGGCCCTCGCGTGCGGCGCCGAGATCCGGGCCTCGGAACTCTTCCGGCTGGCCCGGGATCCCGCCGACTGGCTTCGCGACATCTCCCTCCAGTGGCGCGCGGCCGTGCCGGGCGGGATGTACCTCGACGCCATGGAAGCGCTGACCGTCACCCGGACCTGGTCCGCCGACGGACGCCGCGATCTCGTGCTCACCGCGGCTGACGGGCAGTCCGGTCCGGTCGACATCGGCTGGGTGCACGGCGTCCGGCCGCGCCCCGGCGACATCGTCTCCATCGTGGAGAACGACTGGATGCCGGAGGCGCTGAAGTCGATGGACCTCAGCAGCGCGAAGAGCGAGGACTACCTGCGGCACGCCGTCGATCCGCTGCTCCGCCGATTCCCCAAGGCGCTCACCAGCTTCAGCACCGACGAGACGGGGGTGCTGCGGTCAGCGGCGAATCAGATCGTGGAGAAGCTGCTGGCCGCGGCGGCGGGCGAACTCGACGCCGACGGCCTCGACGAGCTCAGCCGGCTCCTCCACCGGTCATCGTCTCCTGACGGGCCACCAGCAGAACCGGACGAGGCCGGCGGCCAGGCGCCCCATCGCGGTGTCGATCTCGCGGACTGACTCGGTGTGCAGGTGAGCCACCTGCCAGAAATAACTCGTCATCATGCGGATACGACGCCGCGGCTCCCCGGAAATCGACATCGCCCGGGGTGTCGATTTCGGCGAACCGCAGCGTCGTCAGGGGGAGAGTCCACTTTTTCGGGAGGGAACGTGCGCTACATGCTCTGGATGCTCGACGCCGGTTCGTTTCAGCGCGGGCAACGCCTCGCCCCGGCCGCGGAGGCGGTCACGGTACGGGTCCGCGACGGCGAGACACAGGTGACGAAGGGGCCGTTCGCGGCGACGCCGGTACCCGTCGGCGGCTTCGAGATCGTCGACGTGCTCGACCTCGATCAGGCCATCGCGATCGCCGCGGCCCATCCCGCGGGTGCGGAGATCCGCCCGTTCCACCCGGAGGAGCACTGACATGAAGTTCCTGGCCTTCGTCTGCGCCGACGACGATCTGCTGCTGCCGGCGCCGGAGAACACCATCGAAGAGTGGCTGGCCTCGACCCCGCAGCGCGTCGAGGGGCACCGGCTGCGCGGTCGTGAGGACGCCACGACCGTCCTCGACCACGGCGCCTTGATCACCGACGGTCCGTTCGCGGACACGAAGGAGTGGATCGCCGGCTACGACATCCTGGACTGCTCCTCTCTCGACGAGGCGATCGAGATCGCGGCGCGGCATCCGCTGGCCCGCTACGGCGCGATCGAGCTGCGCCCGTTCCGTGACTGACCGGTCCGGAGCTCTGGAGGCGGCCTTCCGGGACGAGTGGGGGCGGGTCGTGGCCACGCTGATCCGCCTCACCGGTGACTGGGACCTGGCGGAGGAGTGCGCTCAGGACGCCTTCGCCAAGGCCGTGACCAACTGGGCGGCGGACGGTGTGCCGCGCAACCCGGGCGCCTGGCTCACGACCACGGCCCGCAACCGGGCGATCGACCGCCTCCGCCGTGCCGCTGCGGAAGAGGCCCGCCTGCGCCGTGCCGCCGTCGAGGAGCCTCAACCCGTGGGAACAGATTTCCCGGATGACCGGCTGCAGCTCATCTTCACGTGTTGTCACCCCGCGCTGCCGCTGGAGGCGCGGGTGGCGCTGACGCTGCGTACCCTCGCCGGCCTGACCACCCCGCAGATCGCGAGCGCCTTCCTGGTCCCCGAGGCGACGATGGCCCAGCGCCTGGTCCGCGCCAAGCGGAAGATCCGGAACGCGGCCATCCCGTACCGGGTTCCGGAGGCCGACCTGCTCCCGGAACGGCTGTCCGGGGTGCTGGCGGTGCTGTATCTGACGTTCAACGAGGGCTACTCCGCCGATCGCGTCGCGCTCGCCGACGAGGCGATCCGGCTCACCCGGGTGCTCGCCGCGCTGATGCCCGACGAACCCGAGGCGCGCGGGCTGCTCGCGCTCATGATGTTGCATCACGCCCGGCGCGCGGCGCGCACCGATGCCGCCGGCGACCTGGTCACCCTGGCCGAGCAGGATCGCGCCTTGTGGGACCAGGCCCTGATCGCCGAAGGGGTACGGCTGCTGGCAAGCTCCCCGGGCCGGGGTCCGTACCGCATCCAGGCCGCGATCGCCGCCTGTCACGCCACCGCGGAGTCGGCAGCCGCCACGGATTGGGAGCAGATCGCAGCTTTGTACGGCGAACTGGCCGCTCTGACCCCGTCCCCCGTAGTCGACCTGAACCGGGCCGTGGCGATAGCGGAGTCGTCCGGCCCGGAGGCCGGATTGTCCCGGCTGGCGGCCCTCGATTCCGCGCTGGCCGCCTATCACCTGCTCCCGGCGACGAAGGCGGAGCTGCTGACCCGCCTGGGCCGTCATCACCAGGCGGCCGAGCAGTACCGGGCCGCCCTGCGGCTGGCCCCGTCCGACCAGGAGCGCCGCTTCCTGACGACTCGTCTCGAAGCGGCGCTCACCAGGGCCGGGACCGCGGGTCAGGCGCGCTTGGCGTAGGCGCGCAGGGCCAGCGGGACGAACACGATCAGCAGGCCGGCCATCCAGGCGAGGGTCTGCACCAGGTCGCCGGCGACCGGGCCGCCGACCAGCAGGCCGCGGATCGCGCCGACCAGTGGCGTGATCGGGTTGACGTCGACGAACGCCTGCAGCCAGCCGGGCAGGGTGTCCGAGGAGACGAACACGTTGCTGCCGAACGTCAGCGGCAGCACCAGCAGGAACATGATGCCCTGCACCGCGCCGGACGTACGGGCCAGCATGCCGACCCACACCGAGATCCAGCAGAAGCAGAGGCCGAAGCCGATCGACAGCGCCACCGCGGCGATCGCCGGGACCACGCCGGTCTCCACCCGGAAGCCCATGATCGTGCCGAAGGTCAGCATCACGACGCAGACCGTCAGGTAGCGGATCACGTCGGCGAACACCGCGCCGACCAGCGGCGCCGACCGGGAGATGGGCAGCGATCGGAATCGGTCGAAGACGCCCTTCTCGATGTCGGCGTTCAGGTTCTGGCCCAGCGCGACGCCGCCCATGGCGAGCGACTGCGCGAGCATGCCGGGTAAGAGGAATTGCAGGTACGCGTGGCGATCACCGTCGGCGATCGCGCCGCCGAACAGATACGTGAACAGCAGCAGGAAGATCACCGGCTGGATGGTGACGTCGATCAGCGCCTCGGGGGTGCGGATCGTCTTGATCAGGCTGCGCTGGGCGAGAGCCGCCGAGTGGCGTGCCAGGGCGGTCATACCAGTTCCTCCGTCTTCGTACGCCCGGTGAGCGTGTGGAACACCTCGTCCAAGCTCGGCAGGTGCAGTGCCAGTTCGGTGACTTCGACGCCGGCGCGGCTGAGCTGCATGACCGCCTCGGCGAGCGCGGCGTCACTCGTGACCGGCACGCTGGCGGCGCCCGGGCGGGAGCCGGCCGCCTCGTCCTTCGTCGCGCTCATGCCGGGGGCGGCGACCGCGTCCAGAACCTGGAGCACTTCCGGCAGGCGGGACTGGTCGGACGGGCGGATCCGCAGCGTCTGACCACCGACTCGCCGCTTCAGGCCGTCCGGGGTGTCGTGCGCGATCACCCGGCCGTGGTCGACCACCACGATCTCGTCGGCGAGCGCGTCCGCCTCCTCCAGGTACTGCGTGGTCAGCAGCACGCTCGCGCCGCGCGCCACCTGGGTGCGCACCACGCCCCACATGTCCTCGCGCTTGGCCGGGTCCAGGCCGGTCGTCGGCTCGTCCAGGAAGATCACTTCGGGCCGGCCGACCAGGCTCGCGGCCAGGTCGAGACGGCGGCGCATGCCACCGGAGTAGGTCTTCGCCGGCCGCTGGGCCGCCTCCTCCAGATCGAACCAGGTCAGCAGCTCGTAGGCGCGGCGCCGGGCGTCCTTGCCGCTCATGTCCAGCAGGCGTCCGATCAACACCAGATTCTGTACGCCGGTGAGATCCTCGTCGACCGACGCGTACTGACCGGTCAGCCCCACCTTCCGGCGCACCTGCTGCGGGTTCTTCAGTACGTCGATGCCCGCGACGAACGCGCTGCCCTCGTCCGGGCGCAACAGTGTCGCGAGCACCCGCACCGCGGTCGTCTTGCCGGCGCCGTTCGGGCCCAGGACGCCGAGCACGGTGCCCCGGCGCATGGCCAGGTCCACACCGTCCAGCGCCTGGGTCTTCCCGAATCGTTTGCGCAGCCCTTCGGCGCGCACCACCAGGTCTTCCATGTCGTCGTATCCCCTCGATGTCGTCGTCATCGAGGTTGCGGGCCGGCGCTGTCACGGCCCGCACACGACGCTGTCAGCTCCTAGGCGGCGCTGTCATGAACCTGGTATCCGAGGCGTTCCAGCAGCCGGGGGCCGGCCGCCTTATGGAACGCTTCCTGGATGTCGTCGTCGAAGTGGTTGCGCCAGTCGCCCGGCTCGCCCTTGCGGTAGTGCGACACCTCGCCGGCGCCCTTCTTCCGGTTCATCGCGGAGAAGCTGTACTTGTCCAGCAGCGTCTCCAGCTCGGGCCGCGGAATCGTGATCCCGCAGTGCCGCATCAGCGCGTCGACCTCTTCGGTCTGCCGGATGCCGGTGAGGTCCTCGTACTTGATGAGCCGGACCGTCTCGTCCTCGGGCGCCAGCACCCACGAGCGCAGGGCGTTGAACCGGCCCTTCTTCGCGAGGTCGTCGATCAGGTAGAGCAGGCCCTCCTTCTTCGGCAGCTCCCGCAGCACCTTGCGCACCTCGACGACGTCGCCCATCGGGCCGTGCGAGTCCTTGGTCGAGAAGTAGCTGGAGACGACCATGTCGCGCGGGTCGCGGTAGACGAAGAAGGCGCGGTAGCGCTCCGGCTTCGGGATCGCGTCGAACCTCTTCTTCGGGAAGAAGAGCGAGAGCGCGATGCGGTTCGGCGGGCACACCCGTGGATCACGCCAGTCGTAATAGCGCGGATCGTAGGTCAGCAATCCGGAGTGTCGGTAAACGATCGGATCGCTGAAAACCGATTTCACCCACTGGCTCGCTGTTTTGCGCACTGCGCAGTGATAGATGTTGACGTATTCACAGCGCTCCACGACCGGAACCGTCAACCGGATCCGGGCGTTGTGAGCCTCCAGCATCGTCCGGCGAGCCCGGACGCGCAGGTGGTTCGGCGTGTGCTGTTTGGCGAACATGACTGTGCGATTGAACATCGTCTGAGCCCGTGTCTCTCTTGCGGCAGTCGGGGGAGACGTTTTGTGTCCGGACTTTACAACAAGATCGATCGAGTTACTACAGATGCCTTAACGTGTCGTTTACAAGTTTTTCGGACATTGACCGGGAATGCTCAGTCCATTTTCAGGTACGTCACAGCAAGCATTGGTATGAGTCACTGCGTAACCTTGCCCAATGAGAAAGAATCTCACTCTGGAGATGCAGCGGGTGATCTTGGAGTTCTAGGCTGCGTGCCATGGATTCACCGGTACGGCTGACCGCCTCCCTCGTCTCCCGGTGGGGGGACGATCCCTGGGCCCGTGGTTCGTGGAGTCTCATCGGTCGCGGCGGGTCGCCCGGGGATCGGGTCGCCCTCACCGCGCCGGTCGGCGGGCGGCTCCGGATCGCCGGGGAGGCCACCCACCCCACCCGGGCCGGGATGACCCATGGCGCCTACGAGCAGGGAGTCGCCGCCGCGGCCTGGGCAGTCGAGGCCGGGCATCGGCGGGTCGCGGTGGTGGGCGCGGGGATGGCCGGACTCGGCGCCGCCCGGGCGCTCGCCGGGCGGGACTCGGCGGGCGAGGGTTGCTCCGTCGAAGTGTGGGAGGCCCGGGAGCGGGTCGGCGGGCGTACTTACGGGGTGGATCTCGACGGGTTCACGTTCGATCTCGGGGCGAACTGGCTGCAGCAGTACGACGACAACGTGCTCGCCCGGCTCGCCGAGGAGCTCGGCCTCACCGTGGTGGCGACGGACTTCGGCGATCCACTCGTGCTCGGGGCCGGATCCGGCGGGGGAGGGGGAAGAGCAGCGGCTGGCGGCGTACGAGAAATGGGGTTGGAGAGGGAGTTGCGCGCTCGCCTGGACCGGGCGGAGCCGCGGGCGGCGATCGCCGATGTGATCGAGGCGTGGCTGCCGGAGCCGGGGGAGTTCACCGCCGAGGAGATCCGGCGGTACGTCGACGCGGAGATCGTCATGGACTCCGGGGCGCCGCTGTCGTGGCTGAGCGCGCGGTACGGGTTCGAGCCCGGCGTCGGTGAGGGGGATCGGTGGATCGCCGGCAGCTATCGGCTGATCGTGGAGCATCTCGCGAGCGGGCTGGACGTGCGGCTGGGCCGGCCGGTGCGGCGGATCACGGTGCGGGACGACGGGGTGACGCTCGCCGGTGACGGGTTCTCGGCCACTGCCGACGCGGTGATCGTGACGGTGCCGCTGCCCGTGCTGCGGGAGATCGACTTCGAGCCCGCGCTTCCCCCGGCGCACGCCGCCGCGCTCGGGCGGCTCGGCGCGGGGCGGGTGGAGAAGGTGGTGCTGCGGTTCGATCGGCGGTTCTGGCCCGCGCACCCGGCCGGTTACTACCGAGTCGCCGGGCCGGAGGCGAACTGCGTCAGCGAATGGCTGGACGCCACCGAGGCGGACGGGGTGCCGACGCTCGTCGGGCTGTTCGCCGGGCCCTGGCTGGAGACGCTCTGGGCGGGGACCGACGAGGAGGTGGCGGCCCGCACGGCCGCCGTGTTCCGGGAGGCGGCCGGCGCTTAGGGCCCCGCCCCGCCGGCGCGCGGCGGGGCGGGGGCCGGATCACGCCGGTGTCTTCTGCTCCTGCGGGGAGGCGGACGAGGACGCGTGGTCGCCGTCGACCATCGTGGTCTCGTCGAAGGGGTCCCCGCCGCTGAGGACCACGTGCGCACGATCGCTGTCGAACTCGCGGGTCCAGACGCCCACCAGCACTGTCGCGACGGCATTGCCGGCGAAGTTCGTCAGCGCCCGCGCCTCGGACATGAAACGGTCGATGCCGACGATCAGGCCGACGCCGTCGACCAGGTCGGGACGGTGGCTCTGCAGGCCGCCAGCCAGAGTGGCCAGGCCGGCGCCGGTGACGCCGGCAGCGCCCTTCGAGGCGATGATCATGAAGAGGAGCAGGGAGATCTGCTCGCCGACCGACAGCGGGTCGCCCATGGCCTGGGCCACGAAGAGCGAGGCCATGGTCAGGTAGATCGCCGTGCCGTCCAGGTTGAAGGAGTACCCGGTCGGCACCGTGATGCCGACGACCGGCCGGGACACGCCGACGTGCTCCATCTTGGCGATCAGGCGGGGGAGCGCGGACTCGGACGACGAGGTGGAGACGATCAGCAGGAACTCGCGGCCGAGGTACTTGAAGAGCGAGAAGATGTTGATCCGGGCGACCAGCCAGAGGATCGCGCCGAGCAGGCCGAAAACGAAGATCACGCAGGTGGCGTAGAAGCCGAGCATGATCTGGGCGAGGCTGACCAGGGCGTCCACGCCGGTGGCGCCGACCACCGCGGCCATGGCGCCGAACGCGCCGATCGGGGCGAGCCACATCAGCATGGCCAGCACCCGGAAGACGAGCTTCTGGAAGACGCGGATGGCACGCAGCACCGGTTCGGCGGCCGAGCCCATGCCCTGCAGGGCGAAGCCGACGAGCAGCGCCGCGAGCAGGGTCTGCAGCACGTTCCCCTCGGTGAGCGGGGAGAGCAGCGTGGTGGGGATGATGCCGAGCAGGAAGTCGGCGGTGCTCTCCGACGCGGTGTCGCCGACCGCCTTCTGGCCGGCCGCGGCGACGGATTCGCTCAGGTCCATCCCGGAGCCGGGGTGGATGAGGTTGCCGACGACCAGGCCGATCGCGAGCGCCACGGTGGACATCGTGAGGAAGTAGCCGAGGGCGAGGCCGCCGACCTTGCCGACCTTGGCGGCCTGCCGGACCGAGCCGACGCCGAGCACGATGGTGCAGAAGATGACCGGCGCGATCATCATCTTGATCAGGTCGACGAATCCGGTGCCGATCGGGCGGAGCTCCACGGCGAAGTCCGGGGCGAGGAGGCCGACGCCGATGCCGAGGAGGACGGCCACGACGACCGCCGGGTAGAGGTAGCGGGTGCGGTCCTTCTTGACCTTCGGGGCGGGTGCGGTTTCCATGTCGTGAATGTGTCCTGGGTCTCACCCCGGATCACGCTTTAGTTCATTTTGTTCACCTGAGGGGCGATAACCAGTGAGCATCGCGCGGCAGCTCTTCGTCCTCCAGGTACTCGTGGTCACGTTGCTGGTCGGAGTCGGCACCACGGGCGCTGTCCTGCTCGCCCGCCGCGACGCCCGCAACGCCGCGATCGAGGAGGTCACCGCGATCGCCGACACGATCGCGCTGTCCCCGGCGGTCGTGGACGGCCTGCACAGCGCCGACCCGACAGCGGTGCTGCAGCCCTGGGCCGAGGCGACCCGCAAGGCGACCCGCACCGACTTCATCGTCGTGATGGCGCCCGACCGGACCCGGTACACGCACCCGACCACGGACCTGATCGGCCTGAAGTTCGCCGGGAGCGTGGAGAGGGCGCTGGACGGGGGAGTCGTGGTCGAGGAGTACAGGGGCAGCCTCGGCGACTCCGTCCGTACCGTCGTGGGGGTTGTCGAACCGGGGACCTCGACCGTGATCGGCATGGTCTCGGTGGGCATCACCACCGCCGCGATCAACCGCACCCTCGCCGCCCAGTTCCCGGCCGTGTCCGCCGCCACGGTGATCGCGCTGCTCCTCGCCGCCGGCGGATCGTGGCTGCTCAGCCGCCGTCTCCGCCGGCAGACACACGGGCTCGGGCCGGCCGAGATGACGCGGATGTACGAGTATTACGACGCGGTGCTGCACTCGGTCCGCGAGGGTCTCGTGGTGCTGGACCGCAACGGCCGGGTGGAGCTGATCAACGACGAGGCGAAGCGGCTGCTCCAGGATCAGGACATCCAGGAGATGATCCTGGAGCAGGAGGACGCGCCGGTTCTCGTCGGTGACCGCATCCTGATCGCCAACAGGCGGGAGAACCGCTTCGGCGGCAGCGTGCTGACCCTGCGCGACCACACCGAGCTGCGCGCCCTCACCGGCGAACTGGACTCGGTCCGCGGTCTCACCGAGGCGCTGCGAGCCCAGGCGCACGAGGCCGCGAACCGCCTGCACACCGTGCTCACCATGGTCGAACTCGGTCGTACCGACGAGGCGATCGAACTGGCCACCGCCGAGCTGGCCCTCGCCCAGCAGCTCACCGATCAGGTGGTCGGCGCTGTCGAGGAGCCCGCGCTCGCGGCGTTGCTGCTCGGGAAGAGCGCCCAGGCCGGTGAGCGCGGCGTGGAGCTGACGGTGGATCCTTCGTCGTCGCTGGCCGGAACACCCCTGCCGCCCAGGGATCTCCTGACCGTCGCCGGGAATCTGGTCGACAACGCCCTGGAGGCGGTCGCCGCCCGTGACCTGCCGCGTAAGGTGCGGGTCCTGATCAGGCACGCCGGCGGGGAGGTCGTGGTCCAGGTGCGCGACAACGGGCCGGGCCTGAGCCCCGACCAGGCCGCCGCCGCCTTCCGGCGCGGCTGGTCCACCAAGCCGGGTGAGGGAAGAGGCGTCGGCCTGTCACTGGTCCGGCAGGTCGCTGAGAGGTACGGCGGAAGCTACGTCATCGAACCGAACCCCGACGGCGGCGCCGTCCTCACGGTCCGGCTCCCGGTGCCCTCGTGATCCGGGTTCTCGTGGTGGACGACGAGCCACTGATCGCCGAGGCCCACCGCGCCTACACCGAGAAGGTCGGCGGGTTCACGGTCGCCGCCGTCGCGCACACCGCCCGGGACGCCGTGACCCGGCTCCGCGCCGAACCGATCGACCTGGTCCTGCTCGACCTGAACCTGCCCGACAAGCACGGGCTGGAGATCGTCCGCGCGCTGCGGGCGGCCGGCAGCGGCACCGACGTCCTCGCCGTCACGTCGAACCGGGACATCGGCATGGTCCGGCAGGCCGTCGCCCTCGGTGTCACGCACTATCTGCTGAAACCGTTCACGTTCGCGGCGTTCCGCGACAAGCTCGACGGCTACGCCCGCTACCGCCGGCAGTTGCTCGAATCCAGTGAGGTGGCGGCCCAGCACGAGGTGGACCGGGTCTTCGCCACCCTGCGCGGCACGTCCCCGGACACCCTGCCGAAGGGCCTCGACCAGCGCACCTTCGACCTGATCCTGGCGGCGCTGCGCTCGGCCGCCCCGGACGGGCTGTCGGCGGCCGAGGTCGCGGCCCGGACCGGCACCTCCCGGGTGACCTCCCGCCGCTACCTGGAACACCTCGCCGACGCGTCGCGAGTCATCCGCAGCCCGCGATACGGCGGACCCGGCCGGCCCGAAGTCGAGTACCGCCCCGGCCCGGCGGGTATCGGAGGTCCATGACGGACCAGACGCTGATCATTCTCGGCGCGAGCGGTGACCTGACCGCCCGGCTGCTGCTGCCCGGCCTCGGCGCGCTGCTGAAGGCCGGTCACGTGCCCGGGCTGTCGCTGATCGGCGCGGCGGTCGACGAGGGCTGGGACGACGAGCGCTGGCGGCAGCGGGTTCGCGAGTCGGCGGGAGTCGATCCGGGCGGCCGGTGGATCCGGGCTGACGTGACCCGCGCGGAGGATCTCCGTACCGTCATCGCTGCCGCCGCCGGACCGCCTGCCGTCTTCTTCGCGCTGCCGCCGGCGGTCACCGCTCGTGCCTGCACGGCACTGCTCGACGTGGATCTCCCCGAGGGGACCAGGCTGGTGCTGGAGAAGCCGTTCGGCACCTCCTCCGGGTCCGCTTCTGATCTGAACCGTCTTCTCGCCCGGCTCGTTCCGGAATCTCGTGTCCACCGGGTCGATCACTTCCTGGGCAAGTCGACGGTGCTGAACATCCTCGGTCTGCGCTTCGCCAACCGGATCTTCGAGCCGCTGTTGAACAACACCCACGTCGCCGCGGTCGACATCGTCTTCGACGAAGCGCTCGGTCTGGAGAACCGGGCCGGCTACTACGACCACGCCGGCGCGCTCGCCGACATGATCCAGAGCCATCTGCTGCAGATCCTCGGCCTGCTCGCGATGGAGGCGCCGATCAGCCTGGAAGCAGGCGAGTTCCGCGACCGCAAGGCCGACGTGCTGCGGGCGACCCGGCTCTGGACGCCCGATCCCGCGGAGTGCAGCCGCCGGGCGCGCTACACCGCGGGATCCTCCTTCATCTCGTACGCCGACGAGCCCGGCGTCGACCCCTCGCGGCAGACCGAGACCCTCGCCGAGCTCGTGCTGGCGGTGGACACCTGGCGATGGTCCGGTGTCCCGTTCCGGCTGCGCTCCGGCAAGGCGATCGGCAGCAGCCGCAAAGAAGCGGTGATCACGTTCCGGAAGCCGCCCCGCGTCCCGGACGGCCTGACCGGTTGTGATCAGCCGGACCGGCTGCGGATCGGCTTCGGCCCGGACACCCTGGCCCTCGACTTCAACATCAACGGCCCGGGTGATCCCTTCGAACTGGATCCGGTGTCGCTGCAGGCGGAGTTCGGCGCGGGTGAGCTGCCGCCGTACGGCGAGGTCCTGCGCGGCGTCTTCGACGACGACCCCACCCTCTCGATCCGCGCCGACGTGGCCGAACAGTGCTGGCGCATCGTGGAACCGGTGACGTCGGCCTGGCGTGCCGGTAAGGTGCCGCTGCTGGAGTACGCGGCGGGCAGCCGGGGCCCGGCGGACTCGCTGCTAGCCGGCTAGTTCCGCAACGGTGACGACGGTCCGGTACCCGATCGTCACGGTGTCGCCGATCGCGTCGCCGATGTGGTGGAGGAGTGTCTCGAGCTCGCCGGCCGGCAGCAGGTTGTGCCCACCCGACGTGGGAACCAGATCAAGCCACTCGCCGCGGGTGTAGGTGTGCTCCCACTCGAAGGTCCACAGCCCGGGCTCACCGAACCGCCCACTGCGCCGGATCCCGTCAGCCGCCCGGTCGTGGAAGGGGTCGAGGCCGCCAGGACTCTTCTCATTCGACAAATCGGATTTATCGTTTTTGTCAGGCGAGGAGGGCGTCGGCTTGGACCATGGACTGAAGGGCAGGTTCGGCGCGGCGCGGCGGTAGGCCTCGGCGAACATCTCGGTCACCTCCGGGCCGGCGTTGAAGGTGTTCCAGAAGAGGGCGAGCCGGCCGCCCCTCGGGAGGACCCTCGCGGCCTGCTCGGCCCCGGCCAGCGGATCGACCCAGTGCCAGGTCTGGCCGGCGGTCACGCCGTCGAAGGTGCGTCCCGCCGGATCCCACTGTTCGAAGGCGGCGGTCTCGACGTCGATGCCGTGGCGGCGGGCGACGGCGGCCATCCGCTCGTCCGGTTCGACGCCCAGGACCCGGCAACCGGCCGCGCGGAACTGGCGGGCCGCTATGCCGGTGCCCGTACCCACGTCGAGGATCGAACGGCCGGGCAGGGCCGCGGTGATCCGGTCGACCATGGCGGCGGGATAGCGTGGCCGGGTCCGGTCGTAGCGCTCCGCGTCCAGGCCGAACGACTGCGCGATCTCTCCATGAGTGGGCATGTGCCCACTATACGATTCGAGTGGGCACATGCCCACTCTCCTGATGAAAGGGAATGCGATGCCGACCGGCGTTGCCCTCCGCGACGTGCGTGAGCAGCTCTTCGACGCGGCCGACCGCATCCTGCTCACCGCCGGCCCGCACGCGCTGACCAGCCGGGCCGTCACCACCGAGGCCGGCTGCGCGAAAGGCGTGCTGCACCGCCACTTCGCCGACTTCGACGCGTTCCTCGCCGACTACGTGCTCGACCGCGTGCAGCGGATGGATCGTGAAGCGGCCCGGCTCACCGAGATGGCCGGCGCCGGGACCGTCGTGGCGAACGTGGCCGACGCGCTGACCGCCCTCTTCGGTTCGGTCGCGGTCGCGATCGTGGCACTGGTGACGTTCCGCGACGAGCTGCGCGCCCGGCTCCGGGAGACCTGGCCGGCCGGTGTGCCGGTGCTGACCGAGGGCGCCATCATGCTGGCGAGCTACCTGGAGGACGAACGGGCCCGCGGGCGGATCGCGGCGGACGCGGACCCGGACACGCTCGGCGCCATCCTGATCGGAACCGGCCACCTGCTTTTCGCCGACCGGACGGGAACACCGCCGGCGCCGGACGCCGTCCTGGACATGGTCAGGAAGATCGTGCCGTCCTGAGGCGGACCGCCACCCCTGTCCAGGAGACCGCCACGGCCACCGCGGCCAGGACCTGGACCTGCACGAGGTAGCGCTCCGGATAGATCACCCCGGTCAGGTACGTGTCGATGAACCCACCGGCCAGGCTCGCGTCGCCGGCCCGTTCCCGTGCCCGGTCCTCCACCCAGGTCAGCGGGCAGCCGAACCGGAACAGCGCGATCGCCAGTCCCCACCCCGCGGCGATCAGGTGCGGGATGATCGCCCTCGGCCACCGCCAGGCGAGGAAGCCACCGGCCACCACGAACGCGACGAAGGCGAAGTGCAGGACCATCGTCGCGTCGGCCAGGATGCGCCATCCCATGCCGCCCAGTCTCCGCCTCCGGGCAGGACAGTTCCTCTCCCGGGGCAGAATCGGCACCATGGGTGGGCGATGCGCGGACAAGATCGTGGTGGTGACCGGTGCGGCACGGGGTCAGGGTGCGGCGTTCGCCGCGGCGCTGCGGGCCGAGGGTGCGGTGGTGATCGCCACCGACGTCCTGCCGGCCGAGGGAGTGCGGCATCTCGACGTCTCCCGCCTCGACCAGTGGGAGGCGCTGGCGGCGTCGCTGGGCCGGGTCGACGCGGTGGTGAACAACGCCGGCGTGACCGGTCGTGATCGGCTGCCGGACGTCGATCCCTCCGCGTGGGAACGGGTCATGGCGATCAACGTGACCGGGCCGATGTACAGCATGAAGACCCTGGTGCCACTGATGCAGGCCGGCTCGTCGATCGTCAACATCTGTTCGGTGGCGGCGGTGTCCGGCCACGCCGCCGCCCCGTACACGGCAAGTAAATGGGCCTTGCGCGGGCTCACCCGCAGTGCGTCGCTGGAACTGGGGATCCGGGGCATCCGGGTCAACGCCGTGATGCCGGGGCTGATCGACACGCCGCTCATGGACAGCGCGCCGCAGGAGTTCTTCGACGCGGCGCTCCCGGAGATCCCGCTGGGCCGGGTCGGCGTGCCGGCCGACGTGGCGCCACTCGTCGTCTACCTGGTGTCGGACGAGTCGTCGTACGTGAACGGCGCCGAGATCGTGGTCGACGGCGGACTGACCGCGCACGTGTCGCACAAGGGGATCGCGGACGCCACGAGGCCGCCGTTTTAATGGATTGCCGGTCGCCGGTGGGGCGCTTACCGTTGTTGTCACCGGGACGGACGAGGAAAAGGGGGAAGTGGTCATCATGATGCGGCGAGCCCGTTTCTCCTTCGTTTTCCGGTGGCGCGACTAGCGATCCGCTAGCGATCTTCGCGCCGCCCATCCGATTCGGATCAGGGCGGCGTTTCTCATTCCGACAACTCCACAGCGGATCACCGTCCATCCGGCGCCCCATCCAGCGCCGGCACCAGGCGCCGTGCGCGTTCACCGCGCCGCGCCGGCCCACCCGGTCCTCTCTTCCCGGGTGGGCCTCACGTCTCCGTAGCTCAGCGGACAGAGCACCGGTCTACGAATCCGGCGGTCGGAAGTTCAAGTCTTCCCGGAGACACTGACATCTGCCTGGGGGCGACCCCCAGACCCCACGTCGCGGGGGCGTTCCAGGCGGGTCGGTCCAGGTGGTGCCACGTCGTGGCAGAGGGCTCGTAGCTCATCAGGTAGAGCACCTGTCTTGCAAACAGGAGGTGGCCGGTTCAAGTCCGGCCGGGTCCACATATTGAATACGCGGCAGGATGGAGCGCCGCTCCTGCAAAGCGGAGGTCGCTGGTTCGAACCCGGCTCGAGGCACCGCTTGAATGAATGAAATCGTCACCCTCGCTGTCTTGCCACCGAACCGCCTCCGGGGTGAACCTGCGGGAGAGACGTCGGAGGAGGGGCCGTGGGCAAAGTGGTGTCCGCGCTGTCGATGTCGCTCGACGGGTTCGTCGCTGATGAGCATGACGGCGTGGGCGAGCTCTTCGGGTGGTACCAGAACGGCGATGTGGAAATAGGCAGTGCTGATCCGCGGTGGACGTTTCATGTGAGCCGGGCCAGCGCCGGTTTTCTGCGCGCGGCGCTGACCGGGGGTGGCGCGCTGATCTGCGGGCGGCGGCTCTTCGACCACACGAACGGCTGGGGTGGGCGGCATCCGGCCGGCTGCCCCGTCTTCGTGGTCAGTCATACGGTTCCGGCCGGCTGGCCGCGTGACGATGTTCCGGTCGGTTTCTATCCGGATGCCATGTCGGCGTTCGAGGCCGCGCAGGCCGAGGCCGGTGACCGGGTCGTCGCCGTCTCCACGCCGACGCTCACCCGGCAGTACCTCGACGCCGGGCTGATCGACGAGATCACCGTGTCGCTGATCCCGGTGCTGCTCGGCGAGGGGATCAGCTTCTTCGGCGGCCTCACCGTGACGCCGGTCCGGTTCGGTGACCCCGAGGTGATCGAGGGCTGCGGCGTCACCCATCTGACCTATCGCGTGATCAGGTAGGACTGCTCCAGCTTCGCCAGGAACCGGAACAGATGCGGGTCGAAGCGCGCCGGATCGGCCTCTCGCAGCTCGGCCGGCGACCACCAGCGCACCGCGCGGAACTCACCCTGATCAGGGGTCAGTCTTTGATCAAGATCGAGCGGTTGTACGAACCACAGGCTCACATCGGTGTGGCCGGCGTCCAAGCCGACGGTTCGCGTGACGGTGAGGAAGAGGGGCCGTTCGGCGGGCGGGACGGTCACGCCGAGTTCTTCGTGGACCTCCCGGGCGGCCGTGTCGCGCGGATCCTCGCCGGGTTCCACGTGACCGCCGGGTGGCAGCCACAGGCCGGCATTCACATGATCGACCAGCAGGAGGCTGCCGGTGGCCGGATCGACCGGGACGACGTAGGAGACCAGGTGCTGTGCCGGCTCGGCCGGTTTGACCCGGCGGAACACGTCGTCGGTGCGGCGCAGCCAGCCCAGCGTGTGCGCCCGGTGCTCCGCTTCCAGGTTGTCGCCGGGATCGAGGGCCGTCACCAGGCTATGCACGATCATCACTGACTGCCGCATCCCGGCATCCTGCCACGGCTCGGTTTCGTTCGAGGGCACCGACGCAGGATGTCCGCGGTGAACGTACCGATGACGCCTTGAATGATCCATCGGACGGTCGCCGGATCCACCGAGCTTGACGGGCGGGCGACCATGGCAGGGTGCGCGCGTTCCAGGAATTGATCGACGAGGCTGTCGCGGCCGACGTGACCGGGTGGGATTTCGGCTGGCTCGACGGTCGTGCTTTCGAGGAGCGACCCCCTTGGGGGTACGCCGGACTGCTCGCGCGACGGCTGCCCACGGCACAGACCGCTCTCGACCTGGACACCGGTGGCGGCGAGGTGCTGGCCGGGATGCCGCACCTGCCCCCGCGGATGGTGGTGACCGAGGGCTGGCCGCCGAACGCCGCCCGCGCCCGGGAGCTGCTCGGCCCGCGCGGTGTGGAGGTGGCCGAGGTGCCGCAGGGGTCGCCACTGCCGTTCGGCGATGCCACGTTCGACCTGGTCACCAGCCGTCACCCGGTCGACCCGGCGTGGGACGAGATCGCGCGGGTGCTGGCTCCGGGCGGCGCCTACCTGGCCCAGCACGTCGGTCCCGCCTCGGCCTTCGAGCTGATCGAGCTGTTCACCGGCCCGCTGCCCCGTGAGCGCCTTGCGCGTGATCCGTCGACCGAAGCCGCTGCCGCGCGAGCAGCGGGTCTTCAGGTGACCGACCTCCGCACGGCACGCCTGAAGATGACCTTCACCGACATCGGCGCCGTGGTGTGGCTCCTGCGCCGGTGCGTCTGGTGGGTGCCCGATTTCAGCGTGGACCGTCATCGCCCGCGGCTGCGGGAACTGGACGCCCGCATCCGAGCCGACGGCCAGTTCGTCGCCCACTCCTCCCGAACCCTGATCGAGGCCCGCCGATGACGCCGCCGCGGTACTACGACGAGCGCCGGGAGCACGGGATGCGGCGTGCGCGGGCCGGCAAACGGGGTTACCCGGACACCTATCTGCCGCTGGCGCGGGAACGGGGGGTGCGCCAGCTGGGCGCCTTCGACCCGGCGCTCAAGCAGTACGACAACGCCTACCGTGCCGGCGAACCCGTCTTCCAGGACCCGGAGACCGGCCGGCGCTGGACGGAAGCCCGCCGCGCGGCCCTGCGTCACGTCCTGGCGGTGATCGCCGGGACCCGCTCGGCCGGGCATCTGGTGCTGCGGGGCAGCGCGGCGATGCAGGCCTGGGTCGGTGACGCCGCCCGGGATCCCGGCGACCTGGACTTCGTGGTCACCCCCGCGACGATCACCAGCGACAGCGTGGCGGCGCGGAACCTCCTCGCCGACATCACCGCGGGTCTGCACGCCACACCCGGTGCGGGTCTGCGCCCCGAGGACACCGCCGAGTCGGCGATCTGGACGTACGAGCGTGCCGACGGCCGCCGGCTGGTCATCCCGTTCGGGGCGGCCGGGCACCCGGACGGCACAGTGCAGGTGGACGTCGTGTTCGGAGAGGAACTGCCGATCCCGCCCGAGCCGATCACCGTGCTCGGGCTGCAGACCCCGATCCTCGCGGCGACCGCCGGCCTGTCGCTGGCCTGGAAGCTGATGTGGCTGGCCACCGACATGTATCCGCAGGGCAAGGACCTCTACGACGCCGTCCTGCTGGCCGAGCACACGACCGTCGACCTCACCCTGGTCCGGAACCTGCTGCGCCCGGAACTCGGAACCGAAGCGGACGACTTCGGCCCCGAGTCCGTACTCGGCTGGACATACGTCGACTGGCGTAACTTCACCGACGAATACCCCGGCACCGAGGGCACCAGCGCCCAGTGGCTGAGCCGCTTGTCATCAGCCCTCACCCGGCCATGACGCTAACGCCGCCGCGCTCCCGGTCGCTGGCGCCCTCGGCCGGTCATCGCCGCTGGATGATCGGCTCTCGCTGTCGGGCCTCCTTCGCGCTGCGGGGACGTCGGGTCAGGCTGCCGGTCGGTAGCCGGCCGGGCGGCTGGTGAACGTGCCCCGGCCGTGGGTGCGGCTGCGCAGCCTGCTCGCGTAGCCGAACAGCTCGGACAGCGGCACGATCGCCGTGACCGTGCTGAGCGCCGAGTCGGTGACCTGGCCGCGGCGTGCCGCGAGGTCGCCGAGGACCGCGCCGAGCGTGTCGGACGGCGCGGTCACGGTCACCTCAGCGACCGGTTCGAGCAGTCGCAGCGTGGCCGCGTGCAGGGCCTGTCGCAGCCCGAACCGGCCCGCCGCACGGAACGCCGTCTCCGACGAGTCCTTCGGGTGGGTCTGTCCGTCGGTCAGCGTGACAGCGAGGCCGACCACCGGATGACCGCCGAGCGGCCCGGCCGCGAGCGCTTCCCGGCAGCCCGCTTCGACGGCACGGATGTACTCGGCGGGCACCCGGCCACCGGTCACCGTGGACGTGAACGCGAAACCGTCCCCGTCCAGCGGCGTCACGTCGAGCACCACCACCGCGAACTGGCCGGCGCCACCGTCCTGCTTGACGTGCCGGTAGGTCACCCCGGAGACGCCGGTGGCGACCCGTTCCCGGAACGTCACCTGGGGCCGGCCCGTCGTCACTTCGAGGCCGGTGGTCTGGCGCAGCTTCTCCACCGCGACCTCCAGATGCAGCTCACCGAGCCCGGAGAGAAGGATCTGACCGGTTTCGGCGTCCGTGCGTACGAGCAAGGAAGGATCTTCATGGGTCAGCGTCGCGAGCGCCTGCGGCAACCGCTGTGCGCCCTGGCGGGTGCGCGCCTCCACCGCGACCGAGACGAGCGGCTCGGCGGCCTGCGGCGCCTCCAGCAGCACCGGATGATCGCGGGTGCTCAGGGTGCTGCCGGCCTTCACGGCCTTCAGCCCGGCCACCGCGACGATGTCGCCGGCCGCCGCCCGGTCCACGTCGGTGTGCTCGTCGGCCTGGACGCGCAGGATGCGGGCGATCCGCTCGTTACGGCCGGCGCCGGCGTCCCACACCACATCCCCCTTCCTCATGGTTCCGTCGTAGATCCGCAGGTAGTCCATCCGTCCGGCCCGTTTGAAGACGAGCGCGACGAGATCACCGGACGGGTCGCCGCCCGGCGCGGGAAGGTAGTCGACGACGGCGTCGAGCAGTTCCTCCACACCGATGTCGCGATAGGCGGCGCCGCACAGGACGGGCACTGCCTGGCGGCTCAGCGTCAGGTCCCGGATGGCGTTCGCCAATGTCACATCCGACATGTCCGCGATGTCGTCCAGGGCGGCCTCGTGCAGCTCCGCCACCGCCTCCTCCAGCTGTCTCCGCGCGGCCGCGACCGATGCCGGCGGATTGTGGACGAGGTCGATGACGCCGCTGAGATCGTCCATCGGCACCTGCAGGACCAGCGGAATCGCGTCGAGCCGCTTCCGGATCGACTCCACCGCCGCTCCGAGATCCGCGCCGGGCCGGTCCATCTTGTTCACGAACGCGATCCGCGGAACCTCGTATCGATCGGCCTTGCGCCACACCGCCTCACTCTGCGGCTCCACGCCCGCCACGGCGTCGAAGACCGCCACCGCGCCGTCGAGCACCCGCAGCGAGCGTTCGACCTCGTCGGAGAAGTCGACGTGGCCGGGGGTGTCGATCAGGTTGAGGCGGTGGTCCTTCCAGTCGCAGCTGACGGCCGCCGCGAAGATGGTGATGCCACGATCGCGCTCCTGAGGATCGAAGTCGGTCACGGTCGTGCCGTGGTGGACCTCGCCGGTCTTGTGCACGGCACCGGTGGCGAACAGGATTCGCTCGGTGAGGGTGGTCTTTCCCGCGTCGACGTGGGCGAGAATGCCGAGATTACGAACACGCATGGTCTTGGGTCTTTCATCGCTGATCCGAAAATGGACAGCGCCCGCCCGACCGCGGCTATCGGCGGTCAGGCACGTCCGGCCCCGGTGGCGCAGCCGAAGCCGGGCACACCAGACACGAGGATCAACTCGAAGAGCGACGCGGGGATCACGACGGCGGTGCGGTACTGCACGGCGGTCTCCTCCCTGGTCGCGGTTCTGTGGAGAGGCTACGAGAGCCGTGGCGGCGGTGTCGATCGCTTTATCGCTCATGGTGGCGGTCCGCGTGTGGACGTGGATCGGCCCGGCCTGGGCGCATCCTTTCACCGGGCCGCTTGCCGCGGCCTTGCTGGTCCTGGTGAGCGGTCTGCCGCCGGCTCCGATCGGAGATCCCCTGTACGCCGTGGCCGGCGTGCTGATCATCGCAGCGGCATACGGCGTGGCCCTCCTGATCCCGCGAGCCCGGCGCGCTCTCGCCGAGCCGCACTTCCCGACACCGTGGCGCACCGCTCTCCTGGAGATCCCGCTGGCCACCGTGATCTTCGAGGAGGTGGCCTTCCGCGGCGTGCTCTGGACCCTCGTCGAGCAGGCACGCGGGCCGATCGCGGCCACCCTCACCACCGCCGTGCTCTTCGGCCTCTGGCACATATCACCCGATCCGGGTGAGCGTCCGCAGTTCGTGACAGTGGCGTTCACCACCCTGGCCGGTGTCGTCCTCGGCCTGCTCAGGGAGTTCTCCGGAGGGCTGCTCGCCCCGATTGCCGTGCACTGGGCGGCCAATGGCCTGGGAGTTCTGTTTTCCGCGCAGGCGCGCCGGCGTACAGGGAAAGGCACTTGATCTTTCATGGCCGGATGTTCTTCTGACAGATAAAAGGTGAGGTGGGACTGGATTTCCGTGGCTAGGCTGCGGGGCGGACGATCCAGGGTGCGCGCTGGGCCCGCATCGATGCCGCAGATTCCCGGTTCCCAGGAGATTTCGTGAGTAGTCAACCCGTGCCGGCGCCGGCCAAGCTCGACGGCGCCGTTCTCAAGATCGCCGGGGTCGTGGTCCTCGGCGCGATCATGTCGATCCTCGACGTGACGGTCGTCAGCGTCGCCCTCCCGACCTTCCAGACCGAGTTCGGCGCGTCCTATGCCGAGGTCGCCTGGACGATGACGGCCTACACCCTGGCCCTGGCCACGGTGATCCCGCTGACCGGATGGGCCGCGGACCGTTTCGGCACCAAGCGGCTCTACATGACCGCGCTGGTGCTCTTCACCATCGGCTCCGCCCTCTGCGCCACTGCTGACAGCATCGGCCAGCTCATCGGCTATCGCGTGCTGCAGGGCCTCGGCGGCGGCATGCTCATGCCGCTCGGTATGACGATCATGACCCGCGCCGCCGGCCCGGAACGGATCGGCCGCCTCATGGCCGTCCTCGGCGTTCCCATGCTGCTCGGCCCGATCGGCGGCCCGATCCTCGGCGGCTGGCTCATCGACGTGGCCAGCTGGCACTGGATCTTCCTGATCAACCTGCCGATCGGCCTGGTCGCCCTCATCTACGCGCAGGTCGTGCTGCCGAAGGACACCCCGGAGCCCTCCGAGTCCTTCGACTTCATCGGCATGCTGATGCTGTCGCCCGGTCTTGCGCTCTTCCTCTTCGGCGTCTCCTCGCTGCCCGAGGAGGGCACCATGAGCGCCACGAAGGTGTGGGCCCCGATGCTCGTCGGCGCCCTGCTGGTGATCGGCTTCATCTTCTACTCCTTCAAGCCGCAGCACCCGCTCCTCGACCTGCGCCTGCTGCGTAACCGCAACCTGACGGTCGCCTCGATCACCCTGGCCGTCTTCACCGTCGCCTTCATGGGCGCCGGCCTGCTCTTCCCGAGTTACTTCCTGCAGATCCGCGGTGAGTCGACGCTCGACGCCGGCCTGCTGATGGCGCCGCAGGGCATCGGCGCCATGGTCACCATGCCGATCGCCGGCATGCTCGCCGACAAGGTGCCGGTCGGGCGGACCGTGCCGTTCGCTCTGCTCCTGATCGCCGCCGGCTTCTTCACCTTCACCCAGGTCGGCACCGACACGTCGTACCTCCTGCTCTGCGGCTCGCTCTTCGTGATGGGCCTCGGCATGGGCGGCACCATGATGCCGATCATGACCTCGGCGCTGCGCACGCTCACCAACCACGAGGTGGCCCGCGGCTCCACGCTGCTGAACATCCTCCAGCAGATCGCCGGCTCGATCGGCTCCGCGATCTTCTCGGTGATCCTGACCAAGCAGCTCAACCAGTCGCCGATCATCCCCGGCGTCACCAACCCGGTGAGCGGCGAGCCGGTGAGCGAGGCCGGCCTGGCCATCGCGGCCCAGCAGGACCCGGCGGTCGCCCAGCAGTTCCCCGACCCGTCGCTGCTCGAACGCGGCCTCCAGTTCGCCGCCGACTCGTTCGCGACGACCTTCATGGTCGGTTTCGTGCTGACGCTGCTCACGCTGATCCCGGCCTTCTTCCTGCCGCGCAAGAAGGAGAAGTCCCACCTGCTCGACCAGGAGAAGGGCGCGGCGCCGGTCATCCTGCACTGATCCGCTCCCTTCCACGGCCGGTCTCTTCGGAGGCCGGCCTTCTCACTCCCCGGTCTTACTCCCTGACTCAGGCCACGCGCGTCTTCTTCACGGCTCAGGCCACGCGCGGGCCTGCGGTGGTCATCGGTGGCGGGGTGGCCGCGCCCTGCCTCTCGCGCAGCGCCCACCGCCGGGCGAGGTAGGTCGCCCCGGACAGCGCCGCCATCACCATCGCCACCTCGAACGCGACCACCACCGGATCGGTGCTGTAACCCGTCGCCCAGGCGAAGCCCATCACCACCGGCGTGACCAGCAGCCCCGCGATCGGCAGCAGTAGGATCATCGCCCGGCACGTCTCCCGCACCCGGTGCAGGTCGCGCAGACGCCAGCGCACCGCCAGCACCGCGCCCGCGACCACGATCGCCGCGGGGATGCCGTAGTAGACCGCCAGCGCGACGACCAGCGGCACCCGCGCCGGATCGTCCAGGTCGACGGCGCGGATCATCATCGGGGAGAGGGCTGTCACCAGTTCATAGGCGATCACCGCCGTCAGCGCCGCGCCGATCAGCATCGTGCTGAACAACCGCGCGTAGGTCGGATGGTGACGCCGGACGCCGGCCTCGTCGGCGAGCCTGCGGGCGAACCCCGCGACATCCGGGCCGATCAGCTCGTGCGGCCCGGCGCCGTCCGCCACCGCGGCCTCCAGATCGCCGCGCAGGTCGGCCGCGAGCGCCGCACGGTCGGGGGGATGCACACCATAGGACCGCCAGGCTTGGTCGGCGGCGCTCAGCACGCTGTCGATGGTGTCCACTGTCAGCTCCTCGGGGAGGTGTCGGATATCGCGAGGACGGCGGCGACAGTGCCCGCGAACCGGGTCCACTGCCGCTGCCAGGCGTCGAGGCGCGCGCGGCCCGGCGCGGTGAGCGCATAGACCTTCCGCGGTGGGCCGGACGGGCTCGCCTGCTGCTCGTCGGTGACCAGGCCGAGACGGCGCATGCGGGTCAGCAGGGGATAGACGGTGCCGTAACTGACCGCGCCGAAACCAGCGGCCTCGACCCGGCGCACCAGCTCATAGCCGTGCGAGGGCTCGGCCGCCAGCAGCGCGAGCAGGCACATGTCGAGCGCGCCGCGCAGCAGCTGGGTGTGCCGCTCGGCGTCCTCGGCCGGCACGTCCTGGGCAACTATCATGCGAGGCATAGTAGCGCGGTATTAGGCGTCGCGACATACCGATTTCCGGGCGGCGTCGCTACGGTCGATCCGGTGACGACAGGGGAGCTGATCGGAACCGGACGGCAGGCCGACGTCTACGCCCTCGACGCCCATCGCGTCCTGCGCCGCTATCGCGACGGCACGGACGCGACCCGGGAGGCGGAGATCATGGAGCGGCTCTCACGCTTCGATTTCCCGATTCCCCAGGTGTACGAGGCGACGGGTCCTGATCTCGTGATGGAGCGGCTCGACGGCCCCACGATGACGGCGGCGTACGCGGCGGGGCGGCTCGCTGTGCAGGAGGGCGCCTCCTGCCTGGCCGATCTGCATCGGCGGTTGCACGACGTGCCCTTCCCCGGAGGCAGGATCCTCCATCGTGACCTGCATCCGGAGAACGTCATGCTCACCCGTCGCGGCCCGGTCGTCATCGACTGGAACAACGCGGCGCTCGGCCGGCCCGCCGTCGACGTGGCGCTCACCGCGGTGATCCTCGGTCAGGTCGCCCTCGACCCCGCGCATCCGATGGCGGAGCCGGCCCATGCCTTTCTTTCCGCGTACGTCCGGATCGCGGGCGAAGAAGTCCACGCCGGCCTCGGTGAAGCCCTGGTCATCCGCGCCGCCGACCCGGCGCTGACCGACGAGGACGCCGCCCGGCTGCCCGAGGTCCGCCGGTTTCTGTCATAGGCGGGTGGCAGCATCCCGGGCATGCATTTCCTCGATGTGGGCGCCGGGGTCCCGGTCGTCGCGCTGCACGGCTGGACACCCGACCACCGGCTGATGTCCGGCTGTCTCGAGCCCGTCTTCACCGCCCGCCCGGGCTACCGCCGTCTCTATCCCGATCTCCCCGGCATGGGCCGGTCCGCAGCGCCGCCGGGGATCGCCAGCTCCGACGACGTGCTCGCCGAGATCCACCGATTCATCGACGCCGAGGTCGGCGAGGAGCCGTTCCTGCTGCTCGGCGAGTCGTACGGTGGCTATCTCGCCCGTGCCGTGACCCGTGACCGTCCCGCCCAGGTCCTCGGCGTCGGCCTGATCTGCCCGACCGTGGTGCTGCCGCGGTCCCGGCGCACCGTGCCCCCTCACCGGGTGCTGCGCCGGGATCCGGATCTCGCCGCCGGGGTCGCCGACGCGGCTCTGCTCGCCGAGTTCGAGGAGATGGCGGTGGTGCGGACGGCGCCGGTGCTCCGGCGTTTCGCCGAGGAGATCTGGCCCGGGCTGCAGCTGGCCGACGCGACCGCGATGGCCCGGATCGCCGAGCGGTGGGAGCTCAGCGAGGATCCGGACGCGGGGCCGCCCTTCTCCCGCCCGTCGCTGATCCTGGCCGGTCTGCAGGACGCGACGGTCGGTTTCGCCGACCAGGTCGGCCTGGTGTCGCGCTACCCGCGGGCGACGGTCGCGGTGCTCGATGTCGCCGGGCACAACCTGCAGATCGAGCAGCCGGCGCTGTTCGAGGCGCTGATCGGCGAGTGGCTCGACAGGGTTGCCGCCTCATGGGATTGACAGATTCGAATCTTTGGATTGCGGTGGGAGGCGACATCCTTCGACGCCGCAGGAGGTTCGATGCGCTGGCCAGCGATCCTGACCGCCGCCATGCTCACCACGTCACTACTCACGATTCAACCGGGGGCAGCCCAGGCAGCAGAAGAACAGATCACCCTCGACCCGGGCGAGACGGCCCTCATCCGATTCCAGCTGGCCGACGAGGCCGCGTTCGAGCGCCTCCTGATCAGCGGGGCCGACATCGCCGCGCGCCCCCGGACGACTCCGGGAGCCGTGCTCGCCGACGTGGTCGTCGACGGCAGTGAGCTGACAGCGCTGCGGCAGGCGGGTGCGACACCCGTGCAGGTGATTCCCACCGCGCAGGCGAGTGCCCAGCGACTGACCGCGGCGAGCGCGGACACGCTGCAGTTCCTCCAGGCCTACTGGTGGACGAGCAAGGGGCAGACGTTCCTCCAGACACAGGTGGCCACCACCGCCTCCGACGATCCGGACGTCGAGATCACCGTCACCTGGAGGACGGCGGACGGCGCGACCGGGTCGTACCCGCTGGTGCGGTTCGAGGACGCCGGCGAATACCAGTACCACTACGCCCTCCCGCAGCCGCTGCCCGCGAAACCGGTCTCGGTGACCGCCACGTCGAGCCTCGGCGGGCAGAGCCGGGCGATCACCCCGTCGGCGTGGCCGGGCAGCACTCCGCCCGCGACACCGGTCGGCTATCAGAAGGACTTCATCAGCGCCTACATGACGCCGGCCGACATCACCGCGCGGATCAAGCGGCTGCACCGGCAGTACCCGAAACTCGTCGACGTGATCAACCTGCCGAACAAGACGCAGGGCTATCGGCGGACGGCTGTCGCCACGCTCGGTGACCCGGCTGCCGGCGCCGTCGTCGTGGAGTCGGTCAAGTTCGGTGACCAGGGATTCAACGGCGTGCAGGTCCGCACCGTCGATCCGGGGAAGGCGAATGCCACGCTCGGTTCGGCGTACTCCGATCGGGTCCTGACCGTGAGACTCGCGACCGGAGCAGGCGGCGAGGTGATCAGCACGACGACCGAGGTCGCCGCGCACATCACCGCGACGTACCCCCGGAAGTTCCGGGCCTTCACCGAGAAGGACGCGATCATGCCGGTGGTGGCGCCGGTGCGGCTCGACGACGGGCTGGCCGGGACCGAGGTGTCGAAGAAACCGCAGACCGTGCAGGCGCTGCGGATCGGCAAGGTGCGCAACGGCACCAAGCCCGGTGTGCTCGCCTACTCCCAGGAGCACGCGCGCGAGTGGGCGACGCCGCTGGTCACGCTGGAGTTCGCCGAGCGGCTGCTGGCCAATTACGCCACCGACCCGGAGACGCGCTCGCTGGTCGACGGCACCGACGTCTTCATCATCCCGACGGTCAACCCGGACGGGGCGAACTACTCCTTCAACGACTTCAACTTCCAGCGGAAGAACCTGGTCAACCACTGCACGGGCGCCCAGCGCGACCCCCGCTACCGCAATTCGTGGGGCGTGGATGTGAACCGGAACTATGCGGTTGGTTCATATTTTGACGGATATGTCGGAGGCAGCGCTAACTGCCTGTCCGGGACTTTCGCGGGAACGTCCGAATTGTCCGAGGCGGAGAGCCGGAACGTCGTAGCGTTGGCCTCCCGGAACAGGAACATCAAGTTCTCGCTCAACGTGCACAGTTACGGCGGCTACTTCATGTGGTCGCCGGGCGCCTACAAGATCCCCGGCCGGATCACCCTGCCCCGCCCGTCCATCGAGGAGTCCGCGTTCTTCCTGAGCAGCGCCAAGCGCATCGTCGGCGCGATCGCCTCCTCGCGAGGTACCGTGACCTGGCCTTCCTACACGGGGCCGGTGGCCGACGTGCTCTACTCCGCGGCCGGTAACTCGGCCGACCACCTCTACTACGACCTGGGCATCACCGCCTGGAACTTCGAGGTCGGCAACGATCTCTGGAATGCCGAGACCCAGCAGTGGGAGGGCGTCGGTTTCCAGCCGCCCTACGACGAGGCCCACGCCGAGTCGCAGGAATACGCGAGTGGCCTGATCGAGCTGGTTCGCATAGCGCGCGATCAGAGCTGAGCCATCTCCTCGTACGGGGATAGCGGCCGCCCTGAGCCGCTATCCCCGTTACCAAGCCGCCGAGCTGATCAGGGCGAGGCACCTTCCACGACTACGGGAGGTGACGAGGATCTTGGATCGTTGAGGCTTTGTGGAAGGTCGTGGGTGCTCTGGGCCCCCACTACTCCACCGATCAGCCGACGCCGGTGCAGAGCGTGAATACCGCAGTCGTGCCGGCCCGGCCGCGGAGAGGAAGCGGCGCCACGGGCTGGTGGTGCGCTGCCGCCAGCCGAGAAACCCGACCTGGGACCGCAGAGGAAAGGGAGCGGCGCCAGGGCCTGGCGCTTGCGCGCCCGCCTGCGCGCCTGCCTGCCTGCGCGCCTGCCTGCCTGCGCGCCTGCCTGCCTGCGCGCCTGCCTGCCTGCGCGCCTGCCTGCCTGCGCGCCTGCCTGCTTGGGAATTCGACCTGGCGTGGCAGCGGTGAGCAAGCGGCGCTACGGCCTGGCGTTGCGCGCCCGCCCGCCTGGAAATCCGACCTGGGCCAGGCAACCACCCGCAGCCGCCAGGGCAGGCCGTGTCAGGGCACGCCGCGCCATGGCACGGCAGGACAACGGTTCTGCGTGAGCGGTCAGGTGGCGCGCCGATAGGCGAAGACGCACGCCACTCCCAGTGCCAGTTCGGCGACCATCGCGGTTACCAGGCCGGCGTTCGGGGCTGGGTCGAGGGTGGCGCTGAGGAGGCGGCCCAGGGCGTAGCCGAGGTAGAGGACCGCGCCGAGTACTGCCGCATGCGCCGTCGCCGGTCGGCGGATCGCGCCCAGGAAGATCAGGGTGCCGGCGCCCAGCAGGCCGCCTCCGTTCGCGCGGGTTTCGTTGAGGGAGCCGGTCGTGCCGCTCATCTCGTGGAACGCCTCCGGTGCGAGGAAGCTTGCCGCGCCGATGGTCATGGCTACGAGGCCGGCCACGCCGAGGATCACCGCTACGGTTCGCCTGCTCGAAGCCGGGCCGGCGGCCATCGGCGAAGAGGCCACCGGCGAAGGGGTCACCATGCTCCGGACCCTGCCGCGGCGTGGCAGAAAGCCGTGAAGTCGCGCGGTTCCCGGCCCAGGGCGTCGACGACCCCGGTGCCGGGCTTCTCGTTGCGGCCGTCGAAGATCTCCTGGAGCAGGGCGGTGAACATGGCAGCCTGCGCGTCGCCCACCAGGGTGGCCAAGCCGGAACGGAACGCCGCCGGCGGAGCGTCCACGAACGACACCCGGCGGCCGGACGCGGCGCTGATGACGGCGGCCATCTCGGTGAAGGTCAGCGAGCGGGCGCCGGTGACCTCGTAGGTCCGTCCCGCATGGCGCGGGTCGGTCAGGGCGGCGAAGGCCACGTCGGCGATGTCGTCGGCGTCCACCACCGGTTCGGCGACGTCGCCGGCGGGCAGGATGATCGAGCCGTCCAGGACACCCGGCAGCAGCAGGCCCTCGGTGTAGTTCTGCGCGAACCAGCCGGCCCGCACGATCGTGTGGCTCACCCCCGACTCGCGGACGGCCTGCTCGCTGTCGATCGCGCCCTGCTCGCCGCGCCCGGAGAGGAGGACGAGGTGGGCGACGCCGGCTGCTGCCGCCGCCGCGGCGAAGTCGCCGATCAAGGTGGCTGCGCCGGTTGCGGCCAATTCGGGATGGACCACGTACGCCGAACCCGCGCCGGCGAGGACCGCACCCCACGACGAAGGCTGCTCCCAGACGAAGGGCTCCGGGGTGCTCCGGCCGGCCGGACGGTAGGGGAGACCCGCCCCGGCGAGACGCTGGACGACGCGGCGGCCGGTCTTCCCGCTCGCTCCCACAACAAGCACTGGTTTTGTCATGGCCCCAGCCTGAGGCCGTCGCACGGGACGAACAATCGTTCAGAGTCCTTGAAAGATTGCAGATCATCCAATCCAATAGACGGATGATCGATCCGATCGGCGCCGCGCTGCACCTGTTGCGACTCACCGGCACGCTCTACTGCAACGCCGAGCTCACCGCCCCCTGGGGTGTGGCCGTCCCCGAGCTGCCCGGCGAGCTCGCGATCGTGATCGTCACGGCCGGCGGCTGTCACCTGGAGATCGACGGCGAGGACGATCGGCATCTCACCGCCGGCAGTCTCACTCTGCTGCCGCACGGGACGCCGCACCGGTTCCGCAGCGAGCCCGGTGTGCCGGTCGAGCCACTGTTCGAGCTGCCGGTGGAGCCGATCAGCGACCGCTACGAGCTGCTGCGTCACGGTGGCGGCGGCGAGCGGACGCAGGTGACGTACGGGGTGCTGCGCTTCGATCACGCCATCGGTGACCGCCTGGTCGCCCAGCTGCCGCCGGTGCTGCACCTGGCCGCCTGGGCCGAGGCCGACGCCGACTGGCGGGACAGCACGCTGCGGCTGATCGCCCGGGAGGCGCAGACGCTGCGGCCCGGCGGCGAGACCGTGCTGACCCGGCTCGCCGACATCCTGGTGGTCCAGGCGATCCGGGCCTGGCTCGCGACGGCGCCCGAGGCCCGGCAAGGGTGGCTCGCCGCGCTGCGCGACGACCAGATCGGGTTCGCCCTGGCGGCCGTGCACCGGCGCCCCGGCGCGGACTGGACCGTCGCGTCGCTGGCGAAGGAGGCCGGCATGTCCCGGTCGGCGTTCGCGGCCCGGTTCACCGATCTCGTCGGCGAGCCCGCGATGCACTACGTCGCGCAGTGGCGGATGCGGCTGGCGCACTCACACCTGCGGGAGTCGGCCGAGCCGCTGTCGGCGGTCGCCCACCGGTTCGGCTACCGGTCGGAGGCGGCGTTCAGCCGGGCGTTCCGCCGCACGTTCGGGGTGCCGCCCGGGGCGGTCCGCGACGACGTTAATCAATTTCGGTCTTCGCTCGCGCTGAATTGATCGAATAACGGTCTGGTTGCGGTCGTCCGCCATTATCACTTTCAGGTGATCACAATGACGAAAAGGGATCACTTTCTCGTCCCAAAAGTCCGTATTTTTCGGACTTGTCCCTCATTTCTACGGTGTAACTGATCGATTTCCGGCCGCCGCATCGTAGATCCGGTAAACCTCAGTCAGTCGATCGGCTATGGCTATGTGCGAAGAGTGCCTCCGACCGTTACGTTAAGTGTGTGCCCGGCGGTCGCCGCCGCTGGCACGGATCCGTCATGACCTGGCCCGACTCACTTTCATTGAGATCAATAGAAGTTTTGTCGCCCCGAGGTCCGAGGAATGGACACGAGGCGATAGAAATGTAAGTGCTTCCAAGCCGCGGTGCTTCGACGAGGGTGGTGCGATGATCCGGGTCGTCGTTGTCAGAGACGAGGGATACTTCGGTGTCCCGGTGCGGACGTTCCTCGAGACCGAACCGGACCTGCACTATGTCGACACCCTGCCGATCGGCGGCGATCTGGCGCAGCGCGCGGCCCAGCTCTGGCCGGGCGTCGTGGTGATCGACACGGAGTACATGGTGAGTCAGGTGCTGCCGATCGCGGACGAGTTGCACACCGCGATCCCGTCTTGCTCGATGCTGCTGCTCTGCGATCCGTCGAAGCGCGGCATGCTGCCGCCGCGCCGGTGGAACGGCGGGCTGAACTTCCTGGTCAAGGACTCGTCGCCGACGATGCTGGCGGACGCGGTCCGGCGGCTCGCGCGGGGCGAGCGAGTGGTCTCGCCGATGCTGCAGGCGGCCTCGCTGAACACCGATCGCGGTCTGAGCACCCGGGAGCTGGAGGTGCTCGGTCTCGCGGCGGAGGGTGAATCGGTCAAGGAGATCGCCGGCCGGCTCTACCTCTCCGGCGGCACCGTGCGGAACTACCTCTCCGCGATCATCTCGAAGACCGGCGCGCGCAACCGCCTCGACGCCATCCGCATAGCGCGCAAAGAAGGCTGGCTCCGCTGATCTACCAGAGGGCTCTCAGGGCCACCGCGTAGCGTGGATACCGATGCCAAGCCATCTCGACATCCCGGCCCTGCCCGTGCTGCTGCCCCTGGGCGTCGTGCTGATGGGCATCACGTGGGCATTTCTGACGGTCCGCGGCGAGGTGAACGTTTTCAGTCTCGGGGCGGGCTGGTTCGCCGGGTGGTGGGCGGTCGCGGTGCTCGGCGCGACGATGCTGCCGATGCATCTGAGCTGGGGTCCGGGCGCCGAGGAGCCGCAGTTCTACCGGATCCTGTTCCTGCCGTTCCTCGACATGCGCCCGCTGGACTTCCTGCTCAACACGGTGATGACCCTGCCGCTCGCCGCGGTCCTGCACACCGTCTTCGGCGTGACCGGCGTGCGCCGGGTGGTGCTGATCGGATTCGCGCTGAGTCTCTCCATCGAGCTGACCCAGGCGTTTCTGCTGCTGACCGCGAACGGGATGCGATGGGCCGACGTGAACGACCTGATGTCGAACACCCTCGGCGCCTACTTCGGCTATCTGCTCTTCCACCACCTCATGCGTTTCGCGCATTTCCGCCGTGCAGTGGAAAAATGCTCTTCCTCCCGCGGTGCGCCAGTAACGGCGCGATGACCCCCCGCCGCCCGGGCCGGCCGGCGATCCGTTCGTAGAGCCGGCCGACGGACGCGGCGAGGTGCTCGGCGTCGTACCGCGAGCCCACCGATCGGGCCGGCAGCCGTTCGCCGCCGCGCTCGGCGAGGCAGAGCAGCTCGGCGCGGAGGGCCCGGGGCAGCGACTCCCGATCGCGGGCGGCGAGCCGGTGCGTGCCGCGCACCGGCGTACGAGAAATGATCCTCTCCTCGAGGGGCAGGCAGGTCGCGTAGAGCGCGGGCAGGCCGCAGGCGATCGCCTCCAGGGTGGCGAGGCCGAAGGTGGCCGGGGCCGGCGAGGCGAAGACGTCCATGGCGCAGAGCAGTTCCCGGGTGTGCGCGACCGGCCCGGCGAACAGCACCCGGTCGGCCACCCCTTCGATCACCGCGAGGCGCTCCAGGGCGGGCCGTGCCGGGCCGTCGCCGACCAGCAGCAGGCACGCGTCCGGGACTTCGGCGATCGCCCGGATCAGCAGGTCGAACCGCTTGTCCGGCTCGAGACGGCCGACACCGCCGACCAGCGGCACGCCGGGGCCGACGCCGAGCCGGGACCGGGCGACCCGGCGCAACCGCCGGTCGAAGCGGAACTCGGCGGCGTCGATCGCCTTCGGGATCATGGTGATCCGGTCGTCCGGCACGCCCCACGAGCGCAGCCGCCCGGCGATCGCCGGAGACCCCGCGATGGTGACCTCGCCGAGGCGCTCACCGGCCAGGTAGAGCGCGCGCCGGCCGGGGGAGAGGGCGTCGGCTCCGAGGTGGTGCTCGGTGGCGACGACGTGCCGGACGCCGGCCAGCCGTGCGGCGATCCGGCCCAGGACCGAGGCGCGGTAGAGGTGGGTGTGTACCAGGTCGTATCGCCCGGCACGCATCAGAGCCCGCAGTTCCCGGATCGCGCCGGGGTCCCAGTCCCGGCTCGCGGTCAGCCGATGCGCCGGAACGCTCCCGGGCACTCCGGCGCAGGCATCGGCGTCCGGTGGCGTCAGCACGGCCACCTCGCTGTCGTGCGGCAGCCGGCGCACCAGCAACCGCACCTGGTGACCGGCGCTGCCCGGCCCCCGGGTGCTGATGACGTGGAGCACCTTCATCGTTCGTATCCCCCGGTCGCATTGACGACAGAACGCTTGCGACACCCGCGATGAATGACGCTGCCAAAATAGGTGGCCTCAGCGGAAGTCGCAGATGTCATGCATAAGGTGAGAGCTTCTCGTTCTCAGCATGACATCCTCCTCCGAATGGCCAGATCGACGAGCCCGATCGGCGTGCTCGATTCATCGGAACGACGAAGATGAATGATCCTCACGTAGGCCATGACAATTGCTACTGTAATCGGCCCTTCCCGGCTGCAAGTCTAATTCTGCAGAAAGCTTGAAACGGTCATCCGAGGCGAGTGGGCGGCAGTCATTTCCGTGAGACGGAAATGCATTCCGCCGCTCGCATTTCTTGTCGCGCGGAGAACGGGTCTTGTCGAGGGTCCGCGGCCGGAGGAACCGGCATCGTACGAGGGGGATTCCATGCACGTACGGCGATCAGCGTCGCCCTGGTTCTCGAGCGTATTACCCGGCCGGGCCACCCGTGCCGGCACCGACGCGCTGGCCCTCGCGGCCGCGCTCCTCATCGCCACGCTGCTGCGCCACGACGGCCACCTCGGCGAGACCGACTTCCGCGGCCTCCTCGTGCTCTCCGCGGTGGCGGCTGTCGTGCACACGCTGGCCGGCATCAACTTCGGCCTCTACACCGGGCGCTGGGCGTACGGATGCTTCGAGGAGATCGCGGCCCTGGTCAAGACGGCCGCCGTGGTGACACCGGCCCTCTTCCTGCTGGACACCCTCCTCGGCCGGCTCGTGCCCCGGTCCGCGATCATCGCGGCCGGCCTGTTCGCCCTGGTCCTGGCGGCCGGCGTGCGCTACACGGTCCGCCTCGCCAAGGACAGCCGGCTGCGGCCCTCGCCGGAACACGGCATCCGGGTCGTGGTGATGGGCGCCGGCGAGGGCGCCACCCAGGTCATCCGGGCCATGCTGCGCAGTCCCCGCAGCCCGTACGTCCCGGTCGCCCTGCTCGACGACGACCCCGGCAAACGGGCCTACCGGATCATGGGTGTCCCGGTGGCCGGCAACCGGGACGCGATGGCCGAGGTGGTCCGCCGGTTCGACGCCGAGGCCGTGGTCATCGCGATCCCGAGCGCCAGCGCCGACCTGATCCGCGCGCTCACCGACCTGGCCGAGCCGCTCAACGTCGACCTCAAGGTCGTCCCGCCGGTGGTCGAGCTCTTCGGCCGGACCGTCCGGGTCGAGGACATCCGCCCGGTCAGCCACGAGGACCTGCTCGGCCGCCGGGAGATCGGCATCGACCTGGCCGCCGTCGCCGGTTACCTGGAGGGCCGCCGGGTCCTGGTCACCGGGGCGGGCGGCTCGATCGGCTCCGAGCTGTGCCGCCAGGTCGCCCGGTTCAACCCGGCGAAGCTGGTGATGCTCGACCGCGACGAGTCCGGCCTGCACGCCGTGCAGCTCTCCCTCGACGGCCGGGGCATGCTCGACGACCGCAACCTGGTCGTCGCCGACATCCGGGACCAGCAGCGCCTCGACGAGGTCTTCGCCGAGCACCGGCCGCACGTGGTCTTCCACGCGGCGGCGCTCAAGCACCTGCCGCTGCTGGAGATGCACCCGTCCGAGGCGCTCAAGACCAACATCATCGGCACGTACCAGATCCTGCAGACGGCGATGCGGCACAACGTCGACCGGCTGGTCAACATCTCCACCGACAAGGCCGCCGACCCGTGCAGCGTCCTCGGCTACTCCAAGCGGATCACCGAGCGGCTCACCGCGGCGGCCGACGCGTCGGCGGACGGGACGTACTGCAGCGTCCGGTTCGGCAACGTGCTGGGCAGCCGCGGCTCGGTGCTCACCGCGTTCGCCGCGCAGGTCGAGGCGGGCGGGCCGATCACGGTGACCCACCCGGACGTCAACCGGTACTTCATGACCGTGCAGGAGGCGGTCCGGCTGGTGATCCAGGCCGGCGCGCTGGACAGCAACGGCGAGGTCCTGGTCCTGGACATGGGCGACCCGGTCCGGATCGCCGACGTGGCGAAGCGGATCGCCGACGCCGCCGACGCGCACATCCAGATCGTCTACACCGGACTGCGGCCGGGCGAGAAGATCGCCGAGATCCTGCTCGGCCCGGACGAGCCCGACCACCGGCCCAACCATCCGCTGATCTCGCAGGCGCCGGTGCCCCCGCTCGACGGCGGCGTGCTCTCGCTGCTCGACCCGTCGGCGAGCCGCACCGATCTGATCGCGGTGCTCAAGTGGCTGGCCGAAAGCCCGGCGCTGCCGGCCGTACTCCCGAAGGCAGTGGCGCCGAACGCCTGGCACCGCCCGGCGCCGCGCAGCAAGCCGCGGCACACCGAAGCCGTCCCACCGGCCCGGCTGCCGTGATCCGACGACCCAGGACCGCCCGGAAGCAGAAGAAGGCCGAGCAGAAGGCCGCCTCGATCATTAAGGAGATCACTCCCATGCGGGTCGTCATCGCCGGCCAGGGATACGTCGGGCTGCCGCTCGCGGTCCGCGCCGCCCAGGTCGGTCACCAGGTCGTCGGCTTCGACGTCGACGGCGATCGGATCAAGCGGCTCGCCGCCGGCGAGTCCTACGTCGACGACGTCTCCTCGGCCGACCTGCAGGACATCCTCGCCTCCGGCCATTTCCTGCCGTCGTCGGACCCGCGGTCCTGCGCCGGCTTCGACATCGCGGTGATCGCGGTGCCGACGCCGCTGCGGGAGGGGACGCCGGACCTCAGCTACATCGAGGACTCGGCCCGGATCCTGGCCCGCTACCTGCGGCCCGGCGCGACGGTGGCCCTGGAGTCGACCACCTACCCGGGCACCACGACCGAGCTGGTCGGCCCGATCCTGGAGGAGGGCTCCGGGCTGATCGCCGGCGTCGACTTCCACCTGGGTTACAGCCCGGAGCGCATCGACCCGGGCAACCGGGAGTTCGACCTGGCCAGCACGCCGAAGGTCGTCTCCGGCATCAACCCGGCGTCGCTGGAGCGGGTTCAGGGCTTCTACGCCTCGGTCGTCGAGCAGACCGTCCCGGTCTCCGACCCCAAGGTGGCCGAGCTGGCGAAGCTGCTGGAGAACACGTTCCGGCACGTCAACATCGCTCTGGTCAACGAGCTGGCGGTGTACGCCCACGACCTCGGCATCGACGTCTGGGAAGCGATCGACGCGGCGAGCTCGAAGCCCTTCGGTTACATGCGGTTCGTGCCCGGTCCCGGCGTGGGAGGGCACTGCCTGCCGATCGATCCGTCGTACCTCTCCTGGCGGGTGCAGAGAACGCTCGGGCAGAGCTTCCGCTTCGTCGAGCTGGCGAACGACATCAACAACCACATGCCGGATTACGTCGCCCGCCGCCTGGTCACGGCCCTCAACAACCGGCGCAAGGCGGTGAACGGGTCGACGATCCTGCTGCTCGGGCTGGCCTACAAGCGGAACAGCGGCGACGCCCGCGAGTCGCCGGCCCGCCGGGTCGCCGCGCTGCTGCTGGACATGGGCGCCGAGGTCCGCGCGGCCGATCCGCACGTCGTCGAGGACGCCCACGTGGACAGCCGGGTCGCCCGGGTCTCGCTCACGCCGGAACAGCTCGCCTCGGCCGACGCGGTGGTGCTGCTCGCCGACCACGACGCGTTCGACCTGGACCTCGTGGTCCAGCACGCCACCTACGTGCTCGACACCCGCCATCGCGTGACCGGGCCGAACGTCGAATCGATCTGAACCACCACCGGAGGTAGGAACGTGGTACGCACCCTCTGGAACGGCCTGCAACGTCTGGTCGCCGCCATCATGCTCTTCTTTCTGCTCCCGGTGATCCTCGCGATCGCCGCCTGGATCCGGATCGCCGACGGCAGGGGCGTCCTGTTCGTGCAGGACCGGGCCGGGCGGAACGGGAAGCCGTTCCGGATGCTCAAATTCCGGTCGATGGTGCACGACTCGGTCGCGCTCAGCGCCCGGCTCGGCATCGACGACCCGTTCGGCCTGGTCGAGAACGATCCGCGGATCACCCGGTGCGGCCGGTTCCTGCGCCGGACCAGCCTCGACGAGCTGCCGCAGCTGATCAATGTGGTGGCCGGTCACATGAACCTGGTCGGCCCGCGGCCGGACGTGCTGCCGCAGGTCGCCAACTACTCCGCGGAGGACGCCCGCCGCCTCGAGGTGAAGCCCGGCATCACCGGGTGGGCGCAGGTCAACGGCCGGGACGACATCGACTGGCCGCAGCGCTTCATCCTGGACCGCTACTACGTCGACAACTGGTCGCCGCTGCTGGATGTGAAGATCCTCTTTCGTACGGCGATCACGCTGCAGCGCGGGGAACCTCCCGTCCACGTCGACACCCTCAACATCGCGCGGCAGAAGACACCCGCTCACGAGGACGTGAAGAGTGCGGTCTGAGATCGGTTCGGAGTTCCACTGGGATCCGGCAGTCCTGACCGGCGGGGGGAACGACCTGCCCGCCGGCCGGCTGTTCGCGACCGGGTGTGGCGCGCTCAGCGAGCTGCTGCGGATGCTCGGGCCGGCCGGGAGGCTGCACGTACCGTCGTACTTCTGCATGGGTGTCGCCGAGGCGCTCTCCGAGCGGACGCCGATCGCCTGGTACCGGCATCTGCCGGACGGCCGGGGACCGCGCTGGGAGACGCTGCGGGTGCGCGACGGCGACGTGGTGCTGGCCCAGAACCTCTTCGGCCGGGAAGGGCGGCAGTACGGTCCGCTCTGGCGGGCGTGGATCCGCGCGCATCCCGGCATCCCGGTGATCGAGGACCACTCGCACGACCCGATCAGTGACTGGGCCCGGCGGAGCGAGGCGGCGTACGCGGTCGCCTCGCTGCGCAAGACCCTGCCCGTGCCGGACGGCGGCCTGCTCTGGTCGCCCCGGGGCCTGCCGCTGCCGTCGCCGCGCGGGCCGGAGAGCACCGGCGCGCACCTGAAACTCGCCGCGATGCTGCTCAAGGCGGCGTGGCGGGACGGCCGGCCGATCGACAAGGAGCAGTTCCGGTCGCTGCAGCAGCAGGGCGAGCACGAGCTGCTGGGCAGCCACGGGCCGGCCTGTGCCTTCACGAGGGCGGCGCTGCCGGTGATGGACGTCGCCGGGATCCGGGCCGCGGGCCGGGACAATGTGCGGGAGGTGGAACGGCTGCTCTCCACCCGTACCGGGCAGGGAATGAAGGTCTGGGGAGACGGCCCGTTCCGCCTGCAGCTGGAGTGCCCCACCTCCCCGGTGCGGGATGCGCTGCAGGCGCACCTGGCCGATCACCGGATCTATGCGCCGGTGCATTGGCGGCAGGAGCGCGGGCGGCTCTGGAGTGGTGATCACGACGCCGCCGAACTGGCCGGAAGATTCCTCACGCTGCCCGTCGACCACCGGTGCGGACCAGGGGATTTGTCGCGTATCGCGGAGGTGGTGCAGTCGTTCGCGCCGGCGCTGGCCGCCTAGGGTCGCGGGGATCGAGCGATCGGCATATCATCATTGCGTGATTTGTCGATCAACGCAGCGTGATCAAGGGCGGTGAGCCGATGACCACCGCGGGCTGGATCGCACTCGGCCTCGCCGTCTACGGCGCCCTGAGTTACGCGGTGGGATCGATCCTCCAGGCCGTCGGCGCGTCCCGCAGCCACAACACGGTGAGCACGCTCGGCCACCCGCTCTACCTGATCGGCATCGCCCTCGACATCTCCGCCTGGGTCGCCGCGATGTTCGCGCTGCAGCATCTCGCGGTCTACGTCGTCGAGTCGGTGCTGGCCGGTTCGCTCGCCGTCACCGCCGTGCTGGCCTGGCTCTTCCTGAAGTCGAAGCTGCGCCACCGCGACGTGGTCGCCATCGTCTGCACCGGCGCCGCCCTCACCACGCTCGCCATGTCGGCGGGCACGCAGCACGAGATGTCACCGACCTGGACCGTGCGGATCGCGTTCTGCTGCGCCGCGGTGGGCGTGGTGATCCTCGGCTGGCTCACCACGCGCATCGGCATCCCGGGTCTGATCGCCGGGGTCGGCGGCCTGTCGCTCGGCGGCGCCGCCCTCACCGGCCGGGCCCTCGCGATGCCGCCCGGCACGATGGACTCGTTCGGCACGGCGGTCGTCGCGATCGCCACCGAGCCGCTGGTCTGGGCTCTGCTGATCTTCCCGATCAACGGCATGATCCTGTACGCCAACGCGCTCCAGCACGGCGACGTCGGCCGGGTCACCGCCGTCCACTGGACCGGGGAGGTCGTCGGGCCCTCGGTCATCGCCCTGACCCTGCTCGGCGACACCGTTCGTCCCGGCTGGGAGGCGGCGGCGCTGATCGCCGGGATCGCGACGATCGGGGCCGCGGCGATCCTGGCCTACGCTCCCGCCACGGTGGCCGTGGAGAAGGCGGCCGAGGGTGCGCCGGGCACCGCGGTGACGGTTCCTCCGCAGTCGGGTCTCGCGCTGATCCCGGTCGAGGCGTGGCGGCTGGCCATCCCGCCCGAAGCGCACTGGCCGGCGTTGCAGCCCCCGCTGGTCCGCGGCTACGGGACGTTCGTGTGGTGGGGGTCGGCGTCGACGCCGCAGCCGCTGTGGGTGCCGCCGGACCGGACCCTCACCGTGCCGGGGTCGCTGCCCGCCTGGGCCGGTCCGCAGCTGCCGGACGGGCGCGGTGCCGCTGAGGCCGCGCCTGAGGTGCGGCGGGCGTCGCATCGGGCGCGGGGGCCCCGGCATTCGGCACGGGCGCTGCCGTCAGGCCGGCACTCGACCGCTGCCTGAGGTCCCGGTCTCCCGGCTGGGTATCTCCGATTTGTCGGAAATCCCGTCTCTATCGGATATTCCTGGCTTGTTGGATAGTCCATGGTCGATGAACGTGATCAGCCACGTGAAGCTCTCGTCCACATCGGTGTCCATCTCGAAGCCGCCGCCCGCCTCGATCACCGCGAACCCGTGGAAGACGCTCCGCATCATGCGCATGGCGTGGACCGTGTCGGCCCGGTCCACCGGATAGCCGGCGAGCACCGCCCGCAGCGAGTCCAGGACCCGCGCCCCCGCCACCGCGACCGGGTCGTCCGGCGATTGAGCGTTGAGGCGCATCGTCGCGGCGTACCGCCCGGGGTGCTCGACCACGTAGGAGCGGATCGCCTGTGCGGCGGCCGTCAGCGCGTCCCGGCCCGAGCGGCCCTGGAGGGCGTCGCGCAGGTCGTCGCCCAGCTCGGTGAGCGCCAGGACGGCGATCCGGCGGTGGATCTCGGCCTGGCTGCTCACGTGCTTGTAGAGTGACGGCGCCCGCACCCCGAGCCGGGTGGCGAGCAGGGCCATCGTGACGTTCGGCAGCCCCACCTCGTCGGCCAGGTCCGCGGCGGCGGCGATGACGGTGGCCTGGTCGAGTCCGGCCCTAGGCATTCTGGGCCTGCGCGTGTGCGGCCAGGAACGGCAGGATCAGCGCGACGGTCTCGTCCGGGTACTGCGTGTGCGGGTAGTGGCCCGCCCCGTCGATCATCCTCAGCGTGCCGATGCCGTCCGGCAGCGCGGCGACGATCGCCTCGCCCTCGGCGCGCGGGTCGGCCCAGTCCGGGTCGAGGGTGCCCTGGATGATCAGGACGGGCCGGTGTACGTCGGGCAGCGCCGCCCCGGCGTCCGCCGGCGAGGTCTGGCCCATCTTCTGCAGCGCCTTCATCCGGCCGGGCTCGCGGAGCATGGCCGCCATGTCGCCGAGCTGCTCGTCCCAGTCGGCCGGCTTGCGCCCGGGCACGGCGACGTCGAGGTACTTGTGCCACCACTTCACGCTGCCCAGCATGGCGGTCAGCAGCAGCCGGGTCATGCCGGTGCGGTACCGCTTCACCCGCAGGCTGCCGAGGCTGACCGCCTGGGCGCGGGTGAACGGGGCCAGCTCGACGACCCCGCTGACCAGCTCGGGCGCCCGGGCGGCGGCGATGGTGACCGCGCCGCCGGAGATCGATTGGCCGACCAGCACGGCCGGGCCGCCGAGGTGTTTCACCAGGGCGATCAGGTCGCCGGCGATGTCGCTCCGCGAGTACGACGACCACTCGGCACTGGACTCGCCGGCGCCACGCAGGTCGACGGCGGCGACCCGGTAGCCGGCGGCGACGAGCTGCGGCACCACGAACCGGTAGGAGCGGCGGCTGTCGCCCATGCCGTGCGCGAGCACGACCAGGGGGCCCTCGCCGGTGACCTCGTACGCGATGGTGCCGCCGTCGACGGTGAGCAACATGGTTCCTCCACGTGGCTAATGTTGTTAGCTAAAAGCTAACGGCATTAGCTTTTGCTGTCAAGGGGTAGCATCGGGTCCCGATGGCGCGCACCGGTCTGCGGCGCGCCGGCAGCACTGTCATGGCGCCGTCCCGGTCGCGCACGGCGCCTGGTCTTTGAGATCGGCTTCCGCGCCCACTCCTGGGCCTGGTTCCTGGGCCTAGGTTCCTAGGACGCCGCAGATGTGGCATGTCGGCTTTCCTGCCGAGGACTGAACACCTGTCACCTGGTCGGCGTAAATCCCAGGTAGACACTCCGGGAGGCGGCTATGGCTTTCGACGGCAGGCAGGGTGTGCGGCGGCTCGTCCTGAGCCACGCCGAGATGGCCGAGCTGATCGCGCGGGCCGGGGTGACGCTGCCGCCCGGGCTGATCCCCGACGACGTCGTGCCGAAAGGCGACTGGGCTCCCGAGGAGGAGCAGGCGCTCGCCGTGAACCTGGCGGTGCTGGCGAAGCCGATCGTGGCCGTGCGGATGGAGACCGCGGTTCCGGGCCGGGTGCTGCGGGGGCTGTTCAGCATCTCCGGGCATCTCGGCGCGAGCCTGTTCAGCCTGGCGGACGCCTCGGTGGAGCTGTCCCTCTTCAACGCCGTCGACCTGGGGGCGGAGCTGCTCAGGGCGGTGCCGCCCGCCGCCGGGACCGGGGAGCCCCTGGACGGCGTCGTCGACCTCGCCGACCTGGAGTGGCAGTCCTGGACCTGGCAGCGTGACGACGACCTCGCGGCCCGTGCCCGACAACTCACCTGCGGCAGCCTGTCCGCCCTGGTCACCGGGGGTTCACCGGACGGCGCGGTGATCGCCGGGCAGATCGCCTGGCTGCTGACCGGGGATCGCTGGACCGGGCTGCGGCCGATGAACGACGGCAGCCGGAAGGTGCGCCTCGAACCCGTGACCCGCGCCGACTTCCCCGTCTGGGTGGCCGCGATCATGGATGCGGAGTCACCGAGCCGGCCCTGACGGGACGGCGAAGACCGCGTGCGCGCCGTCGCCGGGCGTATTCGTCATCCGCCACTACTGACGGTTCTGATTCCGTCACACATCGAGAAGCATGACGGTGACAGCTTCGTGACGATTCAGGAGGCGCACCATGTCAGGCAACAGAGCGGTTGTCTACCAAGGTCCCGGCCGGGTGGAGGTGGTCGAGCTCGACTACCCCAGCTACGAGGTCAAGGACGGCCCCGGCGTCAACAAGATGAACGTCGGGCGCAGAACTCCGCACGGCGCGATCCTCAAGACTGTCGCTACGAACATCTGCGGTAGCGACCAGCACATGGTCCGCGGGCGTACCACCGCCCCGGAGGGCCTGGTCCTCGGGCACGAGATCACCGGTGAGGTGATCGACGTCGGGCCGGACGTCGAGTACATCCGGGTCGGCGACGTGGTCTCGGTGCCGTTCAACATCTCCTGCGGCCGCTGCCGCAACTGCAAGGAACGCAAGACCGGCGTCTGCCTCAACGTGAACCCGGATCGTCCCGGTTCGGCGTACGGCTACGTCGACATGGGCGGCTGGGTGGGCGGCCAGGCGGAGTACGTGATGGTCCCGTACGCCGACTGGAACCTGCTCAAGTTCCCGGACCGTGACCAGGCCCTGGAGAAGGCCCTGGACCTGGCGATGCTCAGCGACATCTTCCCGACCGGCTACCACGGTTGTGTGAGCGCCGGCGTGACGACCGGTTCGACGGTGTACATCGCCGGCGCCGGACCCGTCGGCCTGGCCGCGGCCACGTCGGCGTTCCTGCTCGGCGCGGCCGTCGTCATCGTCGGCGACCTCAACGACGAGCGGCTCGCGCAGGCCCGCAGTTTCGGGTGCGAGACCATCAACGTGTCGAACGGCGACCCGGTGGAGCAGGTGCAGCAGCTCCTCGGCCGCACCGCCCCGGCGATCGGCCAGCCCCTCGTCGACTCGGCCGTCGACGCCGTCGGTTTCGAGGCCCGTGGCCACGGCCGCGACTCCGGCACCGAGATGCCCGCCACCGTGCTGAACTCCCTGATGGACCTCACCCGCGCGGGCGGCGCCATCGGCATCCCCGGCCTCTACGTCACCGGTGACCCGGGCGGCGTCGACGAGGCCGCGAAGGTCGGCTCCCTCTCGATCCGCCTCGGCCTCGGCTGGGCGAAATCCCACTCCTTCGTGACCGGCCAATGCCCCGTCATGAAGTACAACCACGGCCTGATGATGGCGATCCTCCACGACCGCGTCCAGATCGCCAAGAACGTCAACGCCACACCCATCTCCCTGGCCGACGCCCCGCAGGGTTACCAGGACTTCGACCAGGGCGCGGCACGCAAGTACGTCCTCGACCCGCACAACACCATCCGCCGCTGATCTGCTCCGCTCCCGCGCCGCGCTTCTCTCCAGCGCGGCGCGGCTCATGCCCTTCCTTCGGCCCGTTGGAGCCGTCCGCCGGGTACGGCCCGGCCGTCTCCGAGCCGACCGCGGCGGCGCACGCGGCGGCCGCCGCCGACGGGGTGACGCCGGTCAGCAGCGGCGCCGAGACGAGGGCGGCGCCGCCCACCGCGGTGAGCATTCTGCGCCGGGACATCACCGGGAGGTCGTAGGTCAGGCCCTTGTCGTGCATAGCATCGAAGTCTATGAATGTACTGTGATTGGTCATCTCAGAAATAGACGTCTTCATGCGCTTTCTCGTACGACCGGATCTCGCTGAACCGGCCGTCCAACGCCAGCCGGACCCAAGACGGGTTGCCGAGCAGGATCCGCCCGAGCGCCACGAGATCGAACTCGCCCTGATCGAGACCGGACTCGAGACGTTCCCGGTGCGCGAAGTCCGACCCCAGCGCGACCGACCCGACCGTGATCGACGGCAGACCGGTGATCCGGCGGGCCCAGCCGGCCAGGTTCAGGGGCGAACCGTCGAACGCCGGTTCCCAGAAGCGCCGCTGTGACGCGTGCAGGACGTCGGCGCCGGCGGCCGCGAGCGGTTCCAGCAGAGCCGCCAGCTCGGTCGGCGAGGAGGCGATCCGGGCGCTGTAGTCGCGCTCCTTGAACTGCGAGAACCGTACGATCAAAGGCATCGAGGCCGGAAGCTGCGCACGGACCGCGGCCACCACCGTGGCCGGGAAGGCCGCGCGCCGGGCAGGAGTTCCGCCGAACGCGTCAGTGCGCTGGTTCGTGACCGGCCAGAGGAACTCGTCGAGCAGGTACCCGTGCGCCGCGTGGATCTCCACGGCGTCGAAACCGGCCGCCACGGCGACTCGCGCGGACGCGGCGAAGGACTCCACAATGGTGTCGATATCGGTCACGGTCATGTTCGACGCGGTCAAGAATGGAGCGGCTCTCTCACTACCGAGGTGCCAGAGCTGCGCCGCGATCCGGCCACCGGCGGAATGGACCGCGGCGGTCACCGGCTGCCAGGCCGGAGCGGAGACCATCCGCGGGACGGTCGTCTCGTGGCTCGCGCTCGGATGCCCGACCAGCGTTCCCTCGGTGACGATGAGGCCGACGCCGTTCTCGGCGCGGCGGCCGTAATACGAGGCCACCTCGGCCGACGGGACCCCGCCCGGGGAGCGGAACCGGGTCATCGGCGCCATCACGAAACGGTTCGGGAGGGTGAGTCCGCCGATGCGGAACGGGGTTGTCAGCGTCATGCGGTCACGCTAAGACTTGACACCGATGTGAAGTTCAAGAGCGAGTGAGGTACGAGACATGCGGATCGGCGACCTCGCGGCGGCGACCGGGGCGAGCGCCCGTTCGCTGCGCTACTACGAGGAGCAGGGCCTGCTCGTCAGCGAGCGCAGCCCGGGCGGCCAGCGCGGTTATCCGGAGGCCGCCGTCGAGCGGGTCGGGCTGATCCGCTCGCTGCTCGCCGCCGGCCTGACCAGCGCGGCCATCCGTGACGTGCTGCCGTGCGTGGCCGACGAGTCGATCCGCACGCCGTGGCTCGCCGCCCGTCTCGGCGACGAGCTCACCCGCGTCGAGAGCCAGATCGCGGACCTGCACCGCACCCGCGACATCCTGGCCGGGCTCATCAATCAATACAAGATCAGCGGTACGGGGGGAAGCGCCCTGTCAGGGAGTCAGGCGTGAGAGGACCGGCGAGTTTCTCGTACGCGATCGGGTCCGTGATCACTCGCCAGGTGTGGAAGTCCTGGCGCAGCGACCCGAACGCCGCCTTGTAGCGGAACAGCGAATCATCCGACCCGCCCAGCCCGCCGCCGATGTGGAAGACCCGGTTGCCCCGGTCCCGGCCCCACAGCCGGACCTCGTGGTAGAGCAGCTTGTCCGCCCACCAGATCTGCCCGTCCCGGGTGGACTGCAGATGGGTGTGCATGATCCCGCCGTGCTCGCCGGAGGAGTGCGAGAAGAACAGGTTGCCGCCGAGGACCGTGCCCTCGTGCACCGCCACGGCGAGATGCAGGCCGGATCCGAGCGCCGCGCGCAGCCGGTGGAAGTGGTCCCGCTCGAAGAAGTAGAAGTCGGTGGCGCCGACCCGCCGCATCGTCGCGTGATACGTCGAGATCCATTCGTCGAGCAGCGAGAAGTCGTCGAAGACGATCTCCACACCGGCCCGCTTCGCCTTGTTGATCTGATTGCGGTGGGTGCGGTGCGTCTCGCTCCACAGCTGCTCCGGCGAGAGCGTCAGGTCGATGGCCACGGTCTCGCCGTGCCGTACCACCGTGCCGACCCTCTCCAGGGAGACGGTCGGCGCCGGCAGCAGCGGATGCAGCCGGACGAACGCGGTGATCGCGTCGTGGCAGCGCAGCAACTCGGCCATGGCCCGGGCAGCGCGCGCCCAGAACCCGGTGTTGTCCGGGGAGACGTCGCTGACCGGGCCGGGGTATCCGTACGGGGAGACCGCGTCCCGCAGCCCGGTCTCCGGGATGGTCCGCAGCACGAGGGGGACCAGCAGCACGTGATCGGCTTCGTCGTACCGGAACGCCGCCGGCGTGCCACCGGCCAGTTGCGCGTCGAGCTCCACGTAGCCGGGCAGGTGGTACACGTCGTGCCGGGCACGGTCGAGCGCGTCAGCCCACGCCGTGTCGCCGGGTTCCAGTAGGGCGCCTTCGGCCATCGGTCATCCCTTCGCGAGAGCGAGCTAAGCGGTGATCAGTGGAGGCCGGCGTCGTGCACGACTCGACCGCCGGGCGGACAGGGTCCAGCGGAGCATGGTGCGCGGCACCCGGCTCTGCGTCGTCATGTGCAGCAGGTAGCGCCAGGCCGGATATTCACCGCGCCGGTTGGACAGGGCGTAGGAGAACTGCTTGCCGGGCAGGTCGGCGTACTCGGGAAGGCGCTCGAACCACGCGCTGCTGGCCCGCGCCGCCTTCTGCAGCGGCGCCATCGCCGCCTTGCGGCGGTGCTCGTAGCGTTCCAGGGCCACCGGTAGAGGATCGCCCGAGGAGATCGCCGACGCCAGGGCCATCGCGTCCTGCATGGCCAGTTTGGTGCCGGAGCCGATCGCGAAGTGGGTGGTGTGCGCGGCGTCGCCCATCAGCACGACGTTGCCGTGGTCCCAGCGCTGCGCGGTGACCCGGCGGAAGTTCAGCCAGCCGGTGCCGCCTACCTCGGCACGGTGGTCGATGAGCGGCTGCCCGCCCAGATGGTCCGCGAAGATCTCTTCGAGGCGTGCGGTGCCCTGCTGGGCGTCGAGGGTGTCGAATCCGAGCGCCGACCACGTCTGCGGCTGGCATTCGACGATGAACGTGCTCTTGTCGCCGGAGAACGGATAGGCGTGGTACCAGATCCAGCCGGCGGGCGTCTTCTCGAAGCCGAACGTGAACGTGTCGAAGACGTGCGGGGTGCCGAGCCAGATGTACTTGTTCGACGCGACCTCGACCTCGGCGCCGAAGTGCTCGGCGGCCGACTCCCGGATCCGGCTGCGCGCGCCGTCGCAGGCCACCACGAGATCGGCAGGGGGCAGCGCGGCCAGGTCGCCGAGCTCGTCGGACCAGCTGACCTGGACGCCGAGTTCCGCCGCCCGCTCACCGAGGATCTCCAGGAGCCGGTGCCGGCCCAGGCTGAAGCCGTAGCCGGCCAGGTGGCTGACCGGTTTGCCGGTGGCGCGCACCTCGTACTCGTCCCATTTGCGGGCCGACTCCCAGATCCGCTCGGCGCTGACCGGGTCGTGCTTGAACAGGTCGTCGAGCAGGTCGTCCCAGAAGACCACGCCCCAGCCCCAGGTGACACCGGCCGGGTTGCGTTCCAGCACGGTGACCTCGTGGCTCGGGTCGGCGAGTTTCGCCAGCACCGAGAAGTACAGGCCGGCGGGTCCGCCACCGACGCAGGTGATCCGCATGGCGAGCTCCTATCGGTAGGCGGGGAAGGTGGCGGTCAGGTCGTCCGGATCGGCCTCCGGCCGGTGCTGCCGCACCAGGGCGCGATAGGCGGCGGGGTCGGCGATCACGCGCCAGGTGTGGAAGGGGTGCCGGCTGGGGGAGAACCCGGCCTTGTACGAGAAGAGCGAGTCGTTCGCCCCGCCCTTGCCCCCGCCGAGGTGGAACACCTCGTCGCCACGACTCTTGCACCAGCGCCGGACCTCGTCGTAGAGCATCTCGTCGGCGTACCGTTTCGGCGCGCGGCGGGTGGACGAGACGTAGCCGGTGGCGATCCCGTCGTATTCGAAGAAGGTGTTCCCCCCGACCACCTCGTCGCCTTCGAGCGCGACCGCCAGGTGCATCCGGTCGCCGACCGCGTCGTGCAGCGCCGCGATGTGCTCGCGGGTGAAGAAGTAGTAGTCGGTCGCGCCGACCCGCCGCATGTTGTCGTGGTAGACCTCGACCCACTCGCCGAGCCGGTCCCAGTCGTCGAAGACCACCCGCGTGCCGGCCCGCTTGGCCCGGTTGATGTGGTTGCGGTGGTCGCTGCGGGTCTGGCTCCACATCTCGTCGAGGCTCACCGTCAGGTCCATCGACACGGTCTCCCCGTGGTAGACCATCGCCCCGGCCTGCCTCATCGCCGGGACCGGGCCGGCGAGCAGCGGGTGCATGCGGATGAAAGCGGAGACGACGCCGTCGGAGCGCAGCGTCTCCACGAAAGCCGAGCAGGCCTGCTCCCAGAACGCGGCGTCCCCCGGCGCAGCGTCGCTGACCGGTCCCGGATATCCGTACGGCGAGATCGCGTCCCGCAGCTCCGAGCCCGGGATCGGCCGCACGATCAGCGGGATCAGCAGCCGGTGCCCGTCCCGCTCGAACCAGAACGCGGCGGGCGTGCCGCCGTACAGCCGGGCGTCGAGGACGACGTACTCCGGCACGTGGTACATGTCGTGGCCGACGTGCTGGAGCGTCTCCTTCCACTCCCTGGCCGATGGTTCCAGTAAGGATGCCGTCATGGTGTCTCCCTTCGCGCCTCACCCACGCAGCAAGCGGGCGTTGAGCGCCATGTTCGCGGCGAACTGATCGTTCACCACCTGGTGTTTCTCCAGCCGCAGTTGCACGGCCGGGTCGTAGCGGCCCAGCTTCACGAACCCGTCCGCGAACCAGCCGTTGTCGCTTCCGGTGCCGTCCACGAAGGCGTGATAGGTGGTGCCTCCGGGCCAGACGACCTTGGTGAGGGTCGCGGCGAACGCCGCCATGTCGGCGTCGGTCCAGCTGGTGCCCCGGTCGCGGGCCTCCACGACGTACGCGATGACGCCGTTGCCGTGACCGGCGTCCTGGCCGGGTCTCTTCGCCGACTCCCAGACGTCGCTCCAGAAGTACGCCGTTGCGTCCACCGGATTGCGGCGCAGCTGGCCGCGCAGCCGGGACGCGATGGTGTCGTGCACGGTGGTGTACCGCGCTTTGCGGCCGGCGTCGCCGGTGAGCCGGGCCAGGTTGAACGCGATCAGCGCCCAGTGCGACGCCATGTGGGTGCGCTCGCGGTAGATCGTGTCGTCGGCGCCGCGTTCGTACCACTTCTCGAAGACGTCGGATTCGGCGAAGGCGAGCAGGTCGTCGTACCGGGCGCGGTAGCCGGGGTCGGCCCAGACGCCCGGGTTGTCGCGGATGGCGGTGAGCAGCGCGGTGCCGTAACGCCAGAAGTAGCTCTCGTAGAGCGGCACCTCGTCGCCGTTCTCCCCGGACTTGCTCGACGCCCACCCCCGGTAGCGGTCCTGGAAACCGCTGTTCCTCAGGGAGGCGGACGGCCGGGCGGACGCCACCACGTTCTCCGTGTAGGTCAGCGCACGGTCGAGGTAGCGGCGCTGGTCGGTGGCGCGGAACATCGCCACGTTCGAGTCGACGTCGTAGGACAGGTCGTAGTGGTCGCGGCTGTCCGTGGACCGGCTCAGCGGCACACCCTGCCGGAACTGGTAGTCCCAGCTCTTCTGGAAGACGGCGGCCCAGTGCGACACCGGCTTCACCTTCAGCCGGTCCTGTCGCGACGGCGCCGCGCCCGGCATCGGATCGTGGATCTCCGGCACGTCGCGGTCCCGGACGGCGGTGTGCGCGGCGGCCGTTCCCGCCACGGCGAGGGTTCCCATCCCCAGCAGCAGGACGTCACGTCTCTTCATCGCGGCACCGGCTCTCGTTCTCTCATGACCGGTACAACCTCGGGGGACGGTCTCCAGGCGCGGGGCAGGGCGGCCGCCGCCGCGAGCGCCGCGAAGATCCAGGCGAGCCGGGAGTCGTAGTAGTCACCGGAGAAGAGGCTGCTCAGCGCCACGAAGACGGCCGCCGCGACGCAGAGGCCGGTCAGCTGAGGGCGGGCGCCACCACCGAACACCACCCGGGTCCAGAGCAGGATCGAGGTGAACAGCAGGCCGAGACCGATCAGCCCGCCCTCGGCCGCGACGCCGAGCACGTAGTTGTGCGGGTACTCCACCATCTGGTTCACGCCGATCACGCCGTAGAAGCCGTCCAGGCCGGCGCCGGCGACCGGGCGGTCCAGGAAGAGGTTCCAGGCCGCGGCCCAGATCGACGTCCGGTCGGAGAGGTACTGCTCCTGGACGGTCTGCTCGACGAACCGCTCCTGGAACAGGCTGGTGAACTCGGGCGGGGAGAACGCCCAGAGCGCGACGACCACGCCGGTCAGCAGCAGGGCGGAGGCGGCCACCGGTCCGGCCTTCAGCCTGCGCCGCAGCTTGAGCAGGGCGTAGCCGCCGACGACCAGGCCGGCCAGCAGACCGGCACGGGACCCGGAGAGGACCGCGGCCAGCAGGAAGAGCGGCGTCACCAGCAGCGGCAGGACCTTGCCGGTCAGCATGAACAGCGCCACCGCGGCTATCACGCCGAGGATCTGGATCCGGACGAAGACGTTCGGGCCGCCGCCGAACGCGGAGTACCGGCCCTGCTCGCCGGGGCCGCTGACCAGCAGCGCCTGCAGGGCGAACACGATCGCCGCGAGGAAGAGGAGGAGGAAGATCGTGCGGATGACCGGCTCCGGGTCGCTCACGGCGTACGCATAGAAGGCCAGCACCAGGACGCCCAGAAGGACCAGGTCGAGGGTCTGCGGGCCGATCCGCGAAGCGGGAGGCGACCAGAGCGCCGAGCCGATCTGGAAGAGGAAGAAGAGGATCGCGGCGAGCAGCCAGCCCTCCCTCGCCAGCGGGCGTTCCGCCGGCGCGGGCCGCCGTGCCAGATCGATCGCGAGCAGGACCAGCGCGATGATCAGGCCGATCACCCGGAGATCCACCCAGGCCAGATCGACGAGACCGGCCCGGTCGAGGGTGTAGCGGCCGCCGATCGTCACCAGGACCAGCACGAGTCCCGGTGCGAGGAAGGCCCGTCGCGTCACTCCTTGACCACCTGGGTCGCGACCAGCGCGAAGATCAGGCAGGCGCCGTAACCGAGCAGTGAGCCGTAGGCCGCGCCGAGGATGCCGATCTTCGGGATGAGCAGCACGTAGGCCGTGAAGCTGACCACGAACCCGGCGATCTCCGCGGCCGAGACCAGACCGCCGTGTCCTTTCGCGATCAGCAGGCCGAGGCTCACCCGGGAGACCGCGTAGAGGCCGGCCGCCACCACCAGCGGCAGCACGATCGTCGTGGCGGGCGCGTAGTGGTGGCCGAAGAGCGGCTCGATCAGAAGGTACAGGCCACCGGCCACCGGCGGCACCACCACCAGGACGTAGACGGCGGCGCCCATCACGATCTTGTTGGCCTGCAGGGTGCCGTCGTGGTACGCGGCCCGCCAGCGGCCCAGGCGCGAGTCCGCGTAGGCCCGGATCGGCCAGGCCAGCAGCTCGGTCATCGTCGCGACCGAGGCGTAGAGGCCGAGCGCCGCCGTCGACGCCAGCGCCGGGATGACCAGGCGGTCCACCCGCAGCATCGCCATGTTCGACAGGGCGGCCGGGAAGAGCGCGAGGCCCTCCTTGCGGACCAGGCGGTTCTGACCGGGAACGATCGGGGTGGCGTCCGGCGAGGGCGGCAGCCGCAGCCAGATCACCAGGTAGACGAGGGTCGGCGCGGCGCCGGCGATCAGGTAGGCGAGGAACCACGTCTCCGGGTGCGCCGCGCCGGTCGCGTAGAGGCCGACCAGCATCGCGAGCAGCAGCAGCGCCTCGATCACCCGGCACAGCAGGAAGTCGCCGACCCGGCCGGCCGCGATCGCGATCGAGCGGGTCGCCAGCCCGGCCGCCTCGATCAGCGCGTACCAGGCGAGCATCCCGATGATCACCGGGCCGGGGCTGAGTCGCTGCGGCGCCACCAGGGCATAGAGCGCCGCGCCGCCGAGGAAGAGCATCGCGGGTACGACGAGGAGCCGCGCGTAGGCGCGCACCGCCGGCGCCGGGGCGACGTTGTGGTAACTCGCCACGAAACTGCGCTCGGTGCCGAGGAGCAGCACCTGGGTGGCGAGGTAGACGACCTGCAGCAGGAGGGCGACCTCGCCACGGTGGGTCGGGGTGAGAGAGCGGACCATCAGGATGTTCGCGGTGAAGGCGACTCCGCCGGTCAGCACCTGGGAGGCGAGGAGCTGGATGTACGGCTCCTTGAGCATCCCGAGGAGCCAGGGCTGGTGCTTCTCCGCCGCCGGCTGTCGTATCCGCAGCTCACTCACCGGGTTTTGGCTCCTCTTCCGGTGTCTCGGGTGCGGCGGCGGCCTCGTCCGGCTCGCGCTGGGCCGGCACCTCCGCCGGAGCGGCGGCCACCTGGCCGGCGGCGACGGGGGCTGATCCCTTGGCTATCTCCGGTTGCTCGGCCTTGACCACCCGGGCGCGGCCACGCGCGGTGCCGACCGGGGGCAGCGAGACGAAGGTGTCCTCCATCCGGTGGTTCTGCGGGAGCAGGCCGATCTCGTCCAGGCCGGGCTGCACCTCGGCGACCACCTCGTGCCAGTCCTTGCCGGTCGGCAGCTTGCGGGGCAGCGCGTTGAGCACCGCGCCGGCCAGCCGGGCGCCCACCCGCTGCAGAAGATCCATTGATTTCTGTACGTCGGCCGCGCGCGTGCGGTTGGCCCGCACCACCAGCAGCGCGCTGTCCGTGACCTGGCCGAGAACCGCGGCGTCGGCCACCCCGTGCAGGGCCGGCGAGTCGACGAGCACGATGTCGAAGCGTTCGGTGAGCGTACGGACCGTGGCGGCCAGCCGTGGCGAGGCGAGGATCTCGCCGGGGTCGCGGGCGTGCTCCCCGGCCGGCAGCACGGTGACCCGGCCGCCGAGCGAAGTCTGCAGCACGTCCGGCACCGTGGCGTCGCCGCTGAGCACCTCGGCGAGGCCGGCCGCCGAGTCCAGTTCGAGGTAGCGGGCCAGACCCGGCGTCCGCAGGTTGGCATCGATCACGGCGACCCGCGCCCCCGTCTCGGCCATCGCTATGGCCAGGCCGCAGGTCACCGCGGTCGTGCCCTCCCGGCGGCTGGATCCGGTGAGCAGCACCGACCGGCCGCGACCGGGCCCGCGGTGCGGGTCGGCCAGGTCCGGGAGCAGGCTGCGCAGCCGCCGGAACGCCTCGGCGAGCGCCTGATCGGGGTCGCCGGTCCGCCGGTCGCCGATCGAGATGGTCCCGACCGTGCCGAGGCCGAGCCGGCGCAGGTCCTCCTCCTCGGCCACGGTCTTGGCGGTCGCCTCGCGGACGGCCACGGCGATCGCGCCGATCAGCAGGCCCAGCACCGCGGCGAAGCCGATGTTGCGGAACAGGTTGTCCGGCTCCTCGGCGGTGACCGCGTCCTGCACGATCGAGATGGCCGGCGCCGGCCCGTCGTCGGCCCCCGTCCGCCCGATCTGCCGGGCGAGGCTGACCAGCACCGACGCGGCGGTGGTGACGATCCGCCTGCTGCGGTCCGGATCGGTGTCGGCAGCCGAGATCTGCAGCAGGTCGGTGCCCTCCTTGACCTGCGCGGAGAGGCTCTTCTGCACCTGCTCGGCGGTCACCTCGTCGCCGAGGCGGTCGACCACGCCGTTCGCCACCCGGGGGCCGGTCAGCAGGGCGATGTAGGAGTTGAGGCGGCGGGCGTCGGCGTCCGGGTCGCTGTTCCCGCCGGTCACGAAGACGATCATCGAGGACTTGTAGGCCGGCGGGCCGGTCAGAGTCAGGCCCGCCGCCGTCACGATCGCGAGCAGCACCGGCACCAGCAGCCAGAGCCATCGGCGCCGGCAGGCCCGGACGTACGCACGCAGTTCCACGCTGTCTCCCCGCTCAGTTTCGCTGTGCTGATCGCTCGAGGACCCGTTCGAAATCGTCGAAGAGCAGGTCGCGGGAGAACCGTTCGACGGCCAGCCGGTGGGCGGCCTCACGCGCCTCCTTCAGCCACACGTCGTCGCGCAAGTACTGGACCAGCAGCGATGCGGCCGCGTCGTGGTTCTCCGGGTCGAGGACCAGCCCGGCGCCGGTCTCGCGGAGCAGGTCGGCCTGCCAGCCGCCGTAGTTGATGGCGATCGGGCGGGAGGCGGCGAGCGCGTCGAAGAACTTGTTCGCCGAGTTGTCCCAGAGGCCGCGGATCGGCCGGACGAAGCTGGTCGACATGGTGGCGGCGCCGAGGATGACCGGCAGCTCGGACTTGGGGACCTTCTCCCACATGTGGACGACGGTGTTCAGGAGTCCCTCGCGCTCCGCGAGCTCTCTGGTCGGCTCCCACTCCTTGCCGTGGCCGACGATCAGCACCCGGATGTCCGGGTCGATGTCGCGCATCCGGGAGGCGGCTTTCACCAGGTACTCCACGCCGTTGACCGCGCCGAGCGCTCCGGTGTAGACGATGAGCGGGCGGTCACCGAGCCAGGCGTATCGCGCCCGGAATCTCCGGATGTCGTCGTTGCCGACCTGGAAGAGGTCGATGTCCGCGGCGTTCGGGATGACCGTCGTCCGGGTCTGCGGCCGTCGCGCGGTCACGCCGGCGGCCATCCCGGGGGAGAGGGCGATCACCTCGGACGCGTTGCGGTAGGCGAAGTTCGCCAGCGCCCCGGCCAGCCCGCGCGCCACCGGGTTGCGCAGCGCGCCCATCTCGATCGGCACCTCGGGCCAGAGGTCGCGGACCTCGAAGACGAACGGCGCCCGCCGCAGCTTCGCCGCGATCACGCCGGGCACGGCGACGGTGAGCGGGGTGCTGGTGGCGAAGACCAGGTCGGCCTTGAGCCGGGCCGCGCGCGCGGCGGCGAGCACCATGAACTCGCCGAAGGCGCGCAGCCGCCGGGTGTAGGACATGTTGTTCGAGTACGGGACGCGGAACCAGTGCACGCGGACGCCGTCGTCCTCGGTCACCTTCCAGCCCAGCTCACGGTCGCCGGGCGTGATGTCCGTGGTGATCACGTCGACCGTGTGGCCACGGGCGACCAGACGGCGGGCCTGCTCGTAGGAGCGGATCCCGCCGGCCATCGCCGGGTTGCAGTAGTACTGGTGGATGTAGACGATGTGCATCCCGGTCAGCCCTTCATCGCGGCTCGGACGGCGGTGACCACGCGCTCACGGTCGCGGCCGGTCAGGGCGGAACCACTGGGCAGGCAGAGCCCGCGGCGGAACAGGCCGGCGCTGACCTCGCCACCACGCGTCACACAGTCCTGGAAGACCGGCTGCAGATGCATCGGTTTCCAGGCCGGGCGGGCCTCGATGTCGTGCCGGGCCAGCTCGGCGATGATCCGGTCCCTCTGAGCGGCGTCCTCGGTCAGCGCGCAGGTGAGCCAGTAGTTCGGCTCGCCGTACGCCGCGATCGGCATGAAGGTCAGGTCGGGCAGCGCGTCCCGGTAGTACCGGAACGTCTCCCGCCGGGCCGCGATCATCTGCGGCAGCCGCTGCACCTGGCCGCGGCCGACGGCGGCGAGCAGGTTGCTGAGCCGGTAGTTGTAGCCGATGCTGCGGTGCTCGTAGTGCGGCACTGGCTCGCGGGCCTGGGTGGCGAGGTGCCGTGCCTGTTTCGCCATCCGGCCGTCGTCGGTCACCAGCATCCCGCCGCCACCGGTGGTGATGATCTTGTTGCCGTTGAACGACAGGACGCCGGCCAGCCCGAACGAGCCGGCCGGACGGCCCTGGTAGGTGGCGCCCAGGGCCTCGGCGGCGTCCTCGATCAGCGGGACGCCGTACCGGTCGCAGGCGGTGAGCAGGGGCTCGTAGTCGGCGCACTGCCCGTACATGTCGACGGCGATCACGGCGCGTGGCAGCCGGCCGTGCTCGGCCCGGCCGCGCAGCTCCTCGGCGATCAGCTCGGGATCGACGTTCCAGCTGGCCGGCGTGCTGTCGACGAAGACCGGGCGGGCGCCCAGGTAGGTCACCGCGTTGGCGGTGGCGGCGAACGTGAACGACGGGACCAGCACGGTGTCGCCGCGCCGCACCCCGGCCCCGATCAGCGCCAGGTGCAGGGCCGCCGTGCCACTGGACAACGCGACCGCGTGCCGGACGCCGACCAGCTCGGCGACCTGCTCCTCGAAGGCGTCCAGGTCGGGGCCGACCGGGGCCACCCAGTTCGAGTCGAACGCCTTGAGCAGCAGCTTGCGTTCCAGGTCGCTGACGTCGGGTGGGGAGAGGTGGATGCGCGCGTCAGTCATGGACCCGGGTCCTCACTGCCATGATCGGCCAGGCCGGGTGCAGGCCCTGGCGGCGGATGCACAGCGGCGAGTCGCCGGCGTGCATCGCCTTGCGCAGGGTGCTGGAGAAGCTCCGGTAACCCGCCTGCCGCGCGGTCCGCACGTCACGGTCGCGGAAGTCGACGGCGGGGTGGCCGTACGGCGCGGCGAAGTCGCGGACCTCGGCGCCGAGCTCGTCCTCGATCTCGCGTTTGGAGTCGATCAGCTCGCGGGCGGCGGTCTCGTCGTCCTGGTCGGCGAGGCGGTGATGGGTCACCGTGTGCGAGCCGAACTGGAACCCGGCCGCCGCCAGCTGACGGCAGTCGTCCCAGGTCAGGTTGCCGGGCCGGCCGACCATCCCGGAGGTCAGGAAGAACATCGCCGGCACCCCCATGTCCAGCAGGATCGGGGCGGCCACGTCGCGCCAGCTCGGGTGCGCGTCGTCGAAGGAGAGACAGAACATCGGGCCGGTCAGCGGCCTGTCGCCGGCCAGCACCGCGAGCGCCTCGTCCCACGCCAGCATCGGGCCGATCGCCTTCAGGGTGCGCAGGTGGTGGCGCAGGTCGCCGGCGTACTCCGGGAGCACGTCGTGGTAGAAGGGGAAGTAGAGGCCCGGCGCGCTGGGCAGGCGGCGGAGAAGACCGGCCGGCGCCAGGATCCGGCCCTGTGTCCGGGGGCGCGCCCGGAGCCGGCTGCGCAGCCCGAGCTCGTTCAGGCGTTTCTTCAGCGCCGTGGGCGGATGCATGGTCCCCCTCTTGATCTCGACCACGAAGGGCCACGACGCTCTGCGCCCCGCGGCTCTCACCCACGATGGCAAATGCGTCAGGGCGACGGCAGTAGCAATTGTCATAAGGAACGCGAGTATTATTCGCGTGAATGCGGAATGGTCCGAACGGGTCATTGTGAAATGGGCGTGCGCGTGGGCACCATCCCACCGCGGCGTCTATTTCGATCGGGGATACCGAAACCATGCTTCGACTGCGACGGGTGGAGCCGAGTGAGGCCCTCATCCGCGACCGTGCCGGTTACCACGACCGGCTGATCTTCCACACTCCCGAGTGGCTGGCGTTCGTCGCCGAGTGCCAGGGCGCCGAGCCGGTGCTCGCCACCGTGCACGACGGGTATACCCCGGTGGGTCACTTCACCGGGCTGATCACCAGGAAGTACGGGCTGCGCATCCTGGGCAGCCCGATGGCCGGCTGGACCACCTCGTACGTGGGGTTCAACCTGCGCCCGGACGTGCCCCGGCGGGCGGCGCTGGAGGCACTGATGCCGTTCGCCTTCACGGAGCTCGGCTGCGCCCATCTGGAGATCCGGGACCGCGGCCTGACCGAGGCGGACCTCGGCGGGCTGGGCCTGCGATGGGACGCCGCGCCCACCGCGGTGATCGATGTGCGCCCGGACGAGGACGCGCTGTTCGGCGCGATGGCGAGCGCGTGCCGGCGCAACATCCGCAAGGCGGCGAAGTCCGGAGTGGTCGTCGAAGAGGTGTCCGGTGATCCCGCATTCGCCGGTGAATTCTACGATCAATTGCGGGACGTATTCGCCAAGCAGAATCTGGTTCCCACTTATTCGGTGGAAAGAGTCAAGTCGTTGATCCGTCACTTGGAACCGTCCGGGCGGATCCTGCTGCTGCGTGCCAGGGATGCCGACGGCCGGTCCATCGCGACCGCGGTGCTGCCCTGGTACCACCGCACGATGTACTTCTGGGGCGGTGCGAGCTACCGGGAGCACCAGCACCTGCGGCCCAACGAGACGCTGATCTGGCACGCGCTGCGCTGGGCTCGGGAGCGCGGGGTGACCGAGTTCGACTTCGTCGGCGGCAACGCCTACAAGCAGAAGTACGGGACCGTGGAGGTACCGGTTCCGTGGGCCCGCCGGTCGAAGTCGCCGCTCGTGGCCCGGCTGCGGGACGCGGCGAAGCAGGGCTTCGCGCTGAGGCAGCGCACCGCGGCGAAGTTGGCAGGTGCCCGATCGGGCTCCTAGAACGCCGGGACCTGCGGCTTCACGGCTGTGAAACATCTTGCAAGCAAAGAAATTTCTTGCATACATAGGCGTTCCTCAATAGCGTCCTCACCCGGATCCATCGATCTGGGGAGAACGCGATGAAGCGATACGGGAAGCGATGGGTGGTGGCCGCCGTGCTGGGCACGGTGGCCGCCGCGGCCGGGGTCGCGCCGGGATGGGCGGCCGGACCCGCCGGGTCGTTCTGGGTGCTGCTCCGCGACCGCGGCGGGGTCGAGGCCACCGGCACGGGGTTCTACCGGGCGGCCCGGGCCGGGGCGGAGAAGAGCCAGGAGTCGCTGCGGGAGCTGCTGTCCAGCCGGAGAGCCGAGTTCGAGACGTACTGGATCGCCGACACGATCCGGGTGACCGGCGACGCCGCGCTGAAGCGGGAACTCGCCGCCCGGGACGACGTCAAGGCGATCGTGCCGGACGACCCGGTCACGCTGCCGGCGCCGGTCGCCGGTGACGTCCGGGCCGCCGTGGACGCGGTCGAGTGGAACATCGACCGGATCGGCGCGCCGCGCGTCTGGTCGGAACGGGACGACCGCGGTGACGGGATCGTGGTGGCGAACATCGACACCGGTGTGCAGTTCGACCATCCGGCGCTCGCCGGGAACTACCGGGGACGGCAGGCCGACGGCTCCTACCAGCACGACTACCACTGGTACGACCCTTCGCACACCTGCCCCGGCGCCGAACCGTGCGACACCACCGGCCACGGCACGCACACCATGGGGACGATGGCCGGGTCCGGTGGCATCGGGGTCGCGCCGGGCGCCACCTGGATCGCCGCGAAGGGCTGCGAGACGAACTCCTGCTCGGTCGCCGCACTGCTCGCGGCCGGTCAGTGGATCGTCGCGCCCACCGACCTGGACGGCCGGAACCCGCGTCCCGACCTGGCGCCGGACATCGTCAACAACTCGTGGGGCGGCGCCGCCGGATTCGATCCCTGGTACGCCGACGTGGTGAGCGCGTGGACGGCCGCCGGTATCTTCCCGGCCTTCGCGAACGGCAACGCCGGCCCGGCGTGCGAGACGGCGGGCAGTCCCGGGTCGTACACCGCGGCGTACGCCTCGGGGGCTTTCGACGTGAACGACGCGATCGCGGGCTTCTCGAGCCGCGGCTCGGGGCAGGACCACACGATCAAGCCGGACATCGCCGCGCCCGGGGTGGACGTCCGGTCGAGCGTGCCGGGCGGTGGGTACGCCGTCTACAGCGGGACGTCGATGGCCTCACCGCACACCGCCGCCACCGTCGCGCTGATCTGGTCAGCGGCGCCCGGCCTGCGCCGCGACATCGCCGCGACCAGGGAGATCCTGGACGAGACGGCGATCGACACCGGCGACACGACGTGCGGCGGGACGGCCGGCGACAACAACGTCTTCGGCCAGGGTCGGCTGGACGCGCACGCCGCCGTCGACCTCGCGGTCAGCCCGGCCGGCAGCCTCGCCGGCACCGTGACCGGGGACGCGGCGCCGGTCGCGGGCGCCACCGTGTCGCTCGGCGGCCGTTCGGTGAGCAGCGGGACCGGCGGCGAATACCGGTTCGGCCAGGTGGTGGCCGGGAACCATCGGCTGCGGGTGACCGCTTTCGGCTACGACGCCTGGGAACGCGACGTGCGGATCACGGACGGCGGCGCGGTGACTCTCGACGCGGCGCTGACGACGAGCATGTCCGCGGTGATCGAGGGGACGATCGGCTCGGGCGGCACGCCGGTGGCCGGCGCCACCGTCGCGCTCGGCGGCACCCCGGTGTCGGTGACCACGGACTCCGCAGGTCGCTACCGGTTCGCCGCGCCGATCGGGGACTACCTGCTGACGGTCACGCCGGCGGGCGGATGCGTGCTGCCGGACTCCCGGCAGCTCACCGTGAGCGGGGACGCCACCGTGGACATCACCCTCGACGCGGCCCGGGACCGGTTCGGGCACACCTGCGGGGCGGCGTCCGAGGACTACCGTCCCGGCGCCGAGCGACTGGATCTGATCGGCGACGACGGCACGGCCGAGGTGAGCCTGCCGTTCGCCGTCCCGTTCTACGGGGTGACCCACGACCGGGCCTGGGTGAGCACCAATGGAGTGATCGGTTTCGGCACGGCGCTGGCGGCGTACCAGAACGGCGCTCTTCCCTCATCGGCCGCGCCCAACGACGCGCTCTACCCGTTCTGGGACGACCTGGTCGTCGACGACGCCGGTGGGATCTTCACCCGATCCGACGCCGATGCGTTCGTGGTGGAGTGGCGCAACGCGCGCTTCTACGGCGAGGACGGCAGCGGGCGGATCTCGGTGAGCGCGATCCTGCACCGGGACGGCACGATCACCTACCGCTACCGGGGGTTGTCCGGCGTGCGGGCCACCGGTGTCAGCGCCACGATCGGCATCGAGGACGCGGCCGGCGGCGACGCGCTCGCCCATGCCGTGAACGCCGCGGCGGTGACCGGGAACGGCGGTGTCACGTTCCGTCCGCCGGTGAACCGGATCGCCGCCACCTTCCGGGTGACCGCCGAGACGGTCTGGGGACAGAACGTCTTCGTCGTCGGCGACGTCCCGGAACTGGGCGGATGGGATCCCGGGCGCGCGGTTCCGCTGTCCGCCGCGACCTATCCGGTCTGGTCCGGCGACGTGTCCCTGCCGCCGAACACGGCGATCGAGTTCAAATATCTGCGCAAGGCCGAGGACGGCTCGGTGACCTGGGAGAACGGCCCCAACCGCACGACGACGACGCCACCGTCCGGAACCTACGTCACCCACGACGAGTTCCGATGAAGAGGCCGCGCGTCCGGTCCGCCGACCGGGCGCGCGGCCCTCGATCTCCACCGAGCCGCCGCAAGGCGGGAGATCTGCAACGTCGTGGTGGTTACCGCTTGGCGGCGGAGAGGCGCTCGCGGACGTAGTCGGCGGAGGCGGTGGCGCCGGCCGGGTCGCCGTAACGGCCGTACGGGGTCACGTAGACCGGGGTGTCGCGCTGGGTGCGCCAGTTCTCGGCGAGCGGTCCCGCGTCGACCACGTCGAAGCCGATGCTGTCGAAGAACTCGGTGACCTGCTTCTTCGCCACGTCGTCGTCACCGGCGATCGGGAGCGCGGACCGCTCCGGCGAGCCGGCCGGGCGGGCCAGCGACCGCAGGTGCTCGAACCAGATGTTGTTGAAGCCCTTCACGACCTTGGCGGCGGCGAAGTGCGCCTGGACGAGCTCGCCGGTGGTCGTGGAGCCGTCGTCGAGCGCGGCGATGCGGCCGTCACGCTCGGGGTAGTAGTTGTTCGTGTCGATCAGGACCTTGCCGGCCAGCGGTTCCGCCGGGATGTCGCCGTACGCCTTGAGCGGCACCGTGACCACCACGATGTCGGCCGCGGCGGCGGCCTGCGCCGGGGTGGCGGCGGAGGCGTTCGGGCCGAGTTCGGCGATGAGGCCGGCGAGTGTCGCGGGACCGCGGGAGTTGCTCAGCACGACGGTGTGGCCCGCAGCCACCGCGAGGCGTGCCACGGTGCTGCCGATGTTCCCGCTGCCGATGAGTCCGATCGTCGTCATGACAGCGCGAACCTCCCGTGGTCCCCGGCGATTCCGGCCAGTGACCGGAGGCACACCTCCGCAAAGCCGTGCGGAGGTGTGCCGGCGGCGGTCAGTCGCGCGGGGCGCCGGCCCAGGTGGCGGTCTCGTACGGCGCGATGACCATGGCGCAGACCGGGTCGCTCTCGCAGACCACGCCGTGCACCACGAAGTCCGGGTCGGTGAAGCCCTCCTCGTGCCCGCGGATCAGGTCGCGGAGGCTGTTCTTGATCGCCTGGGTGACATACCCCTCGCTGGTGCCCTCGTGCTCGACGAAGAGCCCGCCCTTGCCGTCGAGGCGCTGCACCCAGCCGATGCCGGCCCACGCCTGCTCGCCCGGCAGCGTCGCGTACTGGTCGGCGTAGACGCAGTACAGCTTGTCGCCCCACGCGCCGACCGGGACCGGGGCCTTGCCGGTCGCGTCGACCGACGTGCCGGGCGGGATGACGCTGGAGAGCCGCACCAGGTTGTAGACGGCGAGGTCGGCCTGGACCAGCGCGTCGTGGAAGGCGGACAGGGTGGTGGTGCCCTGGCCGGTCACCTTGACGACGGGGATCTGGTCGTAAACCGCGGAGCTACGCACGTTGTGCTACCGGCCTCTCGAAGTCGGGTTGACTGTCTCTCTCGCGATTACTTGTCGGCCGGGCCCCGCCGCACTGAAGGATTCGCTGCGACTTTCTCTACGGGGTCGCGATGACGACCGGGCCGGGCGGCAGCTCGAAGACCCGGCCCGCCGTGCCGGTCGCGGCGTCGACGGTGACCAGCGCGGACCGCTGGTCGTCGCGGCGGGTCAGGACGTAGGCGGCCGAGCCGTCGGCGCGGTGCAGGATCTCCCCGGGCTGGGCGCCGACCCGGATCGGCAGGCCGGCCCGGTCGGTCGCGGTGTCGATCCAGCCGATCGCCGGGACGTCGGTGCTGCCGTAGACGTAGACGCGGCGGCTGTCCGGGGAGGCGCTGAGCCGCCAGGCGTTGCCGACCCCGGCCAGCGGGATCGTCGCGCGGATCCGGGAGGTCGCCACGTCGACGGCCACGACCAGGTCCTCGCAGAGGGCGTAGACGGAACGGCCGTCCGGCGTGACCACCAGCGCGGTGATCGTGCCGGGCAGGGTGATCGGCGGTCGCAGGGTTCCGTCGTACGGGCCCAGCCAGCGATCCGCCGCCACATAGAGCGTCCGCCCGTCCGGGGTCAGCGCGATCTCCCGGGAACTCCGGTGCACCGGCACGTGCCTGGTCGTCTGCGTCCTGGTGTCCACGATGTCCAGCTGTGCCCCGGAGGAGCGGGTCGCCGGCTCCAGCACGTAGAGCCGGCCGTCCGGTCCGCCGGCCAGCTGCCCGGCCCGCTCACCGGCGATGATCGGGGTGCCCGGGGCGCCGGTGGCGACGTCGACCGGCACGATCCGGGATTTCTCGCCGCGTCCGGGCCAGGTCAGCACGGACAGCGTCCGGCCGTCGGCGGAGATCGCGCCGGCGGTGGCGCCGGGCAGCGGGACGTGGGCGCGTACCTTGCGGGTCGCGGTGTCGATCAGGGTGACGCCGTCGACGTTGCCGATCATCGCGGTGCGCCCGTCCGGGGTGAGCCGGAACCAGTCCGCCTCACCGGCGGGCACCGGCGACACCGGGGTGACGCCGCCGGTCGCGGTGTCGAGGGTGGTCAGGGATCCGGCGTCGGCATCGAGGACGTGCACCAGCGGCGCGGGCGCGGCGGTGGCCGAGACGAACCGCGCGCCGGCCGGTTCGGCGCTGCCCCGGAGCTGCATGCCGCCCACGGCGGCGATCATCAGCGCGACCACCGCGGCTGCCGCGGCCAGGGTGCGGCGGCGCAGGCCACGATTCCTGCGCGGGTACGCCGTGAGCGCCCCGTCGACGGCGGCCGTCTCCAGTTCACGGCGTGCCGAGGTGGCCACCCCGAGCGTCTTCTGGATCTCGGCGGCCAGCGGGGCGCCGGGCTCGGTGTCGCCCACCACGTAGACCCCGGCCAGCTGCTCGGTGGTGAGGCCGGCCCCGGAGACCGTGGTGAGAAGCTCGCCGACCACGCGACGCCGGCCCTCCGGAGTGTGCGGGACCAGCACCCCCGAGGGTTCGCCGAGAAGAGTGAAGCCGGTCCGCGTACGAACGAGAACGGCGACCTCCGCAAGCGGGCCACCCAGGGTGACCACCGCTGCCGCCCGCCGCCGCCGCAGCCCGGTGGCGACCGAATGAGCGACGGCGACCGGGCCGATCAGGAACGACGGACCGGACACCCCCGCCGCGGCCGCGGCCCGGGTCATCGCGATCCGGTGACGCTCCTCCCAGCCCACCGGGCAGATCACCGTGAGCCGGCGCGGCACCGGCGGCACGGCATCCCGCAGCACCTCGGCGAACTGTCCGGACAACTCGGCCGGCGAGGTGCCCGCGCCGGCCGTCGTGTCCCGGTGCCGCACGGTCGGCAGACCGCTCACCGTGTCGTCGTCGAGCGCCAGCGTGATCCGCCCGGCACCGAACCGGATGACCAGGCTCGGTCCTGCCACGTCGCCTCCCCAGTAGCTCTCGTCCGGGACAACGGAGACTGACCACTGGCGGTGGTGGGTAACACTGAGGACCATGTTCCTCTTGTTCGGCCTCAGCACGAAGGACCATCTCGTCGGCACCCACCTGATGACCTGCGAGATCTGCGGGTGGCAGGCGCCTCAGCAACTGCTGAGACGGTCCACGAAATTCACCCTGTTCTTCATTCCGCTCTTCCCGGTGAAGGCGGCGCAGCACTACCTGGTGTGCGGGCACTGCCGTGGCTTCCGGCAGGCGGACCCGCACCGTCTCGGCGTGCCGGCGCACTGAGCACTAGGAGAGCTCGAACCAGACCGTCTTGCCGCCGGTGGCGAGGGTCTCGGTTCCCCAGCCGCAGGCGAGGCGCTCGACGATCAGCAGGCCGCGGCCGTCCTCGCTCTCCGGGCCGGCGAAGCGCGGCGCCGGCGGCCGCTCGCTCGGGTCGCTCACCGCGACCCGCAGCGACTTGTCCCGGCGCAGCTCGACCACGACGTCGCCGACCGTGTGCTGGATCGCGTTGGTGATCAGCTCACCGAGCAGGAGCAGCGCGTCGTCCAGCAGCGGGGTCAGCTCCCACGCCTCCAGGATGTCGCTGGTGAACCGGCGGGCGGTGGACGCGCTGAGCGCCTCGCCGCGGAACCGGCGCCGGACCGTCGGCGGATCGGCGGTGACGGCGTCGTTGGTGAGGCAGAGGATCGCCACGTCGTCGCTGCGCGGCCGGGGACCGACCCGGGCTGCCAGCACGTGGTCGAGGATGCGCTCCGGGTCGGCGTGCGGCGCCGCCGCGACGGCGTCCCGCAGCTCGGCCATGCCGCGGTCGATCGGGTGGCGGCTGCCCTCGACCAGGCCGTCGGTGTAGAGCAGCAGCGCCGAGCCGGACGGCACCAGGAACGTGGTGCCGTGGTACGTGGCGTCGCGGGTCACGCCGAGCGGCGGCCCGCGGCGCAGCGCGATCGCGCCGGTGCTCTCGCCGATCCGCAGCATCGGCGGTGGATGACCGGCCAGGACCGCGGTGGCCGTGCCCTCGGCCGGGTGCAGTTCCAGGTAACAGCAGGTCGCGAGGGTCTCCAGGTGCATGTCGAAGAGCAGCTGGTTGGCGTGGTGCAGCACGCCGGCCGGGTCGTGGCCCTCGCTGGCGTAGGCGCGCAGCGCGTTGCGGACCTGGCCCATGGCGGCCGCCGCGGCGCTGTTGTGGCCGGCCACGTCACCGATCACCACGCCGACCACGTCGTCGGCGATCGCGATGACGTCGTACCAGTCGCCGCCGACCTCCAGGCCCTGCGTCCACGGCAGGTAGCGGGCCGCGTGCCGCAGACCCGGCACGTGCGGCAGGTCGGACGGCAGCAGCGCCCGCTGCAGCGCCGCCGCGACCGAGGCGACCTGCCGGCGCTGCTCGACCTGCTCGGTGATGTCCCGGAACGAGACGGCCACGAAGTCGGCCCCGGCCCGCCCGACCTTGATCTCCCACACCTGGCCGACCGCCGGGAACGACAACTCGTTGCGCCACGGCACTCCGGTCTCGGTCACCGCCCGGTACCGCTCGAAGAGGCCGTTCTCCCAGCTCGCACTGTCGATGACGCTGAGCGGCCGGCCGATCAGGTCCTCGACGGTGTGCCCGGTGACGGCCGCGCCCGCGGCGTTCACGTGCTCGCAGACGAAGTCGATGATCCGGCCGTCGCCGTCGCGGACCGCTCGCAGCAGGGTGAACCCGTCGAACATCGCGTTCAGCACGTCGAGCAGCCGGGCGCCGCCGGACGAGCGCGGCGCCATGGTGACCCGCCGCAGGTCGACGAAGCGGACCAGGAAACCGTCGCCGTGCGGGCCGATCCACATGTCGAAGTGCCCGGCGATGCTGGTCTTGTCGTAGTAGACGGTCCTGGTCGCGGGCTGCCGGGTCTCCACGACCGCGCGGTAGAGCGGCAGCGTCCCGTCGTGCACGGTCTCCGGCCAGAGATCGCGGTAGCGGCGGCCGATCAGCTCCTCGCGCGGCCGGCCGGCGATCTCGGCGCCGGCCTCGTTCATGTAGCGGACCTCGAAGTCGACGATCTCGGAGGACTCCGGGCAGCGGATCGCCTCGGCCAGCGCCCAGCCCTGGGGGTCGGCGTCGAGGGCGGCGAGCCACTCCGCGGGGGCGGGCATCCCGCCATCATCGCGGTCCCGGCCCGCCGCCGCCCGCGAACTCACTCCTTCGATACGCCGAGCTCGTCCACGAACCGGGCGGGCCCGGTGCCGGTCCGGTCGACCGGCTGCGTGACCGGCTGACCGGCCGCGCCACCGAGTCGTCAGGCCGGCTGGATCCAGTCGAAGGTGCGCTCCACCGCGCGGCGCCAGTTGGCGAACTCGGTGGCGCGCACCGCCGGATCCATCGCCGGCAGCCACTGGCCGGCGATGTGCCAGTTGCGGCGCAGGCCGTCCAGGTCCGGCCAGTAACCGGCGGCGAGACCGGCCGCGTACGCCGCGCCCAGCGACACCGTCTCCACGGCGAGCGGGCGGACCAGCGGCACGTCCAGCACGTTCGCGATCATCTGCATGAGCAGGTTGTCGGCGGTCATCCCGCCGTCCACCTTGAGGGTGCGCAGGGCGAGGCCGGAGTTGGCGTTCATGGCGTCGACCACCTCGCGGGTCTGCCAGGCGGTCGCCTCCAGGACCGCCCGGGCCAGGTGCCCCTTGGTGATGTACGAGGTCAGTCCCACGATCACGCCGCGGGCCTCGCTGCGCCAGTAGGGCGCGTAGAGCCCGGAGAAGGCCGGGACGATGTAGCAGCCGCCGTTGTCCGCGACGGTCCGGGCCAGGGTCTCGATCTCGGGAGCGCTGGAGATCAGTTCGAGCTGGTCGCGGAACCACTGGACCAGCGAGCCGGTGATCGCGATGGAGCCTTCCAGGGCGTACGCGGCGGGTTCCCCGGCGATCCGGTAGGCGACCGTGCTCAGCAGGCCGTTGTCCGAGCGCACGAGTTCGGTCCCGGTGTTGAGCAGCAGGAAGCTGCCGGTGCCGTACGTACATTTGGCCTCGCCCGGGGTGAAACAGGTCTGCCCGAAGAGCGCCGCCTGCTGATCGCCGAGCGCCGCCCCGATCCGGACGCCCGGGAACGCCGCCGTGGCCGTCCCGAAGACGCCGATCGACGGCCGGACCTCGGGCAGCATGGCCGCCGGGATGCCGAAGAAGGCGAGCGACTCCGGTGACCATCTGAGGGTGCGTACGTCGAGGAGCATGGTCCGGCTCGCGTTCGTCACGTCGGTGACGTGCAGGCCGCCGGTGAGGTTCCAGATCAGCCAGGTCTCCATGGTCCCGCAGAGCACCTCGCCGCGCTCCGCGCGCTCGCGCAGCCCCGGCGTGTGGTCCAGCGTCCACTTCAGGCGCGGTCCGGAGAAGTACGTCGCCAGCGGCAGCCCCGACCGCTCCTCCACCTCCTTGGCCCCCGGCCGGGCCGACAGCTCGTGGACCAGCGCGTCGGTCCGGGTGTCCTGCCAGATGATCGCCCGCCTGACCGGCGTCCCGGTGTCGCGGTCCCAGACCACCGTGGTCTCCCGCTGGTTGGCGATGCCGAGCGCGGCCACCTGGTCGAGCCCGATCCCGGCCCGGCGCAGCACCCGGGGCGCGAGCCGCTCCACGTTGCGCCAGATCTCCATGGCGTCGTGCTCGACCCAGCCGGGCTTGGGGAAGTGCTGCTTGTGCTCCTGCTGGGCGAGCGAGACCAGTTGCCCCCGGCGGTCGAAGACGATGCAGCGGGTGGAGGTGGTGCCCTGGTCGATCGCTACCACGTATCGCTCGGTCATCGGGCGGCTCCCAGGTCCCGTGACACGGCGCGGGCGGCGTCGCGGACGTAGGTGATCAGGTGGGGGTGCGGGCGGTACCGGCTGTCGCAGAGCCGTTCGACCGGGCCGGATATGCCGATCGCGCCGACCACGAGTCCCCCGTACCCCCTGATCGGCGCCGCGATGGCCGCCTGGCCGAGCGTCAGCTCCTCGATCTCCACCGCCCAGCCGGCTTCGCGGACGCCCTCCAGGGCGGACGCGAGCGGCTTCGGTTCGGCGAGCGTCTTGCGGGTGAACCTCTCCAGCTCACCCGCGGGCACCCCGGTGCCGCCCGACCGGTACGCGAGCAGCACCTTGCCGAGGGCGGTGGCGTGCAGCGGCAGCAGCGTGCCGACGTCGAGCGTCTGGAACGTGTCGTCCGGCCGGAACACGTGGTGCACGACCAGCACCCGTCCTTCCAGGACGGTTCCGATCCGCACCGACTCCCCGCTGCGCGCGGCGAGCGGGTCCGCCCAGTTGATCGAGCGGGAGCGCAGCTCGTTGATGTCGAGATAGCTCGTTCCCAGGTGCAGCAGGGCGCCGCCGAGCTGGTACTGGCCGGAGTTGCGGTCCTGCTCGACGAACCCGACGAGCTGCAGGGTGCGCAGGATGCCGTGGGTGGTGCCCTTCGCCAGATCGAGGGTCCGGGCGATCTCGCTGAGCCCCAGACGGCCGGGCCCACCGGCGAGCGTCCGCAGGATCGCGGCCGCTCGCTCGATCGCCTGCACGGTGCCCGGCATGTTTCGCACTCTATGCCACTGTGTGACGACTCGCCGTGGTCGATGTTCGACAATGCCGACCGGCGTTCATTGCCCCGAGTCGATCCCGTTCCTAGCGTCCAGGACATCAGAGGCAGGGAGGGAGCATGGTTACACGACCCAAGATTCCTGGAATCGCCGCCGAGTTCCTCGCGGAGTTCGCCGGCACGATGATCCTCATTCTGTTCGGTGTCGGCGTGGTCGCCCAGGTGGCGGCGGCCGGCATCGGGGACCACGACAGCATCGCCTGGGCCTGGGGCCTGGGTGTCACGTTCGGCGTCTACGTCGCGGCGCGGATCAGCGGCGCGCACCTCAATCCCGCGGTCACCATCGCGCTCGCCGTCTTCAAGGGCTTCGAGTGGAAGAAGGTGTTCCCGTACATCGTCGCCCAGTTCCTCGGCGCCTTCGTGGCCGCGCTGCTGGTGCGCTGGAACTACACCGAGGCGCTGCACGCGGCCGACCCGGGCCTCACCATCAAGACCCAGGGCGTCTTCTCCACCCTGCCCGGCAACGGCACGCTGCCGTTCAGCGAGTGGGGCGCGTTCCGGGACCAGATCATCGGCACCGCGATCCTGCTGTTCCTGATCCTCGCGATCACCGATGTGGCGAGCACGCCGCCGCAGGCCAACCTCGCGCCGTTCATCATCGGCCTGGTCGTCGTCGGCATCGGCATGGCGTGGGGGACCGCCGCCGGGTACGCGATCAACCCGGCCCGTGACTTCGGGCCGCGGCTCGCCAGCTACCTGACCGGCTATGAGACCGCGTTCCGGGATCAGACGGGATATCTCTATTTCTGGGTGCCGATAGTCGCGCCCATCATCGGTGGAATCATCGGCGCGGGCCTGTACAAAGTTCTGGTCGGGCGCTTCCTGCCGTCGGAGGAGCCTCCGGAGCCGGGCAGGATCCCGACACCCCGTGGTGACGAGAACGTGGAGGCACACCGTGGCTGACTTCGTCGGCGCAGTCGATCAGGGTACGACCAGCACCCGGTTCATGATCTTCGATCACAGTGGTAACGAGGTGGCCCGCCACCAGCTCGAACACGAGCAGATCCTGCCGCAGGCCGGGTGGGTCGAGCACAACCCCCTGGAGATCTGGGACCGGACGGTCACCGTCGTGCGGACGGCCATGCAGAAGGCCAACCTGTCGGCGAGCGACCTGGCCGCGGTCGGCATCACGAACCAGCGGGAGACCGCCGTGGTGTGGGACCGGCGGACCGGCCGGCCCTACTACAACGCGATCGTCTGGCAGGACACTCGTACCGACCGGATCGCCTCCGCCCTCGACCGGGACGGGCGCGGCGACGTCATCCGGCGCAAGGCCGGCCTGCCGCCCGCCACGTACTTCTCCGGCGGCAAGATCCAGTGGATCCTGGAGAACGTCGACGGGGTACGCGAGGCGGCCGAGCGTGGCGACGCGATCTTCGGCAACACCGACAGCTGGCTGCTCTGGAACATCACCGGCGGGGTGAACGGGGGCCGGCACGTCACCGACGTGACGAACGCCAGCCGGACCATGCTGATGAACCTGGAGACGCTCGACTGGGACGACGAACTGCTGTCGTTCTTCGCCATCCCCCGCCGGATGCTGCCCGAGATCCGGCCGTCGTCCGACCCGACCGGTTACGGCGTCGCCCACGTCGACGGCCCGCTCGGCGGCGACGTGCCGATCACCGGCGACCTCGGCGACCAGCAGGCCGCGACGGTCGGCCAGGTCTGCTTCGCGCCGGGCGAGGCGAAGAACACCTACGGTACGGGCAACTTCATGCTGCTCAACACCGGGACGAACCTCGTGCGCTCGGAGAACGGGCTGCTCACGACGGTCTGCTACAAGTTCGGCGACGCCGCCCCGGTCTACGCCCTGGAGGGCTCGATCGCGGTGACCGGATCGGCCGTGCAGTGGCTGCGTGACCAGCTGCACCTGATCCACGACGCGGCCGAGAGCGAATCACTCGCGGCGCAGGTCGCGGACAGCGGCGGCGTCTACTTCGTGCCGGCGTTCTCCGGTCTGTTCGCGCCGTACTGGCGGTCCGACGCCCGGGGCGCGATCGTCGGGCTGTCCCGGTACAACACGAGCGCGCACATCGCCCGGGCCACCCTGGAAGCGATCTGCTACCAGACCCGGGACGTCGTCGACGCCATGGCACAGGACTCCGGCGTGACGCTGGACGTGCTCAAGGTCGACGGCGGCATCACGGCCAACAACCTGTGCATGCAGATCCAGGCGGACGTGCTCGGCGTTCCGGTCAGCCGTCCGGTGGTGGCCGAGACCACCGCTCTCGGCGCCGCGTACGCCGCGGGTCTCGCCGTCGGGTTCTGGAAGTCCACCGACGAGCTGCGCGAGAACTGGAACGAGTCGCAGCGCTGGCAGCCGAACTGGTCGCGGGAACAGCGCGAACAGGGCTTCGGCAAGTGGAAGAAGGCGGTGCAGCGAACCCTCGACTGGGTGGATGTGGACTGACGATGACTACTGCCCTTTCTCCGACGAACCGGGACGCCGCCCTGGCCGCCTTGGCCGGCGCCGAGGTCGACGTGCTGGTGATCGGTGGGGGAGTGGTGGGGGCGGGTTGCGCGCTCGACGCGGTCACACGGGGACTGACCGTGGGCCTCGTCGAGGCGCGCGACTTCGCCTCCGGCACCTCCAGCCGGTCCAGCAAGCTCATCCACGGAGGGCTGCGGTACCTGGAGATGCTGGACTTCGGGCTGGTGCGTGAGGCGCTGCGGGAGCGGGGACTCATCCTGCAGCGCCTCGCTCCGCACCTGGCCCGTCCGGTCCGGTTCCTCTACCCGCTCAAGCACCGCGCCTGGGAGCGCCTCTACGCCGGTGCGGGCGTCACCCTCTACGACGCGATGGCCTGGTCGCACGCGCTGCCGCGGCATCGCCACCTGACCCGCCGGGGCGCGCTCCGGGCCTGCCCGGCGTTACGCAAGGAGTCGCTGGTCGGCGCGTTGCAGTACTACGACGGGCAGCTCGACGACGCCCGGCACACGATGTTCCTGGCGCGGACCGCCGCCGCCTACGGCGCGCACGTCGCCTCGCGGACCGAGGTGGTCGGCTTCCTGCGGGAGGGCGAGAGGGTCACCGGCGTACGGGTCCACGATCTCGAGCACGATCGCACGTTCGAGATCCGCGCCCAGCAGGTGATCAACGCGACCGGGGTCTGGACCGACGACACCCAGTCGCTGGTCGGCGAACGCGGGCAGTTCCACGTCCGCGCCTCGAAGGGCATCCACCTGGTGGTGCCGCGCGACCGGATCCGGTCCTCGACCGGGCTGATCCTGCGGACCGCCACCAGCGTGCTCTTCGTGATCCCGTGGGGCCGGCACTGGATCGTCGGCACCACCGACACCGAATGGAATCTCGACAAGGCGCACCCGGCCGCGTCCAGCAAGGACATCGACTACCTGCTGCGCGAGGTCAACAAGGTGCTCTCCACGCCGCTCGACCGGGCCGACGTGGAAGGCGTGTACGCCGGGCTGCGGCCGCTGCTCTCCGGCGAATCGGAGTCCACCTCGAAGCTGTCCCGGGAGCACACCGTGGGCAGCCCGGTCCCGGGGCTGGTCGTGGTGGCGGGCGGCAAGTACACGACGTACCGGGTGATGGCCCGGGACGCCGTCGACGCCTGCGTGCACAGCCTGGGCCGGACCGTGCCGCGCTGTGTCACCGATCGGGTGCCGCTGCTCGGCGCGGACGGGTACCCGGCGCTCTGGAACCGCCGGGGCATCCTGGCCGCCTCCTCGGGACTGCACGTGGCGAGGGTCGAGCACCTGCTCGGCCGGTACGGCACGCTGATCTCCGAGGTGCTTGACCTGATCCGGGAGGACCCCGACCTGGGCCGCCCGATCGAGGGCGCCGAGGACTACCTGCGGGCCGAGTTCGTCTATGCGGCCGCCGCCGAGGGCGCGCGGCACCTCGTGGACGTGCTGGCCCGGCGGACCCGGATCTCCATCGAGACGTTCGACCGGGGAGTGGTCGCCGCGCCGGAGGCGGCCGAGCTGATGGGCCGGGTGCTGGGGTGGACACCCGAACAGCGGGACCGCGAGGTGGAGAACTACCGCCTGCGCGTCGAGGCGGAACGCGCGTCCCAGGAACAGCAGGACGACGAGACCGCCGACGCCGCCCGGCTGGGCGCGCCGGACGTCGTCCCGGTTCGCCTGGGCACGTGATCCCGGTGGCGGCGGACCGGCCGGCCGCCGCCACCGATGTCAGTCCTTGTCGTCCGGGTGCTGGGTGGTGAAGCCGCGCCGGATCAGGCCGCTGGTGACGGCCGCGGTGAACTGGAGCAGGAACGCGCCGGCGGCGATCAGGAACGCCCAGCGGGCCCCGGCGTGGCTGCCCTGCTCGAATGTCGCGAGGGGCTCCGGCGGGACCCAGCCGGCCGGCTGGTAGACCAGCGGGCCGCGCAGCGCGGAGTCGTCCTCCTCCTTGCGGCTCACCTCCAGGGTGGTGCCGTCCGGGCAGCTCAGGACGTGTCGCCAGTCATTACCGAACACGTCCGCCTTCATCGGCTCGACCCGGACCGTGGTGCAGGTGGCGGTGGTGCCGTCCAGGGCCAGGACCGCTCCGCCGGCGGCGCCGGCGGCCATCGTCACGAGCACGAGCGGGATGAGGAAGCCGGTCAGGTGGAAGACGCCGGCGCGGAGCAGCCGCCCGGTCGAGGAGGCCCAGTAGATGCCGGCGATGACGGCCGCGGCGAAGACCGCGAAGACGAGCAGGAACTGGAGGATGTTCCCGGCGTCGAGGAGGATCTGGGCGGTGGCGAGGACGGCCACGACGACCGTCGCCACAATGCATTCGAGGATGCGCCGGAGCCATGCCCTGCGCCGGCGCTGCTCACGAGCGGCGGCCGCCTCGGCACGCAGAGTATCCATGTCAGCACGATACCCATCAACGTTCAACGGTCGTCCTCCGCCCAGGACTAGGACGGAGGACAACCGTTTCAGATCACTTCCAGGTGTCGTTGGCGGTGTACGCCGGCGCCGTTCCGGTCGTATACGAGCGGTTGCTGCCCGACTCCCACGTGACGGTCCCCGCGGCGTCCTTCTTGATGTACTTGTACTGGAACGTGGTGCTCTGCGGGACGGCCACCGTCCTGCTCCAGGCCGGGTACGCCGCCGCGGAGAGCGGGATGGCGTTCGCCGTGTTCCAGGCGCCCAGGGCGTCGATCGAGCCGACGACGTAGACGTTCTGGCCGGTGCTCGTCGTCGCCGTCCCGGTGAAGGTGACCGCCGTGGCGTTCGCGACGTTCCAGCTGTTGGTGAACGAGACGGCCGAGGTGCCGGTGCTCCCCGCACGGTTCGCGGTGCTCTCCCAGGTGACCGTCCCCGCGGCGTTCTTCTTGATGTACTTGTACTCGAAGGACGAGCCGGACGGAAGCTGGATCGTGGACGTCCAGATCGGGTAGGCCGCCGCCGAGAGTTTGATCGCGTTCGCGGTGTTCCAGCTGCCCAGGGCGGCGGTGGATCCGACTACGTAGACATCGGTCCCCGTAGTCGTGGTGGCGTAGACGTCGAACGTGGCTGCCACCGTACCGGTGCTGCTCGAAGCGCTGGGGGAGACGCTCGCGGAGGGTGAGGTCGAAGCGCTCGGGGAGACCGATGCCGATGCCGAAGGCGAGGCCGAGGCGGAGACGGACGGCGACGGGGTGCTGCCGGACTTGGCGTTGACGTCGATCGCCACCGCGCCGTTGGCCGGGATGGTGATCGAGGCGGTGCCGCCGGAGACGGTGATCGAGGTGCCGGCGCAGGCGCCGCCGCTGGTCACGCCGCCGGTGATCCGGTCACAGTAGACGCCGTTCGCGAGGCCCGTCGTGTACGTCGCCGTCGACGCGCTGCCGGACCGGTTCACGCCGAACCAGCCGAGCGAGCCGCGACTGAAACCGATCACATTGCTGGCCGTGTTCGTCCAGTTCGACACGGCCGTCGCCGACTTCACCGCGTTGCGCCAGCCGACCATGCCCTTGACGCCGGTGCTCTGCGTGAGGCACTGCCAGGCACCGCTCGTGCAGCTCGTGTCGGTCACGAAACCGCTGGAGTTCGACGGCGGCGACGCCCCGGTGGCCGACGTGGAGAAGGCGAAGCCGTCGTAGAGGAACGGCTGGCCGTACGGGTAAGCCAGCAGGAAGTAGTTGGCGAGGGTATAGGTCGAGCCGTCCTGGTAGCGCAGCGTCGAACCGTCCCGCTCCAGGTCGTGGTTGGTGACCATGGCCGCGGTCAGGTCACTCGACGCGTCCAGGCTCCACGATCCGATGCCCGCGAGGTTGCTCAGCGTGCCGTTGTTGAACTGGCTCTTGAGCCCGTAGGCGTAGGAGAACCCGAGCACGTCGCCGTTGCCGGTGAACGAGGACGGCGCGACCCCGCCCGGGAAGATCTCCTGGGCGATGTACGGCGCCTTGCCCTCCGCCGTCGTCGGGGTGAGCTGCGAGCGGATCGCGGTGAAGTCGTCGATCGCGATGTGCTTCGCTGCGTCCACCCGGAAGCCGTCCACGCCGTACCCGATCAGCTTGTTCAGGTATCCGGCGATCTTGGTGCGGACCGTCGCGTCCTGCGTCTTCAGGTCCGACAGCGACAGGAGCTCACAGTTGGTGATCTCGCTGATGTCGTTCCAGTTGTCGATGACACCGTCTTCGTCGTTGCAGTAGCCGTCGTTCGGGTGGTGGAAGTCGCCGTACGAGTACGGCACCGCCGGGTAGCCGTATCCGGACGGGCTGAACGTCGACCCGCCGTACGTCGTGGTCTGCGTGTTGTTCGCGCCCGCCATGTGGTTGATCACCGCGTCGACGTAGACCCGCACGCCCGCGTTGTGGCAGGCCGTGGTCATCGCGGTGAAGTCGGCGAGGTTGCCGAGGCGGCCGGCGACGTCGTACGAGGTGGGCTGGTAGACCTCCCACCACGGGTGCGCGCCGTCGCTGGAGGAGGAGAGGCTCACCGAGTCCTGTGGTGGGGCCACCTGGACCGCGCCGTAGCCGGCCGGGCCGAGGTGGTTGGTGCAGGCCGCCGCGATGGAGTCGAAGTTCCACTCCCAGAGGTTCGCGGTGACGTCGCTGTCGTTGAGGGTCACGGCCGCGGAGGCCGTGGTCGGCAGCGTGACGGCGGTGAGGATGCCGGCGGCTGCGGTGAGGGTGGCAAGGGATCCGATGAAGAGCTTGCGTCTCATAGGGGCGCCTTCTGCTGGGCGTTGGTCGTACTGGGGATGTTCGCAAGTTCTTTCAGTGCACCGGTACGTGGTGAAAGTTCTTGCAGAGGGTTTCTGCAAGTTACCAAGGTGTGTCGGGCTGGTAAAGGTCCTTTGTACGCAGAAACGCCCCGGCGGATCATCTCCGCCGGGGCGCCCCGGGTCGTGCGTCGTCGTCAGACCAGTGCGGGCTGCTGCCGCTCCTCCGCCCCGGCCTCCAGCTTCTTCAGCCGCCTGTTGAACGTCCTCGTCGTCGTCCAGAGCTTGTAGACCAGCAGCGCCTCGAACGCCGCCAGCAGCGCCGACGACGCCAGCGTGGTGATCGCGATCTGCCCGATCACCGGGCCGACGATGAAAACGAACATCATGAACTCGATGCCGCTGAACACATGCGCCCGGATGCGCTGCCGCAGGAGCAGATTCCTCATCCGTACGAACAGAGTGAACTTCGTCCGGAAGTCCCCATGGACATCGACCGCGGCCTGGCTCGGGTCGGCGTCGGGGTACGCCGGGGTCTCCTCGTCGGTCTCCTCGATGTACTCCGGCTTCTTGGTGCCGGCCGCCTGCGCCGCCGCCAGCAGCCCCTCCTTCATCGCCAGCTTCACGCGCGACATCTGCAGCGCGTTCAGGTACCGGAACATGTCCATGAAGATGACGAGCGTCGCCAGCAGCGGATAGATCACATCCTCGGTACGCAGGTACTGCCCGCCGAACAGGCCGATCGCGCAGGCGAGGACCCGCAGCCGGTCGAACACGTAGTCCAGCCACGTCCCGAACAGCGATCCCGTCCCGTTCAACCGGGCGATCTTGCCGTCCATGCAGTCGAGCACGAAGCTCAGGTGGTACAGCAGCGCGCCGGCCAGCAGCCACGTGTAGTCCTGCTGCCAGAAGCAGTACGCCGAACCGAGCCCGACCAGGAACGCGCCGAACGTCAGCCGGTTCGGGGTGACCCAGCGCCACGGCGCGACGAGCCACACCATCCGTGAAGCGAGTGGGTCAACCAGCCAGACGGTCCACCAGGCGTCCCTGCGCTTGTACGTGCGCTCACGAATCGTCGCAAGCGTCGGTCTTTCTGCCATTGCCGTGTCTCCACCGAGGGGCCGCAGGGATGTGAACAGGCGGAGGCGGCGGCCTTGACGACATCGAACCAATGCATGCACATATCGAGACCCCCGCACTCGGGAGCCATGATCTACGACCATGTCAAGACCAGTCCAGCCCGGCTTCTGCCCGATCCCTGTCCACCATTTCCGAGCCACCCCGGAACACCCCACACATCCCTATTCCGCACAACAACAGAGCGCTCGCCATTCCTGCACAGCGCGTCATCGTGCGTCCGGCGCGATGGTCTTATGCGTCCCTCAGGCGAAAGACCACCGCCGCCACCCCGAACGCCACCAGCGCCCACACGACCGCAGCCGGACTGAACAGCGGCGCCTCCGGCAACCAGCCCGCCACGTCGGGCAGCCGCGCCCTGACCAGCGGCACCCCCACCAGGTAGCCCCCCAGCACCGTCCCCGCAGCCCCGACCCCGTTGCGCAGCAGCATGCCGACTCCCCAACCCGCCACCGCCGCCAGAACCAGATAGCCGGCACCGCCGACATCGACGGCCTCGCCTGCCGTCATCGCGACGAAGACAGCAGCCGGCGCCACAACGAGCGTCAAAGCCACCGCCTTCGCCAGCGCCAGAGGAAGCCGCCGTGGCATGGCGAGCAGTGTCGCCCGGATCTGCCCACCCCGATCGTGCTCCTGAACCGCCGCCAGCACTCCGAGCACCAGGAACCCGGCCTGCGTATGGACCAGCACCGACCCGGGCAGGTCGACGAGCCGCAACAGCAGCGTCACCGCCCAGGACAGCGACACGGTCGTCCACACCGAGGGCAGGGTCAGCAGCTTGGTGATCTCCGCCCTCATCAGGCCCGCGACCCCGGCCGTTCGCACCGCCACGTGATCCCCGGTCATGCGTCACGCCATCGGAACAGGACCACGGCGACAGCCAGCAGCCCGGCCACCCACGTCGTCATCACCACGCCCGCGGTGACCGGCCCGATCTCCACCGGGACGTCGATGCTGCGCAGGAACATGTGAGCCCCCACGATGTCCGGCAGGTACGCCGCCCACGGCGTCACCTTGGTCAACAGGTACGACAAGGACACCACCGCGCTGTTCACGATCAACACGGCGAGAGTGACCATCCCGTTGCGGGCGATCAGCGTGATCGCATAGGCCAGGAGCCCGATCAGCACCCAGTAGAGCACCGCCGCCACAACCCTGATCAGCTCCGGCGCCGGCACGAGCGACCCGTGCACGTGCTGGGTCAGCACCAGCGTCACGACCGCCGTGATCGCGCCTTGGACGCCGGTCACCAGGCTGAGCGCGACCCCTTTGGCGATCACCAGACGAGCCCGGCGTGGGGCGGCCAGTAGCGTGGCGCTGAGCTGCCGAGCACCTGGGGTGTCGTCGCCGGTCGGCGTATATTCGCTGCTCACCGTGACCACCCCGAGGATCATCGCCCCGAGCATGCCGATGCCCAGGTATTGAAAGCCGATGTCGGAGGCGTCCGGCGTCAACCCGTCGGCGACGGCCTGACGGGCCGCCGGCGCGTTCAGCACCACGAGCGCCGGCGCCGCCAGAAGGCCGAGGATCAGACCGATCCACGCGGTCGGCAGGCCGAGCAGCTTGCGCAGCTCACCATGGACGAGGCTCACCACGGGTCACCTCCGAACCCTGCGGCGACCTGCCCGAAGTGAGGGCGAAGAAGGCGTCCTCCAGCGTCGCGTGCTCCGCGGTGACCTCGGCGACCGACCCGCGGGCGACGACCCGCCCGCGATCGATGATCACCACGTCGTCGGCGATCCCGGCCAGCTCGCCCATCAGATGGCTGGACAACAGCACGGTCCGGCCCTCGTCGGCGCTGGACCGCAGGAACTCCCGCATCCACCGGATGCCGGCCGGGTCCAGGCCGTTCACCGGCTCGTCCAGCACCAGCACCGGCGGATCCCCGAGAAGGGCAGCCGCGAGGCCGAGCCGGCGACCCATGCCGAGCGAGAACCGGCCCGCCCGCTTGCGGGCATCGTCAGTCAGGCCGACCAGTGCGAGCACCTCGTCGACCCGGGACCGGGGCAGGCCGTTGCTCGCCGCCAGCCAGCGCAGATGGCCGCGCGCGGAGCGAGCACGGTGTGCCCCGCTGCCGTCCAGCAGGGCGCCGGCCACGGTCAGCGGGCGCGGCCACTCCGCATATCTTCGGCCGCTCAGCAGGGCTGTGCCGCTGCGGGCCCGGTCGAGCCCGAGCAGCACGCGCAAGGTGGAGGTCTTGCCGGCGCCGTTGGGCCCGAGGAAGCCGGTCACCCGGCCGGGCCGCGCCTCGAAGGAGACGTCGTGCAGCCGTCCCGGACGGCTCAGGTGGTCGATGGCGATCATTGCCCCAGTCAACCGGCGGCGATGATCGAACACATCGGACCTGGATCGCATCTTTTCCTTCTCCCTCGGACCAGGGTCTGAGAAATCGGCGTTTCCGCCGCTCCCCAGCGGTTTCGGCGGCCATCTCAGACCAGGGTCTGAGAGCTACAGTCGGCGAGGTGCAAGCGAATCCCCGCCCCACATGGCGGACCCGGGCCGTCCCGGTCGTCGGCGCCGTCGCCACGGCGCTGGTGCTCGCCATGTGCACGGTCGGCGCCTCCGGCCCGCTCACCACCGTGATCCCGTCGCTGATCGGCGGGAGCGCGGTCGCCGCAGTGCTGTGGGCCGTTCGCCGCTGGCGGGCCGACCGGGCCGACTACGAGCGCCGCCTCACCGAGTGGGCGGCCGCCGAAGCTGTGCTGGCCGAGCGTCTGCACATCGCCCGTGACCTGCACGATCTGGTCTCGCACGGGCTGGGCCTGATCACCGTCAGGACGGCTGCCACCCGCCGCCTGCCCGCATCACCGGAGGTGCGTGAGGCGCTCGACGACATAGAGGAGACCAGCCGCCACGCGACGGCCGAGCTGCGCCGAATGCTGACGGTGCTGCGCGACCCGTCGGACCCCGGTCCGCGCAATCCGCTGGAGGACCTGCGTGCCCTGCCGGAGATCGTCCGGGCAGCGGAGACCACCGGCCTGCGGCCGCGGCTCGCCGCGGATGCGCTGGGTGTGGTCACGCAGGGCGTTCAGGTCGCGGTCTGCAGGACCGTGCGCGAGGCGCTCAGCAACGCCGCCCGTCACGCCGGCCCGACGGGCGTCGACGTGCGATTGCGCCGGGACGGCCCCTTCGTCGTCGTCACCGTCGCCGACGAGGGCCCCGCACCCGGCGGCTGGCATGCCGTCCCCGGCGCCGGCCACGGCCTGGACGGTCTGCGAGAACGCATATCAAGCCTGGGCGGGACCCTGACCACCACCCGAGCCGGGAACGGATTCCACCTGACCGCCCGCATCCCGGACCACCCGCCCGCTACCGACGGAGAACAGGCCACCCCGCACGCTTCGGACCTTCACCAGGTGATCACGGCTCCGCGGCGGGAAGGTGATGGATCATGACGAGGGTGCTGCTCGTCGACGATCAGTCGCTGCTCCGGCAGAGCCTTGCCGTGATCATCAACAGCGAGCCGGACCTGACCGTCGTCGGGGAGGCCGGGGACGGGGTGGAGGCCGTGCTGCAGGCGCGGGCGACACGGCCTGATGTGGTGCTCATGGACGTGCGCATGCCGCGGGTGGACGGGCTCGAGGCCACCCGGCGGATCTGCGCCGATCCAGCGTTGCGGGACTGCCGGGTGCTGGTGTTGAGCATGTTCGAGCTGGACGAATACGTATATGAGGCACTGCAAGCAGGCGCGTCCGGATTCCTGCTGAAGGACGCTCGGCCGGAGGTGCTCGCCGATGCGGTTCGCCGGACGCACCGTGGCGAGTCACTCTTCGCGCCGTCGATTCTGACGCGGCTGGTGGCGCACTACGTCTCGGTGCCACGTCCGGACCGTCTCGCCGACACGCTGCGGCACCTCACCCGCCGCGAGGTGGAGGTTCTGGCACTGATCGGAAAGGGGCTGTCCAACGAAGAGATCGCCGATTCACTGCTCATCTCGGTCAAGACGGTGAAGTCGCACATCACCCACCTGATGGCGAAGCTCAAGGCCCGTGACCGCGCCCAGTTGGTGATCGCCGCGTTCAACGCCGCGCTGGTCCAGCCCCGCCCGGTCTGAGCGCCGGTCCGGGGGGTCCGAGCGGAGGTCCGGGGGTCCGAGCGCGGTCCGGGGGTCCGAGCGCCGCTCCGAGGGCGTGGGGCGGGATCCGAGCGAGGTCCGGGGAGAAAGGAAGGCTTATCCGCCGCGGAGACGAGCCAGGCCGCGGAGATGGGAACCAGCAGCCCCAGGCGGCCGGCGGCATGCTTGGACAACGACCGGCGACCTGGGTGGGCGGCCTGGAAAAGCCGACCTGTGCGGGCGGCTGGGAGCGGCCGTTTTGGCGCGGGCGGCTGGGAGCGGCCGTCCTGGCACGGGCGGCTGAGAGCTGCCGACCTGTGCGGGCGGCTGGGAGCGGCCGTCCTGGCGCGGGCGGCTGGGAGCTGCCGACCCGAGGCGGGCGGCTCGGAGACGCTGACCTGCCGCGGGCCGCCGCGGGGCGGGCCAGCGGTAAGCCGTCGAACTGCTCAGCACTTCTTCCACTCGACGTGGTAGACGGTTTCCAGGCTGGCGTCTGTCGAGTCCATGGTGATCCAGTTGGTTACCTGTTTGTCGGCGTTCGCGCCGTTCACCTTCAGTTCGGTGTTGACGTTGAGGTAGCGCTTGTCGCCGCAGGGGAGGAAGGACTCGGCGGTGAGTTCTACGTGGTCGCTGCGCTGCCACTCCTCTTCGAGGTAGCCCTGGAATTCGTGCTTGATCTTCGTGGTGTGCTGTTCGCCCTGGAAGTAGTAGAACGCCGTCTCGCTGGCGGTGACGCCTTCCTGCAGGCTGGCATAACCGCGGTAGTCGGCCCCGGCCACGGCGTAGGTGTAACCGGACGGCACGAGCACGTCGAGTTGAAGCTGGCAATTCTTCCGGAAATCGAGTGCCTTCGCTTCGGGGCCGACCTGTGCGAGGAATTTGCTGTAGGAGACGGTGAACGCCTTGTTGTCCGGCGAGACGGTCACTTCGGCGCTGCCCTTCGGACAGCCGGATCCCATCGCCGTGACCACGTCGATCACCATTTCGTCGGCGGGCGGTGGGGCAACGGTCCAGGTCAGGGACGACACGGCCATGACACCTGTGGCGAGCGCGGTCAGCATTTCGAAGCTCCTCGGTTCAGAAAATGGCGCTTCAAAACGTACGATCAAGCGGTGAGAAAGCGCAGCGGATAGCGCAACGTACCCGCTTGCCGGTGGCCCTCCGAGCTGTTTTATTGACCGTCCGGGCGCATCGCGCCGGGACGTCCGGACAGATATTCCGGAAACGCCGGACATGGCCGGCTGATCGATGGTAGGCACGGGAGGGCGGTCGACAGCGCGGCCCGCCGATGCCAGTGTGGGAGCATGACTGACATCGATGAGGCGGAGATCAACAAGGCGAAGTTCCTGGAGGCGTTCGGGCGGTTCGCGGAAGGCGACACCAGCGTCCTGTCCGAGATCCTGCGCGAGGATTTCGTCTCGCACACTCCTGGCGCGCCGGCCGGCCGGGACGCGTGGATCGAGTTCATCAAGAACTCGCCGATCGCCAGTGCGGAGATCGCGATCGAGCACGTGATCGCGGATGATCAGTTCGTGGTGGCGCACTATTCGCTGACGGCCGGCGAGGTGCGTGAATCAGTGGTGGACATCTGGCGCTTCGAGGACGGCCTCATCGTCGAGCACTGGTCCGTTACCGAGCCACAAAACCCTTAAATCCGGATAAGTCCGGGCGGCCACCGACGTGCCCCACCGTCGCCCCGGCCGCTGCGACAGCGAAGTGTCCCGCCTCGATCGGCGACATCCCGCGCAGGAGGCCCACGGTCAGCGCCGCGGTGAGGGCGTCCCCGGCGCCGGTCGTGTCGACCACCTTCTCGTCGGTCAGCGGGATGAACTCCTCGCCGTCCTTCCACCGCACGACGTTGCCGTCCGACGTGGCGATCATGATGAGTGGGCCGCTGACGGCGCCGAGCGACGACGCCTCGCGTTCGTCGGCGCGGATCACGTCGGCCAGAGCGATGAGCCGATCACGCTCGCGAGCAGGTAGTTCACCGTCGAGGACGACCAGTGCGCCGCCCTCCCGGCCGTATCGCGCGGCGGCGAGGGCCGCCGGTCCCGGCTGTTGCAGTTGAACGAGCACGGCGTCGGCGGCCCGCAGCGCCGGCGCGGCCGCGTCGACGTCCTCCTCGGTGAGCAGGACATCTTCCGGCAGGTGTTGCAGGTAGCGCCACTCGCCCGAGGCGTCGAGCGCCTCCACGATCAGCCCGGTCGGCACGCTTTCCCGGCAGGCCACGTAGCGGACGTCGATCCCGTCCCGCCGTGCCTGCTCGATCAGCTCCTCGCCGACCCGATCGTCGCCGCGAACGGCGATCAGAACCGGTCGTGCCCCGAGCTGGGCCAGCGCGACGGCCTGGTTCGCGCCCTTGCCGCCGAGCATCTCCCGCCGCAGCCGGGCGTCCGCCGACGTCCCGGCCTCCGGCACCTCGTCCACGAGTAACACCAGATCACGGGCCAGCTGCCCGGCAACCACCACGTCCATGACACACGGCTACCCACCGAGACGCCCTGTAACACCCCCTCCATATCCTACTCGTGCGATAGATATTGGGGCTGTCGTCGACCGAAGGTACGTGGACGGCATCGGGAAACGCATGATTACGCATTCGCCGTCGACGACGCCGGCGGCGGTGATCCGCGCTCGGCCGGAATCACGCGGAGCCCTCGGTGAAAGGGCCCCGGCAAAATGAGTGGCCGGAAGGGAGGCCCGCGAGCTAACCTTCCGGCCATGTTCTTCGCGCCCGGTCTGCAGCTGCCCCTCGTGGTGGCTCCCGCGCGCCCGCACACCGCCGCTGATTCGCGACTCTGACCCTTCCCCACCAGCAGCAGGACCCAGGGGAAGGGTGGCTGCCTCGCGCGGTTCTGGCGCGCCCCGGATGGCATCGGGGCCCGTTCCACCCCACGCCTTACATCCAGTAAGGATTGACACATCATGGCCAAGAGCCAGTTCATCAGGACCAAGCCGCATCTCAACATCGGCACGATGGGGCACGTCGACCACGGCAAGACCACATTGACCGCCGCCATTACGAAGGTTCTCGCGGAGCGCGACCCGGCAACCAACCGGTACGTCGCTTTCGAGGGCATCGACAAGGCGCCGGAGGAGGCCGACCGCGGCATCACCATCACCATTTCGCACGTCGAGTACGAGACCGCGACCCGGCACTACGCGCACGTGGACATGCCGGGCCACGCCGACTACGTGAAGAACATGATCACGGGGGCGGCGCAGGTGGACGGCGCGATCCTGGTCGTGTCGGCGCAGGACGGGTCGATGCCGCAGACGCGGGAGCACGTGCTGCTCGCGCAGCGGGTCGGCGTGCCCTACCTGGTGGTCGCGCTGAACAAGGCGGACGCGGTCGACGACCCGGAGCTGCTCGACCTGGTCGAGCTGGAGGTGCGTGAGCTGCTGTCCGAATACGGTTTCCCCGGCGGCGAGGTGCCGGTGGTCCGGGTCAGCGCGCTCAAGGCGCTCGACGGCGACCCGCACTGGGCCGCGAGCATCGGCGAGCTCCTGCAGGCGGTCGACGACTACATCCCGATCCCGCCGCGGGAGCTGGGTGAGCCGTTCCTCATGCCGATCGAGAACACGCTGACCATTTCCGGTCGGGGAACTGTCGTGACCGGCAAGGTGGAGCGCGGCGAGCTGCGGGCCGGGGAGCCGGTCGAGATCGTCGGGCTCGGCGAGACGGTGAGCAGCGTCGCGACCGGTCTGGAGACGTTCGGCAAGGTCCTGGAGTCGGCGCAGGCCGGCGACAACGCGGCGATCCTGCTGCGGGGCGTCAAGCGCGAGCAGGTGCAGCGCGGCCAGGTCGTCGCGGCACCCGGTTCGGTGCGTCCGCACCGGGTCTTCCGGGCCCGGATGTACGCGCTCACCGCTGCGGAGGGTGGCCGTCACACGCCGTTTGCGGCGGACTACCGGCCGCAGTTCTACCTGCACACGACGGACGTGGCGGGTGGGATCGACCTCGGTGACCTCGACATGGTCATGCCGGGCGACACGCTCGACGCCGTGACGGTCACGCTCGGTAAGGCGGTGGCGCTGGAGCCGGGCATGGGCTTCGCGGTCCGCGAGGGCAACCGGACGGTGGCGGCCGGGACGGTCACGGCCGTCCTCGACTGACGCTTCCGGGGTGGTCCGGCTTTGTTCCGGACCACCCCTTCCCTGTACGCCGGCCGTCCCACTCTCCGCCGGGCGGCCGTCAGCGCGACGGGGCGAAGCGCCGGAGCCGCAGACTGTTCGTCACCACGAAGACCGAGCTCAGCGCCATGGCCGCCCCGGCGATCATGGGGTTGAGCAGTCCCGCCGCGGCCAGCGGGATGGCGGCCACGTTGTAGGCGAACGCCCAGAACAGGTTGCTCTTGATGATCCGCAGCGTGCGCCGGGACAGCCGGATGGCGTCGACCGCCGCGGTCAGGTCGCCCCGGATCAGCGTGAGGTCGGACGCCTCGATCGCCACGTCGGCGCCGGTGCCCATCGCCAGTCCCAGGTCGGCCTGGGCCAGGGCGGCGGCGTCGTTCACCCCGTCACCGGCCATCGCCACGACCCGGCCCTCGGACTGCAGGCGTTTCACGACCGCCACCTTGTCCTGCGGCAGCACCCCGGCGATAACCTCGTCGACGCCCACCTCGGCGCCGACCGCGCGTGCCACGGTCTCGTTGTCGCCGGTCAGCAGGATCGGGCGCAGTCCCAGCGCGCGGAGCCGGTCGATCGCGGTGCGGCTGGTCGGCTTCACCGTGTCGGCGACCGCGAGAACCCCACGGGCCGCGCCGTCCCAGCCCGCGACGATCGCCGTGCGGCCGGCCGCCTCCTCCGACGCCACGGCCTCCTTGACCGCGGCGGGGATCGCGAGACCCTCCTGCTCCAGCAGCGCAAGCCGACCGGCGGTCACCTCGAAACCGGCGACTTCCGCTCGTACCCCCAGGCCTTGAAAGCTCGTGAAACCACCCACCGGAAGCGGATTGCCCAGCTCAGCCGCGATGGCCGCCGCGATCGGATGTTCCGAAGCGGCCTCGGCGGAGGCCGTGAGGCGGAGGAGCTCGTCCGCGTCCTCACCGGGCGCCGGAATCGTCGCGACCAGCTTCATCGTGCCGGTGGTGACGGTGCCGGTCTTGTCCAGCACGATCGTGTCCACCCGGCGCGTCGATTCGAGCACCTCAGGACCCTTGATCAGGATGCCTAGCTGAGCGCCGCGACCGGTTCCGACCAGCAACGCCGTCGGGGTCGCCAGACCGAGAGCGCAGGGACAGGCGATGATCAGTACGGCGACCGCCGCCGTGAAGGCGGCCGTCCAGCCGGAACCGGTGCCCGCCCACCAGCCGAGCGTCGCCACCGCGAGCGCGATCACCACCGGCACGAACACCCCGGAGATCCGGTCGGCGAGACGCTGCACCTCGGCCTTGCCGGACTGCGCCTCCTCGACCAGCCGGGCCATCTGCGCGAGCTGCGTATCGGCGCCGACCCTCGTCGCACGGACGACCAGCCGGCCACCGGCGTTCACCGTCGCACCCGTCACCGCCGCGCCCGGACCCACCTCGACCGGAACGCTCTCCCCGGTCAGCATGCTCATGTCGACAGCGGAGGAACCCTCCTCGACCACACCGTCCGTGGCGATCTTCTCGCCGGGCCGGACCACGAAGCGGTCATCCTTGCGGAGGCTCGCGACCGGGATCCGGATCTCCTGGCCGCCCCGCACGACGGCGACGTCCTTGGCGCCCAGTTCCAGCAGTGCCCTCAGAGCGGCGCCGGCGCGACGCTTGGAGCGGTGTTCGAAATACCGCCCGGCCAGCAGGAACGTGGTCACGCCGGCGGCCGCTTCCAGATAGATGTTGCCGGCGCCGTCGGTGCGCTCGACGGCGAACTGGAACCCGTGCGTCATGCCGGGCTCGCCGGCCGTGCCGAAGAACAGCGCCCAGAGCGACCAGCCGAACGCGGCGATCGTGCCGAGCGAGACCAGCGTGTCCATCGTCGCGGCGCCGTGCCTCAGGTTGATCGCCGCGGCCCGGTGGAAGGGGTAGCCGCCGTAGACGACGACCGGGGCCGCCAGGGTGAGGCTGGCCCACTGCCAGTATTCGAACTGCCAGGCGGGGACCATGGCGAGCAGAATGACGGGGACGCTGAGGGCTATGGAGACGCGCAGGCGATCGTAGAGCGGGTCTCGCGACACATCGGATTCCTCGCGACTCCTGTCGGGGGTCGCTGTATATCCGGTCTTCTCCACCGTCGCGATCAAGTCCGCGGTGGTGACCTGGCCGTCGACGGTGACCGTGGCCTTCTCGGTGGCGTAGTTGACCGTCGCGGTCACGCCGTCCATCCGGTTCAGCTTCTTCTCGATGCGTGACGCGCACGAGGCACAGGTCATTCCGCCGATGGCCAGCTCTATGCGGTTCATGACGGGGCTCCTCACTGGTGCGTGTGCCCGGTGTCGGCGGTGAACTCGGCGGTGTGCACCTTTCCGTCGTGCTGGAAGTCCAGATAGAGACGGTAGACCCCGGCCGACGGGACCTCCGCGTGGAAGGCCAGGCCGTCCGGGTCGGTCGGGTGCACGTGCAGGTACGCGAGGTCGCCCTCCCGCAGCGCCACGAGATGCCCCCGGGCGCCGAGATAGGGCTCGGTCGTGATCTGCTTCCCGTCCTTCGTCACGGTGAAGCTGACGTCGCCCTTCAGGAAGTCGCCGTCGTACGTGACCTGATAACCGCCGGCGGTCGTGGTCTTCGCGCTGTGCGGCAGCGGGCGCGGCTGGTAGTCGCCGGGTGCGGGGACGTCGGCGCCCAGCGTCAGATCGTGGCCGCCGGTCTCGAAGTCGGCGAAGACGCGGTACTGGCCGGCCGCCCCCACGCGCAGCGGAACCGTCCAGGTGCCGTCGGCGTCGCGTACCGGGTGGACGTGCTGGTAGTGCGCCAGGTCGCGGCGGACCACGATGAGGTGCAGTTCCTTCTCGTGGCTGACCGTGTAGTCGGTGACCGTCGCGCCGTGCTCGTCCCGGATGCGGAACGCGAAAGGCTCGGCCGCGCCGGTGCTCAGCGCGGTCGTGATCGTCTCCAGGCGGTAGCCGTCCTGGCTGATCTGCAGTCCACCCGGAAGTTCGCTGCCACCGGACCCGTGACCGCCGCCGTGGTCCCCGCTCGCCGTCGCCGTCGGCTCGCCGTGCCCTGTCGGCTCGGCGTGCGCTGTCGGCTCGGCGTGCCCTGCCGGCTCGTCGTGCGCCGCGGTGCCGGTGTGGGCGGGCTCCGCGGCAGGCGGCGTGCCGTCGGGTCCGATCGCGGCGCCGGCGCCCGCCGACACTCCGAAGATCGCGATCAGCCCGGTGGCGTACGCCGCCAGCTTCGCCCCGGTCCTCACGGTGTCACCGCCAGCTCATAGCCCGCCTCGTCGACCGCCGCCGCGACGGCCGCCCGGTCCAGCGGGCCCTCGCTGGTGACCGCCACCTGCCCGGACGCGAGATCGACCTCGACGCCGGTGACGCCGGTTATGCGGCCCACCTCTTCGCTGACCGAGTTCACGCAGTGCTCGCAGGTCATGCCGGTCACGGAGTACGTCGTCGTCTGCATGCCCTCAGAGTACACATACCCGGTAGGGGTATCGCAAGGACCGCGCTGGTGTGTCCCGCCGCTCGCTGGATATACCCCTGGGGGGTTGTACCATGAGCGTCATGACCAACCCCGCTCCGACCCGTGGATACACCGCCACCAAGGACAACCTGCAGTCACGGCTGCGCCGCATCGAGGGCCAGGTGCGGGGGATCGAGCGCATGGTCGAGGACGACCGCTACTGCATTGACATCCTGACCCAGATCTCCGCGATCCAGGCCGCGCTCGACAAGGTGGCCCTCGGCCTCCTCGACGGCCACGCCCGCCACTGCATGCACGAGGGCGCCCAGGAGGGCCGAGCCGATGAGATGGCTTCCGAGCTGATGGCCGCCGTCGGTCGCCTGATGAAGCGCGGCTGACCGCCTAGCCTCCTAGGAAACCCGTGCAGGTCCTCAGCTGCACTGAGTCCGGGCGATGGCGCACCACACCGGGGTCTCCGCGCTGGACATCACCTCGGGTACGCGGCAACCCACGGCCGGGTTCGGAGAGCGACGACTTCCGGCACGCAGGGCGCGATGCCGGCAGCCAAGCCGAGGCGAGCAGAAGTCCGGCTGTGACCCATTGCTGTTCGGAGGCCGAAGCGACAGCGATGAGCCACAGCCGATGCGTTCGGCTGTGACCCATTGCTGTTCGAAGGCGGGAGCGGCAGCCATGGGTCACAGCCGGTTCCGGGGCCGCGCCGCCGTGGATCTGGGACGGTGATGAGGGTGGCGGGTTACCGCGACTACTGGCGGTGGATGGGAGCCGTCAGGTCGGACAGGGGCGCGCCCGAGCCACCCCAGGAGAGGGCGACGATCTCGGCGGCGATGGCCACGGCCGTCTCCTCCGGCGTGCGGGCGCCCAGGTCCAGGCCGATCGGGGCGCGGAGGCGGGACAGGGCCGTCTCGGGTACGCCCGCCTCGCGGAGCCGTTCCACGCGGTCGGCGCACGTGCGGCGGCTGCCCATGGCGCCGATGTACCGGGCGGGGGTACGCAGGGCCACTTCGAGCAGGGGGATGTCGAACTTCGGGTCGTGGGTGAGCACGCAGAGGACGGTTCGCTCGTCGACGTCGGTGGACTCCAGGTAGCGGTGCGGCCACTCGACCACGATCTCGTCGGCCTCGGGGAAGCGGGCCGGGGTGGCGAACACGCCGCGGGCGTCGCAGACGGTGACCTGGTAGCCGAGGAACTTACCGATCCGGGCCACTGCCGCCGCGAAGTCGATGGCGCCGAAGACGATCATGCGGGCCGGTGAGGCGTAGGACTGGACGAAGACCTCGCGTTCGCACGCCTGCACGATCGCCGACCGGCCGTGCGCGAGAAGACCCGCCGCCTGCTGAGCCGCCTGCCGGTCCAGCTCGGCGTCGCCGAGGGTCCCGGAGACGGAGGAGTCGGGCCAGACCACCAACTGGGCGTCCGGGACGGTCACCGTCGCGACCGGGCGGCCGGCCGCGACGGCGTCCAGAACAGCGTCCACCGCAGCGAGCGCGGACGACGGCTGGATCATGATCTCGATGGTTCCGCCGCAGGTCAGGCCTACTTCGAAGGCGTCACCGTCGCTGACCCCGTACGTATGAGTCTGTGCCTTCTGGGTTTCCAGGACCTCCTGTGCGGCCGCGTAGACCGCCCCCTCGACACACCCGCCCGAGACACTGCCGATGACGTCGCCGGACGCGTTGACGGCCATCGCCGCTCCCGGCTGCCGGGGCGCGGACCGCCAGGTGTTCACCACCGTCGCCAGGGCGAACTCGGTGCCCGAGGCGCGCCAGGCGAGCAGCCCGTCGACGATGTCCCGCATGCGGAAAACGATCCGCGATCTTCACGGGAGAGTCAAACGCTAGTTAAGAGAACGCTTAGGTCGGTGTTGACATTGGACGCTGCCGGCGCGAGGGTACCCGCGAATTCGCGGGAGGTGCAGGGTGCAGGTGCCGGCTCCGTTCGAGTACGAACGTGCCACGAGCGTAGATCAAGCCATTGGACTGCTGGAGCGTCTCGGTAGCTCAGCGAGGCTGGTGGCCGGCGGCCACAGTCTGCTGCCGATGATGAAGCTCCGGCTGGCGAACTTCGAATATCTCATCGACATCAATGATCTGCACGGCGAGCTGGGGTACATCCGGCTCGGCGAGGACGAAGTGCGGATCGGGGCGATGACGCGTCACCGTGAGCTGCTGGAGTCGGATGCTCTGGCGGCGGTGTTCCCGGTCTTCCGGGACGCCGAGAAGGTGATCGCTGACCCGATCGTGCGCAACCGGGGCACGCTGGGCGGCTCGCTCTGCCAGGCGGACCCGTCCGAGGACCTGTCGGCGGTGTGCACGACCCTGGACGCGAGCTGCGTCATCCGCGGCGCCCACGGTGAGCGCGTCGTGAGCATGGAGGAGTTCCACGTCGGCCCGTACGAGACGGCCGTCGCGGACAACGAGATCCTCACCGAGATCAGGATCCCGGTGCGCCCCCGCGGTGGGAGCGCCTACGCCAAGGTCGAGCGCCGGGCCGGCGACTGGGCAGTGGTCAGCGCGGGCGCGGCCGTCTGGCTCGATGATCAGGGCCGGTTCAAGGACGCCCGCGTCGGGCTCGCCGCCGTCGGCCCGAACACCACCGGCATCCCGGAGATCTCCGAGGCTCTGCGCGGCCAAGAACCGGCCGAGGCCCTCTACGAGCTGGCCGGCGCGATCGCGGCCCGTAGCTGCGACCCGGCCACCGACACCCGGGGCAGCGCCGACTACAAGCGTCATCTGGCAGACGAGCTGACCCGGCGCACGCTGCGCAAGGCCGTCGAGCGGGCGAGGAGCTGAGCATGCAGGTCACCGTGACGGTGAACGGTGTCGAGTACACCAAGGAGATCGAAGGCCGGCTGCTGCTCGTGCACTTCCTGCGCGACACGCTCGGCCTGACCGGCACGCACTGGGGTTGCGACACCAGCAACTGCGGCACGTGCGTGGTCTGGATGGACGGCGAGCCGGTCAAGTCGTGCACGGTCCTCGCGGCGATGGCCGGTGGGCGCGAGGTCCGTACCGTCGAAGGACTTGCGAACGGCGCCGAGCTGGACCCTATCCAGGAGGGCTTCCGGCAGTGCCACGGCCTTCAATGCGGTTTCTGTACGCCGGGCATGCTGATGACCTGCCGTGCTCTCCTCGATTCCAACCCCGACCCGACCGAGGGCGAGATCCGCGAGGCCATCTCGGGTCAGATCTGCCGATGCACCGGATACTCCTCGATCGTTCGCTCGGTCCGCTGGACGGCCGTGCATGAGGCTGAGGCGAAGGCGGCCGCGAAATGACCGATCTGCAGGACAAGCGCGAGACGGTGTTCGAGGACAACGACCAGAAGCCCGTCGGCTTCGGCCGGATGCTCCGCAAGGAGGACGCGCGCCTGCTCCGCGGCCGCGGCCGGTTCGTCGACGACGTGCAGCTGCCCGGCATGCTGCACCTGGCGATCCTGCGCTCGCCGTTCGCCCACGCGAACATCGTCAGCATCGACACCAGCGCCGCCGAGGCGTCGCCCGGTGTGAAGGCGGTGGTGACCGGCGAGACCCTCAAGGGCCTGGGCCTGGCCTGGATGCCGACGCTCTCCAACGACGTGCAGGCCGTGCTCGCCACCGACAAGGTGCGCTTCCAGGGCCAGGAGGTGGCGTTCGTCGTCGCCGAGGACCGGTACCAGGCGCGTGACGCTCTCGAACTGATCGACGTCGAGTACGACGTGCTCGACCCGGTGATCGACGTCCGCCAGGCGCTGGCCGCCGACGCCCCGATCATCCGGACCGACCTCGACGGCAAGAACGACAACCACGTCTTCGACTGGGAGACCGGCGACGAGGAGGAGACGAACCGGGTCTTCGCCACCGCCGACGTGGTCGTCAAGGAGGACATCGTCTACCCGCGCGTGCACCCGGCGCCGATGGAGACGTGCGGTTCGGTCGCCGACTTCGACCCGGTCGAGGGCAAGCTGCGGCTCTGGTCGACCACGCAGGCGCCGCACGCGCACCGTACCCTCTATGCGATCGTCGCCGGACTGCCGGAGCACAAGATCCAGGTGATCGCGCCGGACATCGGCGGCGGATTCGGCAACAAGGTCCCGATCTACCCGGGCTACGTGCACAGCATCGTCGGCTCCATCGTCACCGGTAAGCCGGTGAAGTGGATGGAGGACCGCTCGGAGAACCTGATCAGCACCGGTTTCGCCCGTGACTACATCATGCAGGCGGAGATCGCGGCGACGGCTGAGGGCAAGATCCTGGCGATCCGGACGAACGTGCTCGCCGACCACGGCGCGTTCAACGGCACGGCGGCCCCGGTGAAGTACCCGGCCGGTTTCTTCGGCGTCTTCACCGGCAGCTACGACCTGCAGGCCGCGCACTGCAAGATGACCGCCGTCTACACGAACAAGGCGCCGGGCGGTGTCGCGTACGCCTGCTCGTTCCGCATCACCGAGGCCGTCTACCTGGTCGAGCGGATCGTCGACGTGCTCGCCTACGAGCTGCGGATGGACCCGGCCGAGCTGCGGCTGAAGAACTTCATCCAGCCGGAGCAGTTCCCGTACACCACCAAGACCGGCTGGGTGTACGACTCGGGCGACTACGAGCCCACGATGCGCCTGGCCATGGAGATGGCCGGGTACGACGAGCTGCGCAAGGAGCAGGCCGAGAAGCGGGCCCGCGGCGAGCTGATGGGCATCGGCATCTCGTTCTTCACCGAGGCGGTCGGCGCCGGCCCGCGCAAGAACATGGACATCCTCGGCCTCGGCATGGCCGACGGCTGTGAGCTGCGGGTCCACCCGACCGGCAAGGCCGTCGTCCGGCTCTCGGTGAAGACGCAGGGTCAGGGCCACGAGACGACGTTCGCGCAGATCATCGCCGAGGAGCTGGGCATCCCGCCGGCCGACATCGACGTGGTGCACGGCGACACCGACAACACGCCGTTCGGCCTCGGCACGTACGGCAGCCGCTCCACCCCGGTCTCCGGCGCGGCGGCGGCCCTCGTCGCCCGGAAGGTCCGGGACAAGGCCAAGCTGATCGCCTCGGCGATGCTGGAGGTGTCGGTCGCCGACATCGAGTGGGTCAAGGGATCGTTCTCGGTCAAAGGCGACCCGGGCAAGTCGGTGACCATCCAGGACATCGCGATGCGGGCGCACGGCGCGGGCGACCTCCCGGACGGCATGGAGGGCGGCCTCGAAGCGCAGATCTGCTACAACCCGTCGAACCTGACGTACCCGCACGGGGCGTACATCTGCGTGGTCGACATCGACCCGGGCACCTCCGAGGTCAAGGTCCGCCGCTTCATCGCGGTCGACGACTGCGGCACCCGGATCAACCCGATGATCATCGAGGGCCAGGTGCACGGCGGCCTCACCGACGGCGTCGGCATGGCGCTCATGGAGATGATCTCCTTCGACGAGGACGGCAACTGCCTCGGCGCCTCGCTGATGGACTACCTCATCCCGACCGCCCTGGAGGTGCCCGACTGGGAGACCGGCTTCACGGTCACCCCGTCGCCGCACCACCCGATCGGCGCGAAGGGCGTGGGGGAGTCGGCCACGGTCGGTTCGCCGCCCGCGATCGTGAACGCGGTCGTGGACGCGCTCAAGCCGTTCGGTGTCCGGCACGCGGACATGCCGCTCACCCCGTCCCGGGTCTGGGACGCGATGCGCGGCCAGGCGACCCCGCCGATCTAGGAAGGTTTCACGTCATGACGACGACGAGCACCGCCGAGCGTGCACGCCAGCTGACGAACGCCCGCAGGCCGTTCGTCCACGCCACAGTGGTCCGGGCACAGGAGCCGACCTCGGCCCGGGCCGGCGACGACGCGGTGATCCTGGCCGACGGGTCCATCGAGGGATTCGTCGGCGGGGTCTGCGCCGAGACGTCGGTGCGGGCCGCCGCGCTGGACACCCTGCGCGACGGCAACTCGATGCTGTTGCGGGTCCTGCCCGAGGACGCGGCCGGTTTCCCGGAGACGCCCGGCGCGCTCGTCGTCGTCAATCCCTGCCACTCCGGCGGGGCCATCGAGATATTTCTGCGCCCGGTTCTGCCGAAACCGCTGGTCGCGGTGGCCGGGAACACCCCCATCGGTACGGCCGTGGCCGAACTGGCGGCGTTCCTGGACTTCGAATCAGCCCCCGCCGGCACCTATGCTGGCGCTACCGCGGCTGTCGTGGCCGGACTCGGCCGCGACGAGGAACGCGCCATCCGCGGTGCGCTGGACGCCGGTGTCGGCCTGATCGCGCTGGTCGCCAGCCACAAGCGGGCGGCCGTGGTGCTCGACGCCATGGAGCTGAGCGAGGACGAGCGGGAGCGGATCCGCCCGCACGCCGGGCTCGACATCGGTGCCCGTACGCCCAAGGAGATCGCGCTGGCGGTCTGCGCGGAGATCGTCCGGGAGATACGTCTCGGCGGTCTCGCCCCGCGCTCGATCCCGGCGGCGTCGAAGGCCGCGCCGCACGCCGAGGCAGCCGCTCTCGCCCAGGCCCAGCCTCGGGAAGCCCAGCCTCGGGAAGCCCAGCCGGAGAAAGCCCAGCCCGAGATCGTGGCAGGTCCGACGCTGCCCGTCGGGCCTGCCACCCCGGCCGCCACCGCGATCGACCCCATCTGCGGGATGACCGTGGTGATCGGTGAGAACACGCCGCACGGCGTCGTCGACGGTGAAGACTACTGGTTCTGCTGCCCCGGCTGCCTCAAGAAGTTCCTGGCCTCGCACCGATGACGGTGACCGGGCTGGTGCTGGCCGCCGGTGGCTCGCGGCGGCTCGGTGAGCCGAAGCAACTGCTGCCGTTCCGCGGCCGGACCCTGCTCGACGCCACCCTCGACATGGCCCGGGCCTGCGGCTTCGACGACCTTCTGGTCACCCTGGGCGGTTCCGCCGAGGCCGTCCGGGCCCAGGTGGATCTTGCGGATGTACGGGTGATCGAGAACCCGGATTTCTCCACCGGCTGCGGGTCGTCGGTGAGCGCGGCCGTCCCGTTCCTCGGCGACGCCGACCGGCTCGTGCTCCTCCTCGGCGATCAGCCCGGCGTGCGCGCGCCCGACGTACGCCGTCTCGCTCTTGTCCCGACCCCCCTCGGCATCTGCCGCTACACCGACGGGCTGGGACACCCGTTCCTGTTCCGGCGCGAGGTCTTCGGCGAGCTGACCGGCCTGCACGGCGACAAGGCGGTGTGGAAGCTGCTGCACTCGGGCAGGTACCCGGTGACCGAAGTGGACGCCGCCGGTACGGTGCCGATCGACGTGGACACCCGGGAAGACTACGAGCGGCTGCTGAGGTCCTGTGAACAATCCTGACGACGTCGTCCAGCGCCTCGACGCCGTCGACTACCTGGTCGACGACGGGCTGGCCATGGCGGTCTTCCTGGCCCTGCGGCTCGGCAAGCCGCTGCTGCTCGAAGGCGAGCCGGGCGTCGGCAAGACCGCTGCCGCGAAGGCCCTCGCGCAGGCACTCGACACACCGTTCATCCGGTTGCAGTGCTACGAGGGCCTGACCGCCGGCGAGGCGCTCTACGAGTGGAACTACCAGCGTCAGCTGCTGCACATCCGGCTGGCGGAGGCGCAGGGTTCCACCATCAGCGACGCCGACCTGTTCACCGCCGCGTTCTTGCAGGAACGGCCGATCCTCCGCGCGGTGCGGCACGCCGGCCCGACCCCGCCGGTGTTGCTGATCGACGAGATCGACCGGGCCGACGACGAGTTCGAGGCGCTGCTCTTCGAGTTCCTCGGCGAGGCCGCGATCACCATCCCGGAGCTCGGCACGTTCGCCGCGACCCGGCCGCCGATCGTGGTGCTCACCTCCAACCGCAGCCGCGACCTGCACGACGCGCTGCGCCGGCGCTGCCTCTACCACTGGATCGAGTTCCCGGCCGCGGACCGGGCCGCGGCCATCGTGCGCCGCGCGGTGCCGGGCGCCTCCGCGCCGCTGATCCGCGACGCCACCGAGTTCATCGGCCGGGTCCGCCGGCTCGACCTGGACAAGGCGCCCGGCCTCGCCGAAACGATCGACTGGGTGTCCGCCCTGGCCGCGCTCGGGGTCACCGAGCTCGCCGACGCGAACGTCCTGCGCACCATCGGCACCATCGCCAAGACCCCCGACGACCGTGATCTGGTCGCCGGGGCCGTCCACCAGGAGACCCGCTCATGAAGATCACTAACGAGTTCGTCGTACACACCCCGATCGACCGCGCCTGGCGGGTGCTGACCGACCTGGAGGGCATCGCGCCGTGCATGCCCGGCGCCCAGCTCACCGGGGTGGAGGGCGAGGTCTACAAGGGCCGCGTGAAGGTGAAGGTCGGCCCGGTGATCTCCGACTTCACCGGTACGGCGCAGTTCACCGCGAAGGACGACGAGTCCTACCGGGCCGTCATCGACGCCAAGGGTCGCGACGCCCGCTCGGCCGGCAACGCCGCGGCAGTGGTGACGGCGTGGCTCACCCCGTCCGGCGACGACAGCACCCAGGTCAACGTCGAGACCGACCTGAAGATCAGCGGGAAGCTGGCCCAGTTCGGCAGCGGCATGATCAAGGAGGTGTCCGGCAAGCTCCTGGCCCAGTTCGTCGCGAACCTGGAGAAGAAGCTGGCCGAGGACGACGCGTCATCTTCCACGATCGCGGGGGTGGGGGACGGCGGGCAGGCGGCGAGCGGCGCAGGGGCGGCTGAGGGCGCGTCATCTTCCAAGATCGCGGGTACTGCGAGCGGCGCGGGGACGGCTAGCGGCGCGGGGACGGCTAGCGGCGCGGGGACGGCTAGCGGCGTGGGGGCGGCTGAGGGTGGCGTCAGCGCCGCTGCTGTGGAGACTGCTCCGGCGACGGCCGTCGCTCTGGGTTCGGTTGCGCCAGGCACTCCGGACGGCGCGGGCGACATTTCCGTAATGTCGCCCGCAGTGGCGCCGGACCCCTCCGCGGGAACCGTCGAGCCCGCTGCCGGCCGCACCGAGGTGGCCGAGGGCACCCCCGACCCGATCGCCCCGCTCAACGTTCCGGACGCCGAGCTGATCAAGGCGGCTGACGCCCCGGCAGCGGCCGAGGCCCGTACCGAGGCCCCGGCCGGCGCTTCGACGACGGTGCCGGCCGCCGGCAGCGGTGAGCGGAAGATCGAGTCGGCGGAGCCGGAGGCGCTGGACCTGCTGGAGGTCGCGGGCGGTTCGATCTACAAGCGGGCCATCCCGGTGGCGATCGGTGTGGCCGTCGTCGCCGCCGTGGTCGTCTGGGCCGTCGTCCGGCCCTGACCCGGTGGCTCCTGCTGATTCCGCCCCGGTGCTGCTGCGGGGCATCGACCGGGCCGCGTTCGCTGTGGCGTTGGTGGCCCGGTTGCGCCGTGCCGGGCTCCGGTGCGGGATCACCGAGACCGACGACCTGGTCCGGGCGCTGCGGGTCAGCCCGCCGGTGGGCCGGCACGCGCTGTACTGGACGGCGCGCATCACGCTGGTTCGCAGCCAGGCCGATCTCGCCGTGTTCGACGAGGTGTTCGCGGCGGTCTTCGACGACACGGCGCCGCTGCCGCTGAGCCGTTCGGCGCTGCCGCCCGGGCGGCGGGACGACGGCGTACATGTGAAGGTCCCCGCCGGCGGGGACGGGACCACTGCCGGCGGAGGGCTGCCGTGGGCCACGCTGCCGCCGGCGGTCGCCGCCGCCGAGGACGACGAGGATTCCGGGCTGCGGGTGCCGGAGTTGCGTCCCAGCGCGCTCGCGGCGCTTGCCGGCCGGCCGTTCGAGGAACTCGACGAGACGGAGATCCGGGCGCTCGGTGCGGGTCTGCAGGCGGCGCTGCTGCGGTGGCCGCAACGGCGTACCCGCAGGCACGCCACCGACCCGGCAGGGCGGCGGGTGGCGTTGCGGCCGACGATCGCGCGGGCCCGGCGTACCGGCTGGGAGGCGATCACCGTGGTCCGGCAGAAGCCGATCCGGGAGCCGCGGCGGGTGGTGCTGCTCTGCGACGTCAGCGAGTCGATGCGGGCGCAGACCACCGCGTACCTGACCATGATGCGGGCGTTCGCGCTGGTCACCGATGCCGAGGTGTTCGCGTTCGCGACGACGCTGACCCGGCTCACCCCGGTGCTGCGGCACGCGTCCCCGGAGGAGGCCGTCGATCAGGCGAGCGCGGCGGTGACCGACCGGTTCGGTGGCACCCGGATCGCCTCGAACCTGAAGGCCGTCCTCGACTCGCACCACGGCAACGCCCTGCGAGGAGGCGTGGTGATCATCGCGTCGGACGGATGGGACGGCGACCCGCCCGAGAGGATGGCGGCGGTCATGGCCCGGCTGCGACGGAGGGCGTACCGGATCATCTGGCTCAATCCTCGCGCCGGAACGCCTGGCTGGACCCCCGGGGTGGCGGCGATGGCCGCCGCGCTGCCCTACTGCGATCGGCTGATGCCCGCCGCGACCTTCGCCGACATCTCCGCCTGCGTCGAGGCGATCAGCTCCAGAGCGTGACGTGCACGGACGGCCGGAACCGGGACTTGTTGATCCCGGTGCCGCGCATCATCGCCTGGATCGCCCGCGGCGTGGAGGCGAAGCGGGCCAGCTCGCCGGCGGCCGACGGGGTGGCCGGCTCGGCCAGGGTGATCGAGTGCCACACCTCCTCGATCGTCGCGTGCGAGCCGCAGAAGCTGACCAGGTGACCCTTGCGGATCTCGGGGGCGACGGTGAACGCCAGCGCCGCCGCCACACCCCTGCCGCGTTTCGCCTCATCGACGGCCGCCGCGTGGCTCTGGAAGATCTGCTGGCGGTCGTCCGGCACACCGAGCCGGCGCACCAGCGTGCGGATCGCACCGCTGTCGGCCACCGCTGACGGGCCCAGCAGCCAGGTCTGCTCCCGGAGCTGACGCAGCGTGGGCTGGGTTCCGGCGAGCGGATGGTCGGGGGAGGCCACCGTGACGATCTTGTAGTACATCACCGGCCGGCACACCACGGCCGGGTCCGGCAGGAGCGGCGGCGGGCCGATCGCGATGTCGATCGTGCGTTCGAGCAGCGCCTCCACGAACGAGCCCGGGTTGCGCACGCTGAGTTCGAGGTCGAGGTCGGCGGCCCGGTTCGCGAAGAGCTCGATCAGGCCGGGCGCCGCGTGCTCGGCGAACAGGCTCGACGCGCCGGCCCGGAGCAGCCGCCGGCCCTGACCGGCGGCGCTCACCTCGAGGACCGTGATGTCCTGCAGGCCGAGCATCTCGGTGGCCCGGCTCGCGAGTCGCAGACCACCCGGGGTGAAGCTGAGCCCGCCGGCCGCCCGGGAGAAGAGCGGATCGCCGAGCTCCTTGCGCAGCTGGCCGATGTGCAGCGACACCGCGGACTCGGAGACCTCCAGCTGAGCGGCGGCCAGCTTGACGGAGCCGAGGCGGACCACGGCGGAATAGGCGCGCAACTGTGTGGGGGTCACAGCGGGTAGTTCCCCCTATGGAGTAATGGGACGCTCACTCGCAATGTATCGCGATCACGCCGCGCCGGCTGCACCTCGCGGATGCTGGCGATCTCACCGATGCCTGATCATGGCAGATCGACCTAGGCTCGGCGGACGTCCACCCACGAGCGAACGGACCGGATATGCCCAGCTTCCAGGCCGGTGACGGTGTCGAGATCTACTACCAGACCTGGGAGGGGAGTTCGTCACAGCCGCCGGTCGTGCTCCACCATGGATTCATCGCGAACGGTCTCACCAACTGGGTCCTGCCCGGCGTGGTCGACGCCCTGACCGCTGCCGGCCGTCGCGTGGTGGCGATCGACGCCCGGGGCCACGGCCGGTCCGGGAAGCCGCACGACCCGTCGTTCTACGGCGAGGTACGGATGTCCGACGATCTCATCCAGCTCCTGGATCTGATCGGGGAGCCGGCGGTCGACCTGGTCGGTTACTCGATGGGCGCGATCGTCTCGCTGATCACCGCGACCCGGGAGACGCGGATCCGGCGGCTGGTGGTGGGCGGCGTGGGTTCGGCCGTCGTCGAGCTCGGCGGCGTGGACACCCGGGTGATCGGCCCGGACCCGCTGCGGGAGGCGCTCGCCGCCGACGACCCCGCCACGATCGGCAACCCCGCGGCCGCCGGTTTCCGTGCCTTCATCGACGCGGTCGGCGGTGACCGGGCCGCCCTCGCGGCACAGGCCGCCCGGATGCACGCCGACCCGATCCCGCTCGACACCATCGGGGTGCCGGCGCTGGTGCTCGCCGGCCGGGACGACGTGCTGGCCGGCCGCCCCGAGGTCCTGGCCGAGGCGATCCCGGGCGCGCAGCTGGCGGTCATCGACGGGGACCACCTGGGCGCGGTGCGGGAGCCGGCTTTCGTCAAAGCACTGCTGGAGTTCCTGTCGTAGACGATCTGGCGGACGAGGTCGTCGATAATGTGTGACCGGCCTGAGCGCCGGGTTCGGGCTCGCCGGGCGCGGTATCGTACCGGCACCGGATTTGCGGGTCGGCACACTTGCGACGGGAAATGGATGTCTGCGGAGAAGAATCTCACCGGGGTGCGACGACCTCGCCGGACCGAGGACGGGAAGGACAAGGCGACCGCCCGTGACGAGCTGCGGAAGGCGATTCTCGCGGGGGAGTACATGCCCGGCGAACGGCTCGTCGAGGCTCAGCTGATCGAGCGGTTCGGGGCGAGCCGGTTCAACATCCGGCTGGCGCTGCAGGACCTGTCCGGCGAAGGGCTCGTCGAGATCCAGCGGAACCGGGGCGCCCAGGTCCGGAAGATCAGCCTGGCCGAGACCATCGAGATCACCCAGGTACGGATGGTGCTCGAAGGTCTGGTGGCAGCCCAGGCCGCGGAGCGGGTCACCGATGAGGAGGCCAGCGAGCTCGACGAGATCGGGCTGCTCATGCGGCGTGCCGTGGAGTCCGGGGAGTTCCGCCGCTACAGCGACCTCAACGCGCGGCTGCACGCGCTGGTCCGCCGGATCGCCGGCCACGCCACGGCGGACCGGCTGATCGACACGCTCCGGGCACAGCTGGCCCGGCACCAGTTCATGCTCTCCCTGCTGCCGGGCCGGCCGCTCGTGTCGCTGCCGCAGCACGAGCGGATCATCACGGCGATCCGGGATCGTGACCCGGAGGCCGCCGAGTCGGCGATGCGCGATCACATCGCCAGCGTCGTCGAGGTGCTGCGTTCCCTGGAGGAGCCCGGCCTCATCTGACGGGTGGCGTGCCGTGCGTGTGGAAGGACTCGATGGTCTTGAGCCCCCACGCCTGGCCCTTCGCCCGCTCCGCCTCGGTCCACGTGATCACCTCGTGGTCCGGGGCGAGCAGCAGCCGCGCGCCGGCGTTGCAGAGCTCGATGCGGTTGCCGCCCGGCTCCCAGACGTAGAGGAAGAACGTCTGCTGGATGGCGTGCTTGTGCGGCCCGGTCTCGATGTGCACGCCGGCTTCGAGGAACACGTCGGCGGCGCGCAGGATGTCCTCGCGGGTGTCGGTCGCGAACGCGACGTGGTGGAGCCGGCCGGTGGAACCGGTCCAGTCCCGGGTGTAGACGACATCGTACGATTTATCGGAGAAAGTGAGCCAGATGGCTGCTTTCGTTCCGTTGTCGAGCACGATCTGCTCGGAAGCACGCCCGGTGAGCGCTGACGCGACGAAGGCCTCGGAGGACACCACGTCGGCGGCCAGGAAGTTGACGTGGTCGAGCCGCCGCACGTTGGTCCCGCGCCCCGGGAAGCGCGCCGCCTGGTTCTTCAGTGACGGCCGGGTGGCGTCCGACGGGACATAGCGCCGGGTCTCGTAGTAGACGCCGAACGGGTGGCCGTCCGGGTCGGTGAAGTGGAAGACCGGGCCGTACCCGGGTTCGCCCGAGCTCCACCCCTCGCCGAGCCCGGCCTCCTGGACGGCACGCACCCGCCGATCGAGGGCCTCGGGACTGCTCGCGCGCAGCCACGTCCGGCCGATCCCCGAGGTGCTGCCGCCGGTGACCTTCACGGTGAACTGTTCGTAGTCGTCCCACGCATGCAGGTACGCGCTGTCACCATGCCGTTCGACCACCTCCATCGCCATCTGGTCGGTGAAGAACCGGACGGTGTCGTCGAGGACGGGGGTGAGCAGCTCGACCGCGGAGACGTGCGCGACGTCGCGGATTCGCTCAGTCATGGGGGATGGGCTCCTTATACGGATGGACGCGCCCGTCCAGCAGCAGGCGCGCGGTGCTGACGACGGCCGACGTGCCGGCATCGCTGTCGATCACGACGTCGGTGAAGCCGGTCGGGTGCTCGATGCGGATGTCCGGGCCGACATCACTGCCGGTGAGTGTGAGGGCCGTACCCACCGTGATCGCGGCCAGCACGCCGATCTGCGTGTGCACCCGATGCGGGATGAACATCCGGGTGCTCACGGTCCCACCGTGCACAGGCGGAGAGATCAACCCCATTTTCGGTACGGTGGAAGCACCGACCTCACCGAGTCCCATCATCTTCCCGGCGGTCAGCCGCAGTTCCTCGATCCGGCGTCGCAGCCGCCCGTCGGCCTCCAGTTGAGCCGGGGTCTCGTAACCGGTGACGCCGAGATCCCGCGCCTTCATCACCACGACCGGCATGCCGTTGTCGATCAGCGTGGCCGGGACCCCGCCCAGGTCGTCGATCACGTTGCCGGTCGGCAGCAGTGCGCCCGCGACCGAGCCGGCCGTGTCCCGGAACTCCACGAGCAGCCGGGCGGCGGTTCCCGGGACTCCGCTGATCGCGGTCTCGCCGGCGTAGACCGGGCGGCCGTGGCGGACCGGCACGTGGACGGTCGCGAGGGCACCGGTGTTGACCATTCTCACCCGTACAGGCGCGATGTCGTGATCGTGGGGAATCGGCACCAGACCGCGCTCCACGGCGAACGGGCCCACCCCGGCCAGGATGTTGCCGCACGGCTGCTCGGCGCTGACCCGGGGCTGGTCGACCTGCACCTGGAGGAAGAGGTAGTCGACGTCGGCCTCCGGGTCCGCGGACCGGCTGACCACGGCGACCTTGCTGGTCAGCGGATGCCCGCCGCCGATGCCGTCGATCTGACGCGGGTCCGGCGAGCCCATGATCCGCAGGAGGAGGTCGTCGTACTCCTCGGGCAGATCCGACTCGAGGAAGTAGGCCCCTTTGGACGTGCCGCCGCGCATCACCATCACCGGGATGCTCATGACTCGTCCACGTACTCGACGCCGAGCCTCGCCAGCAGCGGCCGCAGGTCGTACATGTCCAGGCCCAGCTCCCCGGCGGCGAGCCGCTCCCGTTTGGACTCCTCGGTCGCGGTGCGCCGGCGAGCGGCCTCCAGGACCGCGGCGGCCCGTCCGTGCGGAACCACCACCACCCCGTCGTCGTCGGCCACCACCGCGTCCCCCGGGTGGATCACCTGGCCGCCCACCACGATCGGCACGTTCACCGAGCCCGGACTGGCCTTGACCGTCCCCTGCGTGCTGACCGCCCGTGCCCAGACCGGGAAACCCATCTCCCGCAGCCCGGCGACGTCACGCACGCCGGCGTCCAGGATCACGCCGATCGCACCCCGGGCCCGCAGCGACGTGGCGAGCAGGTCGCCGAACATCCCGTCGGTGGACGGCGAGGTCGTCGTGACCACCACGATGTCGCCGGGCCGGACCTGCTCGACCGCCGCGTGGATCATCAGGTTGTCGCCGGGGTGGCAGGAGACGGTGACCGCCGAACCGGCGATCGCCTTCCCGGCGAGGATCGGCGTGAGCGCGGGACCCAGGGACCCGCGCCGGCCGTCCGCTTCGTGCACCGTCGACGAGCCGGCTTCGGCCAGACCGGTTGAGATGTCCTCACTGATCCGCCTCTGGCTGCGGATGATGACGTGTCGGCTCATGACAGCTCCTGGGTGACCTGGGGGTAGATCCGCATGTACGCCTCCGCGATCGTCTCGTTCGGCAGCCCGAGGTTCGGGCCGGAGTTGCGCGCCGCCTGAAGACCACGGCGGCTGCCCAGCTCGGTGTAGTACGCGTGCAGGTGCTTCTGCGCCGCCAGGATCCGCATGGCCTCCCGCTTGCGGTCCCACACGGCGGTGATGTCGAGCAGCACGTCCGGGAGGAATCCGCACTGCTCGGGCTGGTGCGGCTCGAAGCAGAAGACCGGGGGAGCGCCGATCACCTCGCCGGGCCCGTCGACACCGGGCGCCTGCGCCAGGATCCTCGCCTTGAGCGCGATGGCGTGCGCGAAGGCGTGGTCGCCGTTGTACGGATCGGCCGCCGCATGGGTCAGCACCACTGCCGGCTGCACCTCCCGGTAGAGGTCGATCAGGCCCTGCAGCAGCGCCGGGGTCTCCACCAGCGGGTAGTCGTCAGCGTCGAAGAACCGGATCTCCGCGCCGAGCACCCCGGCGGCCCGCTCGGCCTCGTCCCGCCGGTGCGTCTTGACCTGATCGAGCGAGTAACCCTTGCGCCACAGCGCGGCCGACTCGCCCCGCTCGCCGAAGCTCATGCAGCCGATCACCACCCGCTGCCCCCGGGAGGCGGCGAGGGCGATCGCGCCGCCGGCCCGCCAGACGAAGTCACCGGGGTGCGCGGTGAGTACCAGGGTGGATGCGGTCATCACGGAGTCCCATCGGAATTCTCGACAAGATTGTCAACAGTCGACAGCGTAGGCTGGGCAGGGCAGCGAAACAATTGTTGACAATCCCTCTTCCTGGAGGCTCCATGACCGTCGTCGCCGTGCTCGGCCTGGGTGAGGCCGGCAGCCTGATCGCCGCGGATCTGATCGCCGCGGGCGCGACCGTCCGCGGTTTCGACCCCCGGATCGCCGGTGAGTTCGGCGGTGACGCCGAGGCGTGCGCGGGCGCCGATGTGGTGCTCAGCGTCAACAGCGCCGCCGACGCCGCCGAAGCGCTGCGGGCCTCGCTGCCGGCCCTGAAGCCGGACGCGATCTGGGCGGATCTCAACACCGCCACCCCGGCGCTCAAGGAGGACCTCGCCGCCCTCTTCCCGAGAACCGTCGACGTCGCGCTGATGAGCCCGGTCCCCGGCCGTGGCCTGCGCACCCCGATGACGATGAGCGGCCCGGCCGCCCGCTCGCTGGCGTCGATCCTGGAGGGTTTCGGCGCGGACGTCACCGTCCTGGACGGCCCGGTCGGGACGGCCGCCACCCGTAAGCTGCTGCGCAGCGTCTTCTACAAGGGGATGGCCGCCGCGGTGGTCGAGGCCCTCGAGGCGGCGAAGGCGGCCGGGCTGGAGGAGTGGCTGCGCGGCACCATCGCCGCCGAGCTGATCCGCGCCGACGCCGCCACCCTGGACCGGCTGGTCGACGGCTCCCGCAAGCACGCCGTGCGCCGCCGCGAGGAGATGGCGGCCGCCGCCGGCCTGCTCGGCGATCTCGGTGTGCCGGCCCGGATCGCCACCGCGAGTCGCGACTGGCTTCTTCAGTTGGCGCAGGAGCGGTAGGCAACCTTTTCAGCGCTGCAATACACATAGGGGCATCCCCATCGAAAGGTGAATCCCCCATGAGAGCGCGCAAGGTGCTGCTGACCGCCGTGACCGCGATCGTGGCCGCGGCGGCCAGCCTCTACGGCCTGACGACGGCCGACGCCGCCACCTACCCCAACCCCGGAGTCGTCACCGGCTCGACGTTCGCCCACGACCCCACGATGATCAAGAAGCCGACCGGCGGGTACCTGCTCGCGTACACCTCGCCCGGCATCGGCCTGAAGACCTCGGCGGACCGGACCGCCTTCGCCGACGCCGGGAAGGCCTTCCCCAACGGCACGCCGTGGGCCGACTCCTACACCGCCTCGGACAAGAACCTGTGGGCGCCGGACATCACGTACGCGGGCGGCAAGTACCTGATGTACTACTCCGCCTCCACGTTCGGCTCCAGCAAGTCGGCGATCTTCCTGGCCGCCAGCACGACCGGCGCGGCCGGCAGCTGGACCAACTACGGCAAGGTCGTCGAGTCGACGGCGACCAGCGGCTACAACGCCATCGACCCGAATCTCGTCATCACGTCGTCCGGTGAGTGGTGGCTGAGCTTCGGCTCGTTCTGGAGCGGCATCAAGCTGGTGAAGCTCAGCGCGGCGACCGGCAAGCGGGCCGACAGCACGATGTACTCGATCGCCGAGCGGTTCGTGAACAGCAAGTCGGTCGAGGCGCCGGTCATCGTCGAGCGCAACGGCTACTTCTACCTCTTCGTCGCGTTCGACTTCTGCTGCAAGGGCGCGTCCAGCACGTACCGGATCATGGTCGGGCGGTCGAAGAGCATCACCGGGCCGTACGCCGACAAGTCCGGCACGGCGATGACGGCGGGTGGTGGCAGCGAGATCCTGGCGTCGCACGACGCGGTCTACGGCCCCGGGCACCCGGCCGTCTTCCAGGACGGGTCGCAGACCGTGCTGGCGTACCACTACTACCAGGCGAACGGGGACGCCAAGCTCGGCATCAACCTGCTCGGCTGGGACTCGTCGAACTGGCCCTACGTCTACTGACGCTGCTCCAGGGCCTCGGCCGCGAGCTCCAGCAGGTCCTCGCCGATCGGCAGCGGTGCTGGATCGAGACAGCGCTCCAGGAGCAGCTCGACCAGCGCCGCCCGGTCGACGATCCGGCCTTCGTCGATCATCCCGGGCAGGATGCGGATCTCGACGGTGTCGCGGATCGGCGGTTCGTCGGCGATCACCTGAGTGAGGTTGACATCGAAGAATTTCGTGAGATCTCCGATCTTCGCCGCTCGTTGAAGCTCGGCGCGTGACGGATCTCCTTCCACCGCGTCGATCAGTGGCTGAGGGAGGGGCGCCAGCCGGCGGCAATGCGGATTCGTCGCCAAGGTCCGGCGCAGCGGCTCGCGCCAGTGGGCGAACAGACGGATCAGATTCGACAGAGCCGCCGCGTCGCGGAACGGCCCGCCGTCCACGTGCAGATGGACGGCCGCCTCCTGCGGGACCGTGAACCCCAGCTCCCGGGCCGGACCGAGCAACTCGGCGAGCGCCTCCCGGTGCCCCGTGGCGAGTGGCGGAGTGATCACCTCGCAGGGGCGTTCCCGCTCACCGGACACCGGCGCCGCCAGCGCGACGGTGGCGCCGGCCGGATCGTCGAGCCGGAAGAACGGCCCGTGCTGCCGGACCTCGGTGCCCCACAGTTTCGCCGCCGGTTCGAGCGCGACCGGCAGCCGGGAGGCCGGGTCGCACTGGGCGGCCAGCAGGCGCAGCAGCCGGCCGTCGTCGGTGAGGATCCGGAACCAGCCGGGGATGGCGGGCGCCTGCGGATCCAGCCCGGCGAGCAGCGTCACGTCGTCGACCAGGGTGCAGAGCAGCGTGCCGTCACCCCGGCGCACTTCGAAGCCCGGCGTCAAATGCAGGAACCGGCCCAGACCCGGGACCAGCGACGGCTCGCTGTCGTGATGCCAGACCGGCCGCACACTGCCCCGGCAGCGCCCGGCGAGGTCGAGGGCGAGCGTGCGCCGGCTGACACCCGGAGGCGCCATCAACTCGATCTCGAAGCCGATGCGCCGGCGCAGCCGCTCGTCCGTCCCAGCCGGTTCAGAAGACACGGCTTGATCAGAGGTCACGGCTGGAACGGCAGCGTCTCGCCGGCCATCAGCTTCTTGCCGCCGGCGATCTTCGCGGCCCACGCGTCGTCGAGTTTCCACAGCTTGGCGAGCTTCACCGCGTCGTCGATGTCGTAACCCGCGTCGAAGAACGCCCCGACCTGCTCGCCCTGTTCGTACTCCTCGATCTTCTTCTGGTCCGGCTTCACGCCCGGCAGCGTCTCGGCGCCGTCGAGCAGGCGCTTGCCACCCTCGACCTTGGCGTCGAACGGGTCGTCGAGCTTCCAGAGTTTCGCCAGCTCCTCGGCGTCCTCCCAGTCGTAGCCCGCCGAGAAGTACGCGCTGAGCTGCTTCTCCTCCTCGGTGCTGGGCGTCGGCCGCTCGTCCGGCACTTCCTCGGAGGCGGCCGGGTCGGGCGCGACCGGCAGCGTCTCGCCGAGCAGCAGCCGGCGGCCGGCCTCGGCCTTCACCGCGCCGATGTTCTCCGGGCTCATCTGCCAGAGTTTCGCCAGCGCGACGGCCTCGTTGTAGCCGTAGCCGGCGTCGAAGTAGGCGTCGTACCGCGCCAGCAGCTCCTTCTCCGCGGCAGACGGGTCGGGCGACGGCGTGGCAGGGGCGCCGGCGGGGAGCCCGGCGACCGGAACGGCCTGCGGCCCGGCCGGCAGGATGGCCGGCAGGTTCGCCACCCCGGCGATCAGACCGGCGCTGAGCACCGCGCCGCCGGCTGCCTGCGCGCCACGCCGCCGCCACCGGCGCCTGCGGGCCAGCTCTTCGACGCGGGCGTAGACCAGCGCGGGATCGGGCGTCTCGTTCTCATGGGTCTGGAAGGCTTCGCGCAGCCGGTCAGCGTGCTGGGTCACGACCACTCCTCGGCGTGGATTCGTTGATTCTGCTCCCGCTCCTCGAGCCGGAGGGTGCGAAGTGCTTTCGACGCCTGGCTGCGCACCGTCGCGGGCGTGCAGTTCAGCAGATCGCCGATGGCCTCGTCGTCGAGCTCCTCGTAGTAGCGCAGCACCAGGACGGCCCGCTGCTTGCGCCCGAGCGTGGCCAGCCGGTGCCACAGCGCGTCGGAGTCGACGACGGTCTGCGCGTGATCGTGCACGCCGCCGCGGGCGTCATCGATCTCGGTGAGACGCTCGCCGGCGGCGTGCACGTTGCGGAAGGCCCAGCTGCGCCGCCACGAGAGGTATTCGTTGAGGACCATCCGGCGCACGTAGGCGTCCGGCGAGTCGGAGCCGCTGATCCGCCGCCACTTGACCTGGGCGCGGGCCAGCACCTCCTGCACGACGTCCTGCGCCAGGTCGCGGTCGCCGGTCAGCACCACCGCGTAACGCAGCAGGCTCGGAAGGCGCGCCACCGCGAATTGCTCGAAGGTCACACCTATACAGACGCGCGACGGCACGGTTCCGTGCACTCGTCGGCGAAGAAATTTCTTGCGGGAGGGTCAGCGGCGGCCGCGGAGGATGGAACGGGCCACCAGGAACGCGGCGAGGAGGACGAGCTGGCCGCCGGCGACGATGGCGTTCACGTTGACGGCCGGGCGCCAGGTGACGCAGCCGTCCTTGATGACGTAGACGCCGGCCGGTCGTGCGGAGAACCCGAACCCGCCGCCCGAGCCCTCACCCTCGGGCCGGCCGCCGGCCTCGTCCTCCTCGTTCTTGCGCGGCATCAGCCCGCTGCCCGACCCGGCGCCTCCGCCGCCGGACACCACCGCCACCGGCACGACGATGACGCCGTCGGACTCGATGGGCGTGCCGAAGACCCGGCTCGCCATCGCCGCGTCGAGACCCTCCCGGGCCTTGGCGAGGATCTCGGTGCTGTCAGTTCTGGGAGCCATGTGATCACCCTCTACTGCGAAGCGGACCCGGCCTCCCAGCGTGCCTCCGCGGGTCAAGCGGGCGGCGGGGCGGTGCTCCGGCGGATCGTCAGGGTGGTGGGGACGAGGTCGGTGCCGGGCGTGGTGGGCTCGTCGTGGATCTGGTCGAGCAGCAGGCGTACGCACCGGCGCCCCACCTCGGCGAAGTCCTGGTGCACGGTGGTCAGCGGCGGCAGGTAGGCGGACGCGTCGGCGATGTCGTCGAAGCCCACGACGCTGACGTCCTCGGGCACCCGCCGGCCGGACTCGTGCAGCGCCCGGAGCACGCCGAGGGCCATCTGGTCGTTCGCGGCGAAGACCGCGGTGCAGGACGGGTCGGCGGCGAGCCGCAGGCCCGCCTCATATCCGGAGTCGGCCGACCAGTCGCCGCGCTCGACGGCCGGCGCCGGTCGGCCGGCGTCGTCGAGGACCCGGCGCCAGGCGCCGGCGCGGCGCTCGGCGGCGAACGACTCGGCCGGCCCGGCGACGTGGTGGACCGTGCGGTGGCCGAGTTCGAGCAGGTGGCGGACGGCCTGACGGGTCCCGTCGGCCTGGTCGGTGTCGACCACGGGGTAGCGGTCGCCGGCGTCCGAGTCGACCACGACGACGTGCACGCCGGGCGGCAGATGGACGGCGGTGGTGTCGAGCAGGTGCACCTCGATGATCAGGATGACGCCGTCGACCGCCAGCTCGCCCATCCGTGTGAACGCTCCCAGCACGTTGTCCTGGGTGGGCACGCCGACCGGGATGAGCGTGATCGCGTACCCCTCGGCGGCGGCGTGGGTGGCGATCGCCTCGACGGTCCGGCTGTTGCCGGTGGAGGCGAGCCCGAACAGGATCACACCGAGGGTGTTGAAGCGCCCGTAGCGCAGCGAGCGGGCGGCGCTGTTCGGCCGGTAGCCGAGCTCGCGCATCGCGGCGAGGACCTGTTCACGGGTGGATTCGACGACGCCGGCCTGCCCGTTCGCCACCCGGGAGACGGTCTGGGACGAGACGCCGGCCAGGCGCGCGACGTCGGCCATCGAGACGCGTTGCTTGCGACGCCCGCCGGGGACGTCGGATCCGGCGCGCAGCCGCTGGGTTTCGATGGTGACTCCTTGACCGCTCTGGTGACGCGTGCCACTATACGGCCCAACCCGTTTACGTAAACATCCTGACATCAGCCCGAAATTGTTAACGTAAACATCCTTGGAAGGAGGGCAGTGTTGACCCGGCGTTCCTGGATCGGATGGCAGTTCACCGGTCCGTTCCTCGCAGTATTCGCCCTGGTCTTCCTGGCCCCGATCGGCTACTCGGCGTACCTCAGCCTCTTTCGCAACCGGCTGGTCGGCGGCACTGCCTTCGTGGGACTGGAGAACTACACCAAGGCGTTCAGCGATCCCCAGTTCTGGGAGGCGCTGACCCGAGTCGCGATCTTCCTCGTCGTCCAGGTTCCGCTGATGCTGTTCCTGGCGCTGCTGTTCGCGCTCGCGATCGACAGCGGCCGGCTCTACGGCGCGGCGTTCTTCCGGATCTCGATCTTCCTGCCGTACGCGGTGCCCGCCGTCGTGGCCGCCCTGATGTGGGGCTTCATCTACGGCACCCGGATCGGCCTGGTCGGCAACATCAACGACGCGTTCGGGATCACGCTGCCCGATCCGCTCGCGCCGGACCTGATCCTCACCTCGATCGGCAACATCGTGACCTGGGAGTTCGTCGGCTACAACATGATCATCCTGTACTCCGGTCTCAAGGTGATCGACGCCGCTCTGTACGAGGCCGCCGCGATCGACGGGGCCGGCCAGTTCCGGATCGTCCGGGCGATCAAGCTGCCGGCGCTGCGGGGCCCGCTGGTGGTCGCGACCATCTTCTCGATCATCGGCAGCTTCCAGCTCTTCAACGAGCCGCAGATCCTGGACACCCTCGCGCCGAACTCGATCACCACCTACTTCACCCCGAACGTCTACGCCTACCAGCTCTCGTTCGGCGGCCAGCAGGTCAACTACTCGGCCACCATCGCGCTGATCATGGGCGTGGTGACGATGGTCGTCGCGTACCTCTTCCAGCGCCGCAGCCTGAAGGGGGCGATCTGATGGCCGTCGCCGCTCCTCCGAAGATCCGCCCAGCGGTGCTCAAGCAGGCCACCAAGCCGGCCCGTACGAAGAGCATCACGCTGACCCTGCTCATGGGCATCGCGCTGATCTACAGCCTGCTCCCGCTGATCTGGCTGACGATCAGCGCCACGAAGAGCCAGGAGGGCCTGTTCGGCTCGTTCGGCCTCTGGTTTTCCGGCGACTTCTCGCTGGTGCGCAACATCACCGACACCTTCACCTATCAGGACGGTGTCTTCGGCCGATGGTTCTTCAACACTTTCCTGTACGTCGTGGTCGGCGCCGGTGGCGCAACCCTCCTGGCAGCACTCGCCGGGTACGGACTGGCCAAGTTCGACTTCGCCGGTCGGCGCGCGGTCTTCGCCCTGGTGCTCGGCGGTGTGGCCGTCCCGCCGACGGCGCTCGCGGTGCCGACGTTCCTGCTGTTCGCGAAGCTCGGCCTCACCGACACGCCGTGGGCCGTGATCATCCCGACGCTGGTCTCGCCGTTCGGGCTCTACCTGATGTGGACGTACTCCCGTGAGGCGGTGCCCGACGAGATCCTCGAGTCGGCCCGGGTCGACGGCGCCGGCGAGTTCAAGAGCTTCTTCTCGCTCGCACTCCCGCTGCTCGCGCCCGGCATCGTCACGGTCCTGCTCTTCAACACCGTGATGACCTGGAACAACTTCTTCCTGCCGCTGATCATGCTGCGCGACTCCGACCTCTTCCCGCTCACCGTCGGCCTCTACTCGTGGAGCGAGCAGGCCACCACCGCGGGCGGCGACGTCGTCTTCAACCTCGTGATCACCGGTTCGCTGCTCACCATCGTCCCGCTGATCGTGGCGTTCCTGCTGCTCCAGCGTTACTGGCAGTCAGGTCTCGCCGCGGGAAGCGTGAAGCAATGATCCCTACCCCGAAGGGAACGCCAATGAAGATCACCCGTCGGCGTGCGCTGCTCGGCGCCGCCATGTCGATAACGCTCCTCGCTGCGGGCTGTGGCAGTGGCGGCGACGACGAGCCCGGCACCGAGAAGGCCGCCGAGACCACCATCTCCGACGCGGACGTGCAGGCCGCGCTGGAGGCCGGTGGCCAGATCACGGTCTGGGCCTGGGAACCGACCCTCAAGCAGGTCGTCGCCGACTTCCAGACCAAGTACCCCAAGGTCAAGGTCAACCTGCAGAACACCGGTACGGGCAACGACGCGTACACCGCGCTGCAGAACGCGATCCAGGCCGGTACGGGTGTGCCGGACGTGGCGCAGATCGAGTTCTACGCGCTGCCGCAGTTCAGCCTCTCCAAGGCGGTGACCGACCTCAACACGTTCGGCGCCGCGTCGCTGGACGGCACGTTCAGCCCGGGCACCTGGAACTCCGTGCACTCCGGCGAGGCGATCTACGGCCTGCCGATGGACTCCGGGCCGATGGCGCTCTTCTACAACAAGGAGGTCTTCGACAAGTACCAGCTCGGTGTGCCGGCGACCTGGGAGGAGTACGCGGCGGCCGCGGAGAAGCTGCACAAGGCGAACCCGAAGGCCTACATCACCAGCGACAGCGGTGACGCCGGCTTCACCACCAGCATGATCTGGCAGGCGGGCGGCAAGCCCTACACCGTCGACGGTACGAACGTCGGCGTGAACTTCGCCGACGCCGGCACCCAGAAGTTCACCGCGCAGTGGCAGAAGCTGATCGACGGCAAGCTGCTCAACCCGGTGCCGGGCTGGAGCGACGGCTGGTACGCCGGCCTCGCCGACGGCACCATCGCCTCCCTGGTGATCGGCGCCTGGATGCCCGCCAACCTGGAGTCCGGCGTCAAGGCCGGCAACGGCAAGTGGCGGGTAGCGCCGATGCCGCAGTGGGACAGCGCCGGCAAAGCCACGTCGGAGAACGGCGGCAGCTCGATCGCCATCCCGGAGAAGGCCGTGAACAAGACCCTCGCGTACGCCTTCCTCAAGTACGCCACCGTGGACGAGGGAGCACAGACCCGGGTCGACAACGGCGCCTTCCCGGCCACCACCAAGCAGCTGAACGCGCCGGAGTTCCTGAACAAGGAGTTCCCGTACTTCGGCGGTCAGAAGGTCAACGAGGTTCTCGCCGCGTCCGCCGGGCAGGTCGTCCCCGGCTGGTCGTATCTGCCCTTCCAGGTCTACGCCAACAACGTCTTCAACGACACGGCCGGTAAGGCGTACCTCGGCCAGGGCACCCTCCAGGACGGGCTGAAGTCCTGGCAGGACGCATCGATCAAGTACGGCCAGGAGCAGGGTTTCACCGTTAAATGATCTCTTCTGAAAACACTCCCCGGCGCTGGCTGCGCCGCGCCGGGGAGGCGCGTCTGGAATTCGGCGCCGACTACAACCCGGAGCAGTGGCCGCGCGAGGTCTGGGACGACGACGTACGGGCCATGCGGGAAGCCGGCGTCACGATCGTCTCGCTCGCCATCTTCTCGTGGGCCCGCATCGAGCCGCGCGACGGCGTGTTCGACTTCGCCTGGCTCGACGACGCGATGGACCTGCTGCACGCCAACGGGATCTCGGTCGACCTGGCCACCGCCACCGCGTCGCCGCCACCGTGGCTGACCACTTCCTCTCCGTCGATCCTTCCGGTGAACGCCGAGGGCAACACGGTGTGGCCCGGTGCCCGGCAGCACTGGCGGCCCACCTCGCCGATCTTCCGTGAGCATGCGCTGCGGCTGGTCCGGGCGCTGGCGACCCGCTACGCCGGTCATCCCGCGCTGGTCGCCTGGCACGTCAACAACGAGCTGGGCTGCCACAACGTCTACGACTACTCGGACGACGCGGCCGTCGCGTTCCGTGCCTGGCTCCAGGATCGCTACGGCGACATCAAGAAGCTCAACGACGCTTGGGGTACGGCCTTCTGGTCGCAGCAGTACAGCGACTTCGCGGAGATCCTGCCGCCACGGCTCGCCGCCTCGCACCCCAACCCGACACAGCAGCTCGACTTCAAGCGCTTCTCCTCGGACGCGCTCAAGGAGCACCTGCGCGCCGAGAAGGCGATCCTGCGCGAGCTGACGCCGGAGGTGCCGGTCACCACGAACTTCATGGTGATGGGCATGAAGCCGATGAATTACGCCGACTGGGCGAGCGAGGTCGACTTCGTCTCGAACGACCACTACGTGGTGCTGCCGAACCCGCAGGCCCGCGACGAGCTGTCGTTCTCGGCGAACCTGACCGGCATGATCGCCGGTGGCCGGCCGTGGTTCCTCATGGAGCACTCCACGAGCGCTGTCAACTGGCAGCCCGTCAACGTGCCGAAACGGCCGGGCGACATGGCCCGTGATTCGCTCACCCATGTGGCGTACGGCGCCGACGCGGTCTGCTTCTTCCAGTGGCGGCAGTCGAAGGCGGGCGCCGAGAAGTACCACTCGGCGATGCTGCCCCATGCCGGGACCGAGAGCGCGGTCTTCCGGTCGGTCGCCGAGCTCGGCCGTCGTCTGAGGGAACTGGCGGCGGTCGCCGGCTCCGGCCGTACCGTCGCAGAAGTGGGAATCGTCTTCGACTGGGAGTCCTGGTGGGCCTCCGAGCAGGACTCCCACCCGACCGAACGGGTGCGCTACCGGCAGGAGGCGCTCGACTGGTATTCGGCGCTGCTGGAGAACGGCATCCGCGCGGACGTGGTGCCGACCGGCGGGGATCTCGAGGCGTACAAGGTCCTGATCGCGCCGATGTTGCACGTGGTGCCGGCGTCGTTGGCCTCGCGATTGACGCGATATGTCGGGAATGGCGGACATATCGTGACGACATACTTCTCCGGGATCGTGGATGAGAACGACCACGTCTGGCTCGGCGGCTATCCGGGCGCGCTGCGGGACCTTCTCGGCATCCGGATCGAGGAGTTCGCGCCGCTGCTCGACGGGGACAGCGTCGACCTCGACAACGGCGTCACCGGGGAGATCTGGACCGACCGGATCGACGTGGTGGCGCCCGAGGTGGAAGTGATCGCCCGCTACAAGACCGGTGAGCAGGCGTCCCGTGCCGCCATCACGCGCCGGGTGGTGGGGGAGGGGTCGGCTGCCTACGTGTCCACACGGCTCGGCGCCGGCGGGCTGGCCGCTGTCGTGCCGAGTCTTCTCGGGCCCGCCGGTGTGGTCAGTGAGCTGCCGGTCGAGCTGCGAGGCCGGGTCGAGCTGGCGATCCGCGGTCGGCACCGCTTCTACATCAACCGTACCGACGAGCCGGTGGAACTTCCGGGCGGCGAAATCTTGGAACCGCGCGGCGTCCACGTGGAGTCCTGATCGCCCGCCGGCCCGAGCCGGATCGTGGAGCGGCTAGGGAGGCCCGAGCCAGATCGTGAAGTGGCTAGGACGGTCTGAGCCAGATCGTGAAGCGGCCAGGACGGTCCGAGCCGGATCTTGGAGTGGCGGGGGAGGTCCTAGCCGGATCTTGGAGCGGCGGGGGAGGCTCGAGCCGGATCTTGGAGGGCTGGGGAGGTCCTAGCCGGATCTTGGAGCGGCGGGAGACGTCCTAGCCGGATCTTGGAGTGGCTAGGGAGGTCCGAGCCGGATCTTGGAGTGGCGCGAGATGTCCTAGCCGGATCTTGGGTGATCTTCTACCTCTGAGGGTCGAGGATCGCCCAAGATCCGCGTGCGGCGTGCGGCGTGCGGCGTGCGGCGTGCGGGTGCGTTATGACCTGCGTTGTGCAGCGTGCGTTGTGCGGCTGCGGCAGGCAGCATGCGGCGGGACGAAGGCTATTCGGATCTTGGAGTGGCGGGACGAAGGCTGGCCGGGTCTTGGAGTGGCGGGACGAAGGCTGGCCGGATCTTGGAGCGCTGAGACGAGAGGACTGGCCGGATCTTGGAGCGGCGGAGCGAACGCTGGCCGGATCTTGGAGCGGTGAGACGAGGGGACTGGCCGGATCTTGGAGCGGCGGAGCGAACGCTGGCCGGATCTTGGAGCGGTGAGGCGAGGGCTGGCCGGATCTTGGGCCGTTCTCTACCTCTGCGGGTCGAGAATGGCCCAAGATCCGGCGTGCGGGCGTGCGGGCGTGCGGGCGTGCGGGCGTGCGGGCGTGCGGGCGTGCGGGCGTGCGGGCGTGCGGGCGTGCGGCGCGAGACGTGCGATCGGCGGCCCCAGGCGAAGGCGAGCGCGGCGTTCGAGCGGCGGACCACTCAGAGGCGGCCGGGTCTGAAGGCTGTCGCACCTGACTCGGTGATCGCCAGGCGGTCGCCGTTCGCTGCTATCCAACGGCTTGGATAATTGTAGGCGCGCAATGCGATGGCGCTGCCGCCGCGAATCGACTCCGAGCAGAATGTGCTGTCGAGGTCGAACAGATTCGAGTTCTCGGCACGGTCCAGATGGATAACGAAGTCGCGGTGCCGGAGATAATATCCGGGAAAGTTTACTGATTCCAGGGAGAAGCAGTCGAGCGCGGCCCGGCCCTTGCGAATCACGAAGCGCGCGTCGTTCTTCTCCTCTTCCGGGTCGGACGAGGAGATCGCGGCGATGCGGCCCTCGTAGTGCTGGTGCCGCACGCGGTAGCCGGGGCGGTCCAGGAGTTCCAGCCCGACCGTCGATCCGGCGGTCAACCTGACCGGCTGAGGGGCGGGCGGCGGCGTGGTCTTCGCCGGTGACGGTTCGACGGTGCGCCACGAACGGTCGGGTGACGGTGACGCGCTCCTGGTGGCGACGGGTGCGGCAGGCGCGGCGGCTGACAGTGTGGGGATCTCGCTGGTCGGCGCGGGCAGCAGCGGGATGGTCTCCTCGGGCTGGATCGGGAACGCCGGGAGGTCCACCCGCGGGGCCCGGCTCTGCTGGGCGACCGGCGCCGGATCCTCGGTGCGGTTCAGCGCCACGATCGCGGTCACGCCGCAGCCGAGGGCGGCGACGGCGGCCAGGATCAGGAAATGGCGGGCCGACGGCGGCGGCGCCGATCGGCCCGGTCCGAGCGCGAGGCGCTCCGGCGTGCGGGGGAGAGCGGGGCGGGCGGGCAGGTTGCCGGCTTCCTGATCGGTGGAATACGGCGGGACCCAGCCGCCAACGCGAAGGCCCTCATCTTCCGGCATCAATTCCACTTCCCGTAGAAATTTCGCGCATAGCGACTTAATGGTTCGATAATGATCTACAGGTATCGAGGGGTCGAGGCAAGAGGTTGAGGCCGGGAATTCATATGGGAGCGATCCCAGTCGAACTGATCGGGCTCTCTGTCCGTATCCCCGGCTGGAGCCACCAGCGCGCTACCGAGGAGACCCCGCGTGGACAGTCCCGCCGTTCCCGCCACCCCGCCAGACGTTCCCCGAAGCCCGGAGAAGGAGCAGATCTCCGATCTGCCGGACATATCGGAGTACTGGCCGGACGCCCCGCACCGCGTCGGCCCCCTCGCCGACCACTACGAGCTACCCGGCTCCGAACCGACCCGCACCGGCCGTGGCCTCATCCCGGACGCGTATCCCGGCTCCACCCGGCCCACCCTGGAGCTTCATCTGAACTCGCGGCCACGGCACGGCTTGCGCCGTACGACGCTGGTGTTCGCTGCTCTTCTGCTCCTGACCGCGGTCGCCGGATGGGCGGTGCTGCGCGGCGGCGAGGAGGAGACCCGGCTGCCGTCGTTCCAGCCGCCCGCCGCGCTGGCGCCCGGCAACGCTCCGGTGGAGATCGGCGAACCGGAACCCAGCGCCGCCCCGGCGGTCCCGGACTCGGCCACCTTCGAACTCGTCGACGGCACCACCGAGGTGAACGTGACGGTGGGGACCGTGCCGAGCGGGTGGTACCGGGTGACCAGCCCCGGCGGCAGCGGCGTGACACCGCGGGCGGAACTCGACGGCGACACCGTCAAGGTCTTCGTCGAACCCACCGGCCCCGAGGGGTCGGCCCGGGTGGACGTGCTGCTCAGTGAGGACGTCGCCTGGTCGATCCGGATGCGGGGCGGAGCTCGCGTGGCGAACTTCGACCTGACGCGCGGCGCCATCGATCGGGTGGATCTGATCGGAGGGGCGGCGCGATTGACGCTGGCGCTTCCCCGTACCGACGCCGCTCTTCCGATCTTGATGGGCGGTGGAGTCAACACCTGGAAGATCAGCACGGACGGTGAGGTGCCGGTGAAGGCGGTGTTCCGCAGGGGCGCGGGAACCGTCACGCTCTACGGCGACAAGGACAAGGGCGTGCCGACCGGGGCGACGCTCGGTTCCGGCTCCGACTCCTCCGGCGTCGCCGTGACCGCCGAATCGGGCGTCGGCACGCTCACCGTCACGGCACGGTGACCCTGGTTGGCGGCGTCGTCTCCCGGTTCGGCACAATTCCGGCGTGACACGAGCAGAGGGCGACGCCGCACCACCGGAGACCACCGTCTCCGTGGACCACTTCACCGGCATGTACCTGGCGAAGGACGATCCCTGGGATGTGGCGACGCTCTGGCACAACCAGCGCAAATACGCGGTGACGCTGGCCAGCCTGCCGCGGGAGCACTACCGCAGCTGCTACGAGCCGGGCGCCTCCATCGGCGTCTTCACCCGGATGCTGGCCCCCCGCTGCGACGCGATCCTGGCGACCGACAGCGTCCCGGAGGCCGTCGACCAGCTGCGCTCGCAGACAGCCGACCTCCCGCACGTCACGGCTTCGCTCGCCGCGGTGCCGGCCGAAATGCCGTCCGCGACGTTCGACCTGGTCGTGATCGGGGACCTGCTCTACTACCTCTCGGCCGCCGACTTCGACGCCTTCCTCACCGGCCTGACCTCGGTCCTCGAACCGGGCGGCGACCTGGTGTCGCTGCATTTCCGGGACCGCGGCAACGACAACTACGACGGCTTCAACGTGCACGCCGCGTTGCTGGCGCGTCCCGAGTTCGAGCATGTCATCCGCCACGAGGACGAGTGGTTCCTCCTGGACGTCCTGCGGCGGCTTCCCTAGCCCTTGTACGCCGGCCCACCGTGGCGCGGTCACCGGGCGGCCGCTACGGCGTCGTCCTCCTTCGCCATCGCGTCCTGGCGGCCCGGCTCCTCGTGCAGGATCGCCGCGTTCAGCCAGTGTTCCGGGATCGCGAACGCGTCGACGAGGGTTCGCAGGTCCGGGCGCAGGGCGCGCAGCAGGTCGTTCACCACGCCGGTGACCGCCTTGGAGCGGGCCGGTGTGAGGCGGCCGTGCTCCAGGAACCAGCCCTTGTCGGCTTCGATGACGCTGAGGGCGTAGAGGTCGCAGACCCGGGACAGCAGCGTCCTGGCGGCCGGGTCGGTGGCCCGTTCGATGCCCGCCACGAACGCTTCGAGGGTGACCCGGTCGATGTGGGCTGCCGCCGTACGGAGAACATGGTCCTGAACGTCGTTGAAGATGTCGAACGGGCGGTCCTTCTTCGTGGCGGCGCCGGCCCGGAGACGCCGGATCGCGCCTTCCAGGGTGTGCTTCTCCCGGTCCTCGAACATCTTGAGATGCCAGCCGCGGTCGGTCACCGCGACCTCCTCGTCACGTCCGGGCACCGCGCTGACCAGGCGCTGGATCACCGAGCGGGCGGCGGTGCGCTCCAGGACCATCTCGCGGACCTGCTCGGCGACGAACGTGGCACGACCCCAGCCGTCGAGCGAGCCGAACGCGTCCCGGTAGCCGGTGAGCAGCCCCTTCGCGACCAGTTGCAGCAGCACCGTGTTGTCGCCCTCGAAGGTGGTGAACACGTCGGTGTCCGCTTTGAGGCCGGGCAGCCGGTTCTCCGACAGGTATCCGGCGCCGCCGCAGGCCTCCCGGCACATCTGGATCGTGCGGGTGGCGTGCCAGGTCTGCATGGCCTTCAGACCCGCGGCACGTGATTCGAGTTCCCTCTGGCGATGCTCATCAAGATCAGAGGCTTCTGACTGTACGTCCGCGAGCGTGGCGACGAGCTCCTCCTGAGCGAACGCGTACGCATAGGTCGTGGCCAGGGCCGGCAGCAGTTTGCGCTGGTGAGCCAGGTAGTCGTTGAGCAGCACCTCGCGCTCGTCACCGGGCTTGGTGAACTGGCGGCGGCTGTCGCCGTACCGGACGGCGATGGTGAGAGCGCTCCGCGTCGCCGCCGAGGCCGCGCCGCCGACCGTCACCCGGCCGCGGACCAGGGTGCCGAGCATCGTGAAGAAGCGCCGGGTGTCGTTCTCGATCGAGCTGGAGTAGGTGCCGTCCGGCGCGACCTGGCCGTACCGGTCGAGCAGCATGTCGCGAGGGACCGTCACGTGGTCGAAGGAGATCCGGCCGTTGTCCACGCCGAGCAGACCGGCCTTCGCTCCGGCGTCGCCGATCGTGACGCCGGGCAGCGGGTTGCCGTCCTCGTCCCGGATCGGGACCAGCCACGCGTGCACGCCGTACCGCTTGCCGCCGGTGATCAGCTGGGCGAAGACGACAGCCATCCGGCCGTCCTTCGCCGCGTTGCCGATGTAGTCCTTGCGCGCGGCCTCGTGCGGGGTGTGCAGGTCGAACGTGCCGGTCGACGGGTCGTACTCACACGTCGTCCGCAGCTGCTGCACGTCCGAGCCGTGACCGGTCTCGGTCATCGCGAAGCAGCCCGGCAGCGCCACCGTCATGATGTCGCGCAGGTAGGCGTCGTGGTGCTTCCTCGTGCCGAGCGCGACGACGGCCCCGCCGAACAGACCCCAGTGCACGCCCGCCTTCACCATGAGCGAGAGGTCGACCTGGGCGAGCATCTCGGCGGCCACCACCGAGCCGCCCTGGTCGCCGGATCCGCCGTACTCGGCGGGGAAGGCGTCGACCACGCCCACGTCGAGCGGGATCCTCCGGATCAGGCTGCTGATCCGGGCCCGGGCCTCGACGCCGTTCTCGCCGGGAACCGTGACGAAATCGGCGCCGAGCCCGTCCCGCACCGCTTGACGCACGTGCGCCCATCGACCGTCCAGCACCTCTTGCAGGCGCGCCGGGTCGACGGAGTTCTGCTGACCGTTCATGGGCCGATATTACCCACGGGTAACCTCAGTCAAGCAGGAAACCGGGACATCTCACATCCCGTCGCCGGACCACGCACCCCGGGAGCGCGAGCGCACCGGCAGCGTCGAGATGACCGGCTGGTGGCTGTGGTTGTGCTCGTCGTAGTTCTCCGGGTGGCCGCCCCACTTCACCCATTCCTGAGTGGTGTACCAGTTGGTCAGCTCGCCGTCCGACCGGATGATCCAGTCGATGTCGGTCTCGGCGATGAAGTGGCCGTGCTTCACGCCCGCCGGCCGGAAGCAGTAGGTGCCCTCGTCGATGTCGCCGAAGTTGTACGCCATCTTCCCGCCGAGCGTGTAGAACTCCTCGTAGCAGGGGTGGTGCGCGAGCCGGTGGTCGGTCCAGCCCTTCTTGGCCCGGATCAGCCGGGTGTAGAAGCCGGTCTTCGGGTCGCGGTGCAGCAGCTTGATGTAGAGCGGGGTGAGCGGCCCGACCGACGTCGCCTCGGTCCACTCCATGGTGTTGGCGTCCACCACGGTGACGTCACCCGAGGCGTCCGTCTCCTTGATCGACGTCAGAGGGTCGAAGCCGGCGTCGCCGTACTCCCGCCAGTGCAGGATCCGCGACCCCTCCCGGATCTTGATCCAGTCCATCGGGACGCCCTTGGGGACCTGGATGTAGCCGCCGGCGCCGAGCTCCTGCCCGCCGTAGATCAGCGACCCCTCCACCACGTAGAACTCGGTGTCGGCGTGCGCGATCCCGGCGCTGCGGCCCCAGTCCGCGGTGGCGTGCAGCGACAGCGACGACGAGCCGTCCTCCTCGTCGGTCGACAGGCGGCGCTCAAGGATCTTGCCCTCGCCGTACGGCAGCTCACCGGTGTGGAAGATGTAGTCGTCTTCGTGGATCAGCTCCACATGTGCCCTCACGGCGTACTCCTCAGCTCGCGTTTCAGAATCTTGCCGGCGGCGTTGCGGGGTAGCGCCGCGACGGTCCGGTACTGCTTCGGAACCTTGAACCCGGCCAGCCGCTCACGCAGATACGCCTCGAGCGCATCGGCGGCGACCGGTTCCCGGCCGACCAGGTACGCGACGACCCGCTCGCCCCAGCGGTCGTCCGGCTCGCCCACGACCGCGCACTCGGCGACGGCCGGGTGGGTGAGCAGGACCTCCTCGACGTCGCGCGGGTAGACGTTCACGCCACCCGTGATGATCACGTCCTTGACCCGGTCGACGATGGAGATGAACCCCTCGTCGTCGCGGATCACGATGTCGCCCGAGGTGAGGAAGCCGTCCTCGGTCGTGCAGGCGGCCGTCGCGGCCGGGTTCTCGTGATAGCCGTTCATCAGGTACGGCGACCTGCTGTAGAGCTCGCCCGGCTCACCGTTCTTCACCGGGTTGCCGGACGGGTCGACGATCCGCACCCGGGTGCCGAACCACGGGTGGCCGACCGTGCCGGCCTTACGGCGGGCGTCCGGCGGCCGCAGGTTCGTGACGACGCCCGCCTCGGTGGATCCGTAGAGTTCGTGCACGCCGACGCCGGGGAACGCCTCGAACACCCACTCCTTGAGGACCTTGGGCAGGGCGGCGGCGTTGAAGTACAGGGTGTCCAGGGTGGGCAGGCGCGGGATCTCCTCGAAGTGGGCCCGCAGCAGCTGGGCGTGGGTCGGCACCAGGAACACCGACTGCGCCCCGTCCCGGCCGATCATGTCGATCAGCGCGTCCGGCTTGAACGACCGCAGCATGCTGACCGTCGCCCCGCAGTAGACGGCCGCGTAGGCGAACGCGAAACCGGCGCCGTGGTACATCGGGGCGACGGCGATGGTCCGCCGGCCCGGCCCGATGCCCCACTCCAGGGCGGTGGCGTAGAACGTCAGCGCCCGGGATCGGTGCGAGATCAGGACGCCTTTCGGGTCGCCGGTGGTCCCGGCGGTGTAGGCGATGCAGAACGGATCCCGTTCGTCGACCGTGATCCAGGGATCCCGCGCCGCCGCCGTGCCGATCCACTGCTCGTACTCCGGGCCGATGAGGACGACACGCCCGCGGAAGTCGGGGATCGCGAGACCGGTGTCCGCGATCAGGACCCGCGCGCCCGAGTGGTCCAGGATGAAACCCACCTCGGGCGCCGTCAGACGCGGATTGACCGGCACCAGCACCAGGCCGGCCTTGGCGATCCCCGCCGCGATCTCCGGATATTCGAGGCGGTTGCCGCAGAGCAGCGCGACCCGGTCGCCGTAGGAGAGGCCCAGCTCCAGCAGGGCGCAGGCGAGCCGCGACGACCGCTCGTCCAGCGCCGCGTAGGACAGGGCGCGATCCCCGTCCCGCACCGCGATCACGTCCGGCGTCGCCCGCCCGAACTCCCGAACCCCACCAGCGATCGTCAGATCAGCACCACCGGGCCGCAACATGCGAGAATGGAAACACCGTTTCCTTTCTCACCGCAAGAGGAGATCTCCAGGAAAGTCGCCCGCGCGACCCAGCTGCGCCGGCACTTGGCCGAGCTCCAGCTCCCCGCCGATCCACAGGCCCGCCGCTGCCGCCGCGCCGGCGTCGACGCCGGTCGCCAGGCCGGAGCGGCGCAACAGGTATGCGAGGTCCTCGGTGGCGATGTTCCCGGTGGCGGCCGGGGCGAACGGGCATCCGCCGATCCCGCCCAGGCTCGCGTCCAGTGCCGTGAACCCCGACGCCACGGCGGCTATCGCGTTCGCGTACCCGGTGTTCCTGGTGTTGTGGAAGTGAGCGCGCAGCGGCACGCCCGCCGTGACCCCGCGCACGGCGTCGGCCAGCTCGGTGACCTGGATCGGTACGCCCACGCCGATCGTGTCGGCCAGGCAGATCTCGTCGACCGGCCCGGCGTCCGCGACGATCTCCCGGACCCGCGCGACCGGAACCTCGCCGGTGAACGGGCATCCGAAGGCCGCCGCGACCGTCAGGGTCACGAAGAATCCGTCGTTTCGAGCCCGGGCGGCGACCGCGCGGAACGCCGCCAGCGACTCGGCCGTAGACATCCCCTGGTTGCGCCGGGAAAACTCGTCACTGGCGACAACTACATAGTTGATCTCGTGAGGCCGGCTGTCGCCGAGCGCCAGAGCGCGGTCGAGTCCGCGGCCGTTGAGGACCAGGGCGGCATATCTGACCTTCGGCGATCGTGGAACTTCGCGGAGGACCTCCTCCGCGTCGGCCATCTGCGGAACCCGGTCCGGACGGGCGAAGGCGGCCACCTCGATCCGCCGCAGCCCGGCCTCGATGGCCCGGGTGACCAGCGCGACCTTGACGGACGTCGGCAGGACGACCTTCTCGTTCTGCAGTCCGTCCCGCGGCCCGACCTCGACGATCTCCACCCTTGACCACCTCACCGTTTCATCTAGCGAAACACTGTTTCGCAAGGATAGGCTGACGGGCATGATCGGACCACTATCTGACATCCGCGTCCTGGAGACTGGGACCCTGCTCGCCGGCCCCTTCTGCGGGCAGCTCCTCGGCGACTTCGGGGCCGAGGTGATCAAGCTGGAGGACCCCGGCAAGGGCGATCCGATGCGCCAGTGGGGCCGGGAGAAGCCGCACGGCCAGTCGCTCTGGTGGCCGGTCGTGGCCCGCAACAAGAAATCGGTCACCTGCAACCTGCGCACCACCGAGGGGCAGGACCTGGTCCGCAAGCTGGTCGAGAAGGCGGACGTGCTGCTGGAGAACTTCCGGCCGGGCACGCTCGAACGCTGGGGTCTGTCGTACGACGAACTCGCCGCGATCAACCCGCGGCTGATCCTGGTCCGGGTGACCGGATACGGGCAGACCGGGCCGTATTCGCCCCGCGCCGGATTCGGCTCGATCGGCGAGGCGATGGGCGGGCTGCGCTACGTGACCGGCGAGGCCGACCGTGCCCCGTCCCGCAGCGGCATCTCCATCGGTGACTCGCTGGCCGCGACGTACGCCGCCTTCGGCACCCTCGCCGCCCTGCACGCCCGCGAGCGCACCGGCCGCGGGCAGGTCGTCGACTCGGCGATCTACGAGGCCGTGCTGGCCATGATGGAGTCGCTGATCCCGGAGTGGGGTGTCGCCGGTTACCGCCGCGAGCGCACCGGACCGATCCTGCCGAACGTGGCGCCCAGCAACGTCTACCCCAGCGCCGACGGCTCCGACGTGCTGATCGCCGCGAACCAGGACACCGTCTTCCGCCGGCTCGCCGACGTGATGGAACGCCCCGACCTGCCGGCCGACCCGCGCTACGCCACGCACGGCGCCCGCGGCGAGCACCAGGCCGAGCTCGACGACATCATCGCCACGTGGACCCGTACGGTCCCGTCCGCGAAGCTCCTGTCGCTGCTGCACGACGCGGGGGTTCCGGCCGGCGGCATCTACACCGCCGAGGACATCATCGCCGACCCGCACGTGCAGGCCCGCGAGGCGGTGATCACCGTCGACCACCCCGAGCTCGGCCCGGTGCCGATGCAGAACGTGGCGCCGCGCCTCTCGTCCACGCCGGGCGAGGTCAAGTGGGCCGGTCCGGCGCTCGGATCGCACAACGAGGAGGTCTATCAGGGCCTGCTCGGCCTCTCACCCGGCGAGGTCGCCTTGCTGAAGGAACGCGGCGTCATCTGATGAGCCTCGACGCCGATTACGAGACGGCGGGTTTCGCCCGCCGTCTCGGCTGGGGAAATCGCCCCGCCGTCCTGCTGATCGACGCCGCCCTGGCCTACACCGATCCCGATTCCCCGCTCTTCCTCCGGACCGGCCAGGCCGCCGCCGAGGCGATGGCCCAGCTGGCGGAGCAGGCGCGGGCCGCGAGCGTACCGGTCATCTGGACGACGGTCCGGTTCGCCGACGAATCGTGTTCGGAAGCGCCGCTCTTCGCCGCCAAGGTGCCGGCCCTGAAAGTGTTCGCCGAGGGCAGCAGGCTGGGTGGATTCGCCCCGCCGCTCGATCCGGCGCCGGCCGAGCTCGTCGTGGTCAAGCATTACGCGAGCGCCTTCGCCGGCACCTCACTGGCCGCCTGGCTCGCTTCCCACTCCATCGACACGCTCGTGATCGGCGGCTATTCCACGAGCGGGTGCATCCGTGCCTCGGCCCTCGACGCGCTGCAGCACGGATTCCGGCCGATGGTCGTCCGGGAGGCCTGCGCCGACCGTTCCTCCGGGCCGCACGAGGCCAATCTCTTCGACCTGAACGCCAAGTACGCCGACGTGGTCACCCTCGCCGAGTCGCTGGCACATCTTCCGGCAGTGTCCTGAGCAGGGTGCGATACCAGTCGACGCCCTTCAGGAACGCGTCCACCGTCAGGTGCTCGTCGAAGCTGTGAATGGCCTCGCGCTGCTTCTTCGTCATCGCGAACGGCGTGAACCGGTACACCCGCTCGCAGATCGCCGTGAAGTGCCGGGCGTCGGTGGCGGCCATCATGACGTACGGCGCCGTCACCGCCTCCGGGAAGTGCTCCGCCGTCCCGGGCCGGCACGAACCCGTCGGCGAGCAGCCCCTCCACGGCCAGGCAGACGGCGACGAGGCTGCCCTTGTCGTCGAGAGTCCCCCGCCCCCAGATGACGCCGTCCTCGACCACTCCGCCGAACGGGGGATGCCGCCATTCCCCGCCCTGGTCGAGACCGTCGGAATCCGCAGCAGGGCTTGCAGCGCCTGCACAGCGTCAGGCAGTCCTCGGTCCCCGGCAGCCATCCCATGATCACAGCCTGGATCCGGGCGGTGCCCGGCCGATGACGGCGCCGGGGCGCGCTCGGTGTGGTGATCATTTAGGGAGAAGGTACCGTTTGTCCGGATGAGAACTCTGCCTGCTCTCTGTGGACTCGCCGCACTCGTTGCTCTCGGCGCCTGTACGCCCGGCTCGGACACCGAGCCGCCGCCGACAGCCACGGCACAGTCGGAGTCGACGGCGGCAGCGCCGGCCGCCGGCCAGGAGTTCTATGTGGAGCCGGACGCTCCGGCCGTCGCGCAGGTCGCCAGCTGGACGGCAGCGGGCCGGGCTGCCGACGCCGCCGCCATCCGCCGGATCGCCGACTCACCGGCGGCGGTGTGGTTCGCCGACGACACGCCGGGGTTCGCCGATCGGGCCCGTTCGCTGGTCACCGCGGCGGCCGCTGCCGGGCGGATTCCGGTGCTGGTGGCCTACTACGTGCCGCAGCGGGACTGCGGGGCGTACTCCGGGGGTGGCGCGCCCGACGCGGCCGCCTACCGGGCCTGGACGGCGGCGCTGGCCGGGGCGATCAGCGACTCCCGCGCGATCGTGGTGCTGGAACCGGACGCCGTCACACACGTGCTGCAGGGCTGCGTGAGCGGACCGGCCGCCGAGGAGCGGCTGACGCTGCTGAGCGAGGCGATCAGCACCCTGAAAGAAGGGCCCGGCGTGCGCGTCTACCTGGACGGCGGAAACCCGAGCTGGGTACGCGACGTCGACCGTGTCGCCGCCGCGCTGATCAAGGCCGGGGTGAGGAACGCCGACGGCTTCAGCCTGAACGTGGCGAACTTCGAGACGACCGAGGCGAACGTCGCCTACGGCACGCAGATCTCGGAGCGGCTCGGCGGCGCCCGGTTCGTCATCGACACGAGCCGCAACGGCAACGGCCCGGCCGCGATCGACGGCCGGGACGCGGAGGGGCACTGGTGCAATCCGCCGGGCCGGGCGCTCGGGCCGGCGCCGACGACGAGCACCGGTCAGCCGCTGGTGGACGCGTACCTGTGGGTGAAACGGCCGGGGGAGTCCGACGGCGAGTGCCGCACGGGAGCTCCCCCGGCCGGTCAGTGGTGGCCCGAGTACGCCCTGGAACTGGCGATCAACTGAAAGCCGGCTACCGCACCCTGACCCACTTCGCCGGGGACGGCGTTCCCGCGCCGTCCATCAGGAACAGCATGTACCAGCCGGCCGGCACCAGGCCGCGCTTCTCCGGGAACGACAGCGTCACCCCGCCCGGCGCCGGCCGCACCCCGAGCGCGATCGACCGCTGGTCCACGTCGGTGCCATGGGTGACCGCCGACGGCCGGACCAGGCGGGCCGAGGCGATCCGGGCCGCGTCGGGTGTCGCGAACGACGCCTTCTCGCCGCGTTTGACCAGGCTGGGACCGGTGGGCGCGACCGGGCGGTTCTTCTGGAAGAGGTACGGCGGACTGTAGATCTCGATGCGCTGCTCGAAGACGCCGGGGTTCTTCCCGGACCGGTCGTAGATCGGGTCGCTCCCCATCGTCACGACACGGCCGTCCGGGAGCAGCAGAGCCTCGGAATGGTAGTTGCGCCCGACCGAGGGTGACGCGGCCTTACGGAACGCGTTTCCTCGTACGTCATAGATCTGTGCGGTCAGAAGGTCGCTCCGCTGACGCCCGCGATAGGGGCCGCCCCGATAGCCGGACGACCCACCACTGGTGAAGACCGTGTCGTCGGGCAGCACGACGGTGCTCAGATAGCGGGTCGGATTCGGCAGGTCGGGACCCGCCGTCCAGACCGGCCGCGGGTCGTCGAGGTCGGCGATCGCGGTGCGTGCCGTGGAGACCGGCGAGTCACCGACCGCGCCACCGCCCATGATCATCACCTTCTGATCCTGGGCGGGCGGCAGCATCACCGACGCGCTGGTCTCGGTCATCGAGCCGTCCCGGAGACCGTAGACCGGCTGGAACTTGTTCTTCTTGACGTCCCAGAGCCCCGGCGTGCGCCCCTCGGTGGCCGAGCCGTAGCCGGCGTTCGATCCGGAGAAGAAGAGCCGCTCGTCGCGGGTGAGGAAGAGCGCCGGGTAGGTCGGGAAGGTCCGCCGCAGGCTCGGCGCGGGCACCCACTTCTTCTTCTTGACCTGGTAGCGCTCGTTCGTCCCGGGGATCATCCGGCCGAACTGGTCGAGGCCGGAGACCGCCAGGATGTCGCCGCCGGCGAGGGTGGCGAGGGTCGGATACCAGCGGGGCTTGGACAGGTCGCCGGTCCGGACGTACCGCTCGGTGTCCGGGTCGAACTCGTAGGTGGTCTTGTCACCGCCGTACTCCTGCTTGTCCCGGGTGATCTTCTCGGCGATGCCGTAGAGGTTGCGGGTGTCGTCGCCCTTCAGGCCCTCGATGGAGTACTGCCCGGGCTCCTTCACGATCGGCCCGTCACCGGCCTCGGCCGCGTCCACCCACACCTCGGCCTCACCGGCGTGCACCATGGTCTGCGCGCCGTGCCACATCTTCGTCGCGGCCGGCACGCTCACGTCCGCGCGGGTCACGTAGACGCGGCCGTCGTCCGCCCGGAGCCGGGTGCCCTTCGGGAAGGCCCGGGCGCCGAAGTCGGGCGACTCGTTCTTGATCTTCATGACGCCGGCCGCGTGGGTGATGTCCTTCTCCAGCACCTCGTACGACTTCGTCCCGCCCGCGACCAGTAACTTCCCGTCGGCGAGGAACGTGTGCCCGGCACAGAAGAGGTCGGTCGGCGTGGGTACGTCGGTGAACCCGTCGGTGCGCGGGTCCCACACGATCGTGCGGAACGTACCGGCCTCGAAGTTCTGCCGGTTGTTGCCGGAGCCCGCGATGATCAGCACCTTGCCGGTCTTCAGCAGCGCCGCGTGAATCGCATTGATCTTGAAGTGGGCCGGCACCGGCAGCAGCGACCAGTGGCCGAACGTCTCCTTGTAGGACTGCCTGTTGATCGCGAACTCGTGGTAGCGGTCGGTCGCGAGGACCACGATCGGTCTATTGACCACGACCACGGCGGCCATCGCCAGGATCGTGGTCAGGGCGGTGAGCAACCGCCGGGTGATGGTCGGGCGAGGTCGGGGGGTCATACCAGGGTCTCCACTTTTTCTTCTTCTCGTGTCACTACCGGTTGTCCGGCGGGGGACTTCGCCGCCAGCCAGATCGCGGCCGGGGTCAGGCAGAGGGTCAGGTTGAGCGCGGGCCACAGCCACATCAGGCCGTGCGCGTGGCCGGCGGCGACCGCGATGAGCAGCAGGACGGCGTAGAACGCGGCCCAGCGCAGGTGCGTACGGAAGGTCAGCAGGCGATCCGGGCTGGCCGAGTCACCCTTCGGCGTCACCACGAACCCGGCGCGGCGGCGCAGCACCGCCTGCAGGAACGAGGAGACGTAGATCGGCGCGCACAGGGTGGAGAGCAGCATGCCGCTGAGCCCTGACGAACCGGCCTCCTCGTGCGGACTGACGTTGTGCCGCCGGTTCCAGAGGTAGAGGCCGACCTGGAAGATCGCGGCGTCCACGTAGAGCATCAGCCAGACCTGCTGCGGCACCTGCACCCCCCGCACCCCGCCGACGATGTGCAGAATCGCCGTCAGCGCGCCGAGCAACCAGGCCACGGCGGTCAGCGGGTAATAGGCCATGAGCAGGCCGTAGTGCAGCGCGCGGCGTACCCCCAATCGTTTGATCATGGATCCGAATTGGGCGACGCAGACCTCGTCGGTGCCGCGTGACCAGCGGTGTTGCTGGCTGAAGTAGTCGGTCCAGGAGGACGGCCCTTCGCCGACCGCCAGGACATCGGGGGTATAGACGGATTTCCAGCGATCGTTTGTCGCGGGATTGACGGTGCTGTGCACCACCAGGCTCGTCGCCATGTCCTCGGTGATCGAGTCCTGCAGGCCGCCGATGCTCTGAAGCGCCGCGATCCGGACCGCGTTGTTCGTGCCGACCAGCATCGGGACGCCCAGCCGGTTGCCGGCCCGCTGCAGCAGTGAATGGAAGAGATACTGCTGCGACTCGGCCCACCGGGTGATCACGTTGTCGTAGTTGCCGTAGATCTGCGGGCCGATCACGAACGCGACGTCCGGGTCGCGGAAGTACCCGAGGAGCCGCTCGCAGAAGTTCGGCAGCGGCACGTGATCAGGGTCGACGCTGACGAACACGTCGTACCGGGCGCCGTGCTTGTCGATCCAGGAGTTGTAGTTGCCGTGCTTGGTCTTCGCCTTGAAGCCGCCGGCGCCGGTGTTCCACTCGACCACCCCCTTGCGGCTGAAGTGGTGGACCCCCGCCTCCCGGCACATCGCCTTCACGTCCGGGTCGTCGCCCTCGTCCAGGAGCCACACGTCGTACCGGCCCGGATGCCGGATCTCCCGCGCCGCGCGCAGCGTCCGCTCCACCATCTCCAGCGGCTCCTTGCCGGGGACGATCGTGGTGAGGAACGCGACGCGCAGATCCTCGTCCGGCGGGACCGGCACCGGATCCCGGGCCCGCAGCGTGGCGAGACACAGGGTCACCACGTTGACCAGCCGGAACAGTTCGATGAGGACGGTCGCGCCGATCATCACGGCGGTGATCGCCCGCTGCCGGTCCGGCAACTCCATCGACGAGATCAGCCAGCCGAAGAACGTCGACTCGAACGCGAAGGCGAAGGCGGCGATCAGCACGGTACGGATCGGCCGCCGCCGGGAGAGTGGTCTCATCCGGACCCGGTATCCCGCCTCCGGCACCGGATCGGGGTCGCCGGCGAGACGGCTGAAGCCGTCGTAGTCGTACGTCATCGCACTCCCTGCATCCACTCGCGTCTGCGGAGCCGCCCAGGCTCCCCGGAGATAACGCGTCAAATGCGGCGCAGGGTATTTAGCATGTGTATCGGTCACTTAGCGGCAATATCCTCAAAAAGTAAACTTAGGACATCCATCCTCGGCGTCGATTCCGTCGAACCATCACGCGCTGTGATCCGTTCTCTTAGTCGTGGGCGGGGCGTAGCTGCCCCGCGGTGACCGATGAAGGCGGTGGCGATGCTGATCCTGTCCCTGCTCATCCTCGTTCTGGCCGGCGCCTGTGTGCTTGCGGTGCGCGGGGTGCGCGCGGATGCCCAGGCCGAGGCCGAGCCGCTGAACATCCCCGAGGCGCTCTTCGCTCCGCAGAGTCTCGAAGGGGTGCTCTGCGCGCAGCTGCTCGACGGCGAGATCACGCGGCAGCAGTACGTGCGATCGATGGCGGGCCTCGCGGCGCGCGACGACGAGCGGCATCCTCTGGTGGTTCCCCGCTACGAGGAGTGAGGTTCGCAAGAGGCGAAGGCCCGGCTGATGCCGGGCCTTTTTCGTGCGTCTTGACATGTGCCGATCGACGGTCATTAATGGAAACACTGTTTCGGAGAGTGTTACGGATGACCGATGGAGGTCCCGTGCCCCGTTTCCTCGTGGCGCTGCTCGTGTCCGCAGCCGTCCTGCTGACCCCTTCCCCCGCCCAGGCCGCTGCCGTCGAGGTCGACGGCGCCGTCACGATCCCCTGCGCCGGTTCGACGCTCAACCAGGACGCCGACTGGTTCTTCCCCGCCACCACCACCCCGGCGGCGCTCGTCTACCTGCAGCACGGCTTCTCCCGCTCCAACACGAACGTCGCCGACCTGGCCCGTAAATACCAGGCCGCCGGTTTCCTGGTGTTCACCCCGGCCCTGCCGTCGTCCAACCTGTACGGCTGCACCGTCAACAACACCGGCAACAACACGGCGTTCCTCAACAACGTGGCCGCCCTGCTCGGTTCCTCAGGCGCGCTCGGCGCCAGCTATGCGGCCGCCGCCGCCACGGCCGGGCGCTCCGGCACCACCCTGCCGTCCTCGTTGGTGCTGGCCGGGCACTCCGCCGGCGGCGAGGCGGTCACTCACATAGCCAACCGATTGCGTACGGCGTACCCGGCCACTTTCTCGGCACTCAAGTTCCTTCAGCTGCTCGACCCGGTGAAATCCCCGTCCGGCACCAACATGGCGGACGGCCTGACCGGGCTCTCCGGCACCAGCCTGCCGATCCTCACGATCTCGTCACCGCCGTACCTCTCCAACAGCAACGCCAGCGGCACCGTCGAACTCCAGAACAGGATCGACCGCCCGTTCCTCGGGGTCCGCCTCACCACCGGCAGCCACTGCGACGCCGAAGGCGCCACCACGAACTTCCTCTGCACCCTGACCGGTGGCGCCTCGAAGGCCCCGAACGTCAGCGCCCTGCAGACCCTCGCCGTGAACTGGGCCCGCGACGCGGTCTCCGGCACGACGACCGCCACGTATTACCCCGGTGGCTCCTATTACCAGGGCCTGCTGACCTCAGCCGTCATCGAGACGATCAGCTGACCTGACGTCCCTCTGCGGTACGGCCGGCAGGACTGGCCGTACCGCAGGTCCGGGCCGTCTGCTGTACAGCCACTCTCCGGCGGGCCTCCACCAGGCCGCATGGACGTCGGGAGTGCGCGGCGCCGCCACGTCAGCCGTTCCGGCGTCCGGGTCCGCTGCGGCACGGTTCGTCACGCCTTCGCTGCGGGATCGGCTGATCAGTGGAAACCTGTGGGGCCCGGAGCACCCACCACTTTCCACAAAGCGTCACCGCTCCAAGATCCGCCGTCACCGTTCGCAGTCGCAGGGCGCCCGCAGCGGCGGGGTGCCCGGCCCAGTCACCGGCGCGGTCACCCGGCGCAGCCCTCTGTCACCCCGGTATGCGGTGCGGTCGCCTGTCACCCGGCATGCGGCGCGGTCGCCTGCCTCCCGGTATGCGGCGCGGTCGCCCGCCACCCGGGTGCAGCCGCCCGCCGCCCGTTCCCGCCGCGGATCTTGGATGACCTTCGGCCTTCGAGGGTTCACCGCGACCGCGCTCGACGAGCACCGCCAGACCCGGATCAGCCCCAGCCCGCCAGAACGAGACTCCGCGAGTCCAAGATCTGCGGGGCGCAGCAGGGCAGGGCGTGGCAAGGCGGGGCGCAGCAGGGCAGAAGCATGGCGTGGCGCGGCAGGGCTGGGCAGGGCAGAGCATGGCAGGGCGCGGCAGGGCGGGGCGCGGCAGGGCGGGGCAGGGCGGGGAGGTGGCCGGCGGGAAGGGGGAACCGCCGGCCACCGGCTCGGTCAGCGGGCCACGAAAGTGCCTCGCGGGGCGCCCGTGACGACGCCGTTCTGGTAGGCGATCCGGCCCCGGAGGACGGTGGCGACCGGCCAGCCTCGGACCTTGCGGCCCTCGAACGGGCAGTGGTCCTGGCCGGACAGCAGCAGGTCGGTGGTGACCTCCTGTTCCAGGTCGGGGTCGACGATGGCGAGGTCCGCGTCGTACCCGGGCAGGAGGTTGCCCTTGCGGCCGTCCAGACCGTAGGCACGCGCCGGGTTGGCGGAGACGAGTTCGGCGACCCGGGCGGGGGAGAGGCCGCGCTTGTGCATGCCCTCGCTCAGCAGGATCGGGTAGAGCAGCGCGGTGCCGCCGAAGCCGGGGAGGGCCGGCCAGAGCTCGTCACCTTTCTCCTCTTCGAGGCAGCAGGCGTGGTCGGAGGCGACCCAGCCGACGGTGCCGTCGAGGACGCCGGCCCAGAGCGCCTCGTTGTCGGCCCGGGTGCGGATCGGCGGGTTCACCTTGCCGCCCAGGCCGGGAAGGGAGTCGTGGTCGAGGCAGAGGTGGTGCAGCGTCACCTCGAAGCGCATGTCGACGCCGGGCATCGCGATCCGCGCCTCGCGGGCGGCGGCGAGGGCCTCGCCGGACGAGAGGTGCAGTAGGTTGATCGCGCAGTCGGTGGCTTTCGCCAGGGTGGTGGCCTCGCCGATCGCGACCCGCTCGGTCAGCGGCGGGCGGGCGTCCGAGTACGCCTTCAGCGTCTGCGGGTCGCCGTTCGCGCGGACCCGGTCGATGAAGAGGCGCATCAGCTCGGCCTGTTCGCAGTGCAGCGAGAGGGAGACCCGGCGGTCGGTGGTGGCGTTCGTGGCCGCGACCGCCTCCATGAGCTGGTAGAGGTGGCCGAGGTCGTACTCGTCGCTCATCGTGAACGCCTTGGCGTCCCGGGAGTCGGCGGAGAGGTTGAAGCCCTTGTAGAACATGTAGTACTTGAACGAGCTGACCCCGCTGCCCTCGACCAGCGACGGCACCTCGCGGACCTGGGCGGTGTCCATCGGCGCCAGGTGGAAGCCGTAATCGGTCCAGGCGTGGCCGGCCACCGCGTCCAGCACCTCGGGGAAGATGTCGGCGTACGCCCCGGTCTTGTTCAGGTAGTGCTGCCCGGTACGGAAGTAGGACAGCACCGTGGTGGCGCCACCGACCAGCGACGACCGGGTCTCCTCGGCGGCGTCGACCGCGAGGTCACGGTAGATGCCCAGGTGGAAGTGGGCGTCGACGGCGCCGGGGAAGACCAGCTTGCCGGTGGCGTCCAGAACCTCCGAGGCCTCGTCCGCAGCAAAGGAGCCGATCGCGGCCACCTTGCCGTCCTCGACCGCCAGGTCGGCCTCGACCGTCCCCAGGTAGGGCACGACGAGAGTGCCTCCGCGTACCAGTAGATCGTAACGGCTCATCCGGCCCAACCTCCCACAGGTGTTTCGCACACAGTAACGAGGTTTCCCTTAATGGAACAGAGCGGTTAGGGTGTGTCATGCCCGCCGCTGACAGCCCCCTCACGGGCGTACGGGTCGTCGACGCGTCGACCCTGTTCGCCGGACCACTGGCCGCGACGATCCTCGGCGACTACGGCGCCGACGTTCTCAAGATCGAGCACCCGGCGAAGGGTGATCCGGCGCGCGGCCACGGGCCCGCGAAGGACGGTGTGCCGCTCTGGTGGACGATGCTCGGCCGCAACAAGCGGACGATCACCCTCAACCTCGGCAAAGCCACCGCTATAGCGAAAAATCTCATTAAAGACGTCGATGTCCTGATCGAGAACTTCCGTCCGGGAACCTTGGAGCGCTGGGGACTCGGGCCCGAGATCCTCCACGAACTCAACCCGAAGCTGATCATCGCAAGGGTCACCACATACGGGCAGACGGGGCCGTACAGCCACCGGCCCGGCTTCGGCACCCTGGCGGAGGCGATGAGCGGATTCGCCGCGATCACCGGGGAGCCCGACGGCCCGCCGACGTTGCCCCCGTTCGGTCTCGCCGACGGCATCGCCGCACTGACCTGCGCCCAAGCGATCATGACGGCCCTCTACGACCGGGACGTCCACGGCGGACCGGGACAGGTCATCGACCTCGCCATCGTCGAGCCCATGCTCACCGTCCTCGGCATGCAGGCGATGGTCTACGACCAGCTCGGCATCGTGCAACAGCGGACCGGCAACCGTTCGGTCAACAACGCGCCCCGGAACACCTACCGGACGGCCGACGGCAAGTGGGCCGCCGTCTCGACCAGCGCCCAGCCCATCGCCGAGCGGGTGATGCGCCTGATCGGCCGCCCCGAGCTGATCGACGAGCCGTGGTTCGCGAGCGGAGTGGGCCGGGCCGCGCACGCGGACGTGCTGGACGAGGCGATGAGTGAGTGGATCGGCGCGCGAGACCTGAAGGACGTACAGGAAGCATTCGAACAGGCCCAAGCCGCCATCGCACCGGTCTACGACATCGCCGACGTCTTCGAGGACCCGCAGTTCCGGGCGCGCGACTCGGTGACGACCGCGCATGATCCGACGCTCGGGCCGGTGCGGATGCCGGGCCCGCTCTACCGCATGTCGCGCACGCCCGGCCGGATCCGCTGGACCGGCCGGCCGCGGGGCGCGGACACCGATGATGTGCTCGCCGGCCTCGGCTACGACGAGGAGCAGCGGGCGGCGCTGAGGGCCGAAGGGATCATCTGAATGAAGGTTTTCGACCTCGCCCAGCCGATGCGGCGGGGCATTCCACAGTCGCCGAACCACCCGGCGTACCACCACTCGCTGGTGCGCCGGCACGGTGACATGGTGCGGGCCGGCGGCGGTTCGGCGGCGAACGACGTGCTGATGATGGGTACGCACGTGGGCACGCACGTCGACGCGCTCGCGCACGTCTCCCAGGACGGCCTCCTGCACGGCGGGATCGTCGCCGCCGACGTGCAGTCCGACGCCGGTTTCTCCCGGCTCGGCATCGACGAGTTCGCGCCCTACGTGGGCCGGGGTGTCCTCCTCGACGTGGCGCGCGTGCACGGCGTCGAGGTGCTGCCGGCGGGCTACGAGGTGACGGCCGCCGATCTCGAGGCCGCCCGCGGCGACCTCCCGATCAATCCGGGGGACGCGGTCCTGGTGGGCACCGGCTGGTCGAGGCGCTTCGGCGAGGGCGCGTCCTTCCTGGGTACGTCGACAGGCGTGCCCGGCCCGGGCGTGGACGCCGCGCGATGGCTCGTCGATCGGGAGGTCGCGGTGACCGGCGCCGAGACGATCGCGTACGAGCACCTGGCGCCCGGCGCGGGTCACGCGAGCCTGCCGGTGCACCGGATCCTGCTGGTCGAGGCCGGCATCAACATCGTCGAGACGATGCTGCTCAGTGAGCTGGCCGACGCCGGGGTGACGGAGTTCCAGTTCATCCTGGCGCCGCTCAAGCTGGTCGGCGCGACGGGTTCGCCGGTCCGGCCGCTGGCGGTCGTCCAGTGACGGCGCCCCTCGCGCACGAGCTGGGGGAGTTCGCCGCCGGGGTCGACCCGCCGGAGAGGGTGCGGGCCGACGTACCGACCCGGATCTTGGATGTTCTCGGGAACGCACTCGCGGCGTACGCGGAGAAGGACGCCGACGCCGGACCCGCCGGGATCAGGGCGATGCGCCGCTGGGGTGGCGTGCCCGAATCCTCGGTGCTCGGCTACGGTGACCGGCTTCCGGCGCCGAACGCCGCGTTCGTGAACGGCGTGCTCGCCCACTCGCTGGACTTCGACGACACGCACCTGCCGTCGGTGCTGCACCCGAGCGCGTCGGTGGTGCCGGCCGCGCTCGCCGCCGCCGAGGCCGGCGCGCCCGGCGACCTGATCGCCGCGATCGCCGCCGGCATCGAGGTGACGAACCGGCTCGGCATGGCCGGCTGCGACCCGGACACCGGCGCGAATCTGTACTTCGAGCGCGGCCAGCACGCCACCTCGATCTGCGGCACGATCGGCGCGGCGGTGGCCGTGGCCCGCCTCTACGAGCTGGACGCCGGGCGGATAGCGGACGCCATCGGCATCGCCGCGTCGATGGGCGCCGGTGTGCTGGAGGCGAACCGGACCGGCGGCTCGGTGAAGCGGGCGCACTGCGGCTGGGCGGCGCACGGCGGCGTGGTGGCCGCGACCCTCGCCGCCGAAGGGCTGACCGGGCCGCCGACCGTCCTGGAAGGACGCTTCGGCTTCTTCACGGCGCACACCGGGCGGTTCGACCCGCCGGCCGTGACCGACGCCCTGGGCGAGCGCTGGGAGCTGCTGCGGACGGTCTTCAAGCCGTACCCGTCGAACCATTTCACCCATGCCGGGATCGACGGCGCGCTGGCCCTGCGCGCGGCCGGGCTGGACCCGGACGACGTGGCGGCGATCGAGCTGGGCGTGGCCGAGCCGGTGCTGCGCACGATCGCCGAGCCGCCGGCCGAGAAGGCCCGCCCGCGGACCGGGTACCACGCCAAGTTCTCCGGGCCGTACACGCTGGCCGTGGCCCTGACCGGCGGCACCGGTCTGGGCGTCGGCCTGGACGACTTCGCCGGTCTGGACGAGCGGCGGCTGGAGCTGGCCGCCAAGGTGCGGGTCGTCGCCGACCCGGCCGCCACCGCCGCGTTCCCGCGCGCGTTCGCCGGGGTGCTGCGGGTGCGGACGACGGGCGGTCACGTCCTCGAGCATCGGGTGGACAGCTCCCGCGGCGGTCCCGGGCACCCGCTCAGCGCCGCCGAGGTGACGGCGAAGTTCACCGGCAACGCGATCCGGGCGCTGGACGAGGACGCGGTGGCGGCGCTCGCCCGGGCGGTGGCGGCGCTGCGTACCGGCGGACCGGTTTCGGCGCTGTTTCCATTTCGGGAAACAGTGTTCCGCCATGCGAAATAGAGCTGGTCGGTGGGTTGACACAGCTGTTGCGGAACGCGTTTATTGATCCCACACAAATGGAAAACGCCGTTTCCCTATGGGAAACGGTTGGCGAACCGGATGTGTACCGCGCGCAAGAGCGCCGCCGCCGGTGACGGCGGGGGCGCACCCATCTGAGAGAGGGGACGCGGCACCACCCATGAAAAGCATCGTACGAAGGACTCTGGCCTCCGCGGCCGGCGCGGCGCTGGCTCTGGCCGGCGTCGTGGCCGTCCAGGCGCCGGCAGCCGCTTACGGTCCCACCGCCAACTCCCTCGGGTGCCGGATCTACTTCAGTGACGCCGGCACCGGAACCTCCCCGTCCGTCTGGGCGGACACGTTCACCCTGACCACGAACCCGGCGTCGCCGAAGCCCGGTCAGACGGTGAACGTGTCGTTCGTCGCGGCGGAAGGTTCCACCAACGGCCCGGTCCCGCTCACCGCGGGTTCGGTGCCCGTGGCCATCACGGTCGGCCTCTCCGGAAGCCAGACCGGGACGGTCACGCTCGCCCAGAACAACTACCCGTCCGGCGCTGTCGCGGCGTACGCCAAGCTCGGCGGCTTCACCGCGACCGGCTCGTTCGTCGCCGGCTCGCAGGGCGCCGTCGCCCTCACCGTCAAGCAGGTCAAGTTCGCCAACACCACGGCGTCCACGTACTGCTCGAACGAGGGCGACCGGGACCACAAGGCGTCGCCGGCCGACACCACGATCGTTCACAACGCCACGATCTTCGACGGCGGCGCGACGATCACCTCGATCACCGGCCAGAACGGCAACACCGCCGCTCGGGCCGCCAACACGATCAACTTCTCGGTCACCGGGCTCGAGCCGAACGCGACCCTCACGGCGTCGCTGAAGGACAGCTCCGGTGGCGGTACCGCCGAAGGCAGCGGCACCGGGTCCACCGGCGCGAACGGCGCCGGCACCGGAACACTCGTGGTACCGGCGAACGCCACGACCGGCACCCGGACGCTCTCGGTCTCCGACGGCACCAACACCGTCCTCGTATCCATCACGATCCTCGGCACGCCGACGATCACCATCACGCCCTCGGGCGGCGGCGCCGGCACGGCGATCTCCGTCAAGGGCACCGACTGGGACCCGGGCACCGTCGTGGCGGTCCGTGGTTACCAGGCGCTCACCGGCGCTCCGCCGCCCCCGCCCACCACCGACGCGGCGGTCGCCGCCACCGCGACGGCGACCGGCGGGATCAGCACCTCGTTCACGGTCAACGACAAGGCGACCGCGTACATCGGTGCGGTGGCCGGCCGGCTCTTCGCCCTGGCGCCGTGGACCGCGTCCGCGGACGCCTGCACGGCGAAGGAGGCGAACGCCGCGACCGGTTCCTGTGATCTCAAGTACGAGCTCTCGGAGACCGTCACCGGTGGTTCGCTGTCGATGTCCCGGGGCACCGGCTCGAGCACGATCCTCTTCACCGGGGTGACGCTGAACGGCACGGCGCAGGTCGCCACCGGCAAGCTGCCGGCGATCAACGTGACCGACAACCGGGGCAGCACCCTCGGCTGGGAGCTCGCGGCCGAGGTCACCGACTTCACCGGCGTTCCCGGCGGCACCATCCCGGCCAGCGCGCTGACCTGGACGCCGTCCTGCACCGACCACACCGGCGCGACGAACGCCAGCGTGGCGGCGGCCGGTACGGCGGGCGCGCCGGTCAACGAGGCGACCCTGTGCTCCGGTCCGGCCAGCTCGGCCGGCACGGTCACCGGCGGCTCGTTCGACGCGTCGGCCGATCTGTCCCTCACGGTGCCGGCGATCCAGCTCGCGGGCACCTACACGGCGACGCTCACGCTCACGCTGAGCTGACCCGTGCCCTTCTGAAAGGGGTGAGGGGCGGTCACACCGCCCCTCACCCGACCCCTTGGAAGGAAGCACCGATGCGCAAGATCGCGGCCGCCCTGGTGATCGCAGTGATCGTCCTGCTCACCCCGGCTCCTGCCGCCGCCACCGGCAACGGGGAGTGGGCGGTCACCCCGACCCCGGCCGAGAACCCCGGCCCCACGCCGAGGCTCTACTTCTTCCTGGACGCCGAGGCCGGCGAGACGGTCAAGGAATCGGTCCGGGTCACCAACCTGACGACCAAGCCACGGTCGTTCGTGATCTACGGCGCGGACGCGTACAACACCGCGCGCAACGGCGGATTCGCCATCCGGACCCGGGCCGACCAGCAGAAGGATCTGGGCGCCTGGGTGACGTCCCAGGTCACCGCGGTCGAGGTGCCCGGGCGGACCAGCGCCGACATCCCGTTCACCATCGTGGTGCCCGCCAACGCCACCCCCGGCGACCACGTCGGCGGCATCGTCGCGATGGAGGCCACGGCGAGCGTCTCGGCCCAGGCCGACGGCGCCGCGGTGAACATCCAGCGCGCCGTCGCCGCCCGGGTCTACCTGCGGGTCGCCGGCGCGGTCGTGCCCGGCCTCAGCGTCACCGATCTGCACCTGGACGCCCCCGCGCCGCTGCTGCCGACGATGACGCCCGGGCAGCTCGAATACACCGTCGCGAACGTCGGCAACGTGCACCTGGTCCCGTCCGCCGAGGTCAAGGCGACCGGCCTGTTCGGCCACCGGATCACGATGGAGGGCGCGACACCGGGGAGCGACATGATCCCCGGCGCGCAGGGCACGTTCGCCATGACGGCGACCGGCATCTGGCCGGTCGACGTGGTCACCACCACCGTCACGGTCCGCGCCGAGGGTGACGTCTTCGCGCAGCGCTCGGAACGTACGTTCGTCGTCTCCTGGACCGCCGTGGCGCTGCTCGTGGCGCTGGCCGTCGCGGCCGGGTGGATGATCCGGCGCCGCCGCCGTGCCCGGGAGCTCCGCCCGCGCGGCCTGGTGGCCGCCCGATGAGGACGGCGCCCGTCCTGGTCCTGGCCGTCGTCGCGACCGCGCTCCTCGGCACGGCGACGGCAGCCCGGGCCACCGGCCTGGTCGCGACCCTGTCGACCGGCGAGGCGAAGCCCGGCGAGACCGTGCGGATCACCGGCGAGGGCTGGTCACCCGGCAAGCTGCTGCAGTTCGTCACCTGCGGCGAGGGCGGCCTGACCGGCTCGTCGGCCTGCGACACCCGGGCCGGCGTGGCCACCCCGGTCCGTGCCGACGGCAAGTTCGTCGTCGACATCCAGGTCGGCGACCCGCCCCAACCCTGCCCGTGCGTCGTGCACATCGCCGAGGTGCAGAGCGCCACCAACGCGGTGAACCTGCCGCTCACCATCACCGGCCACCCGGTCGGCGAGATCCCGAGGGCGGCGACCGCGGCCCGTGAGCTGACCGTGCAGCAGGCGACGCTCACCGGCGGCACCGCGGCCTCCTGGTTCGGCGCGCCCGACCACCTGAAGCTCACCTACACCGTCCGCAACCCCGGCGAGGTGGCGCTGACCAGCGCGACCGTCCAGATCCGGCTCGGCGGGGGCGGCGACGACAACATCTTCCACCAGGAGGTGGTGGAGAACCTCGGACCCGGGCAGAGCCGGACGTTCACGGTCCCGGTCGAGCTGCCGCTCGCCGCCTTCGGGCAGTACGTGGTGAGCGCCGACGTCAGCGGGCTCGCCCCGGTGAGCGTGCGGCACGAGGCGTACCCCTGGGGTCTGCTCCTGATCAACGCGGCCGGGATCGCCCTGATCGTCTGGGGGCTGATGCGCCGGTTGAGCCGGCGGCGGGTGCTGCGCGACCTCAACCCGGCGGACGCGATGCTCCCGGCCGTGGTCCGGCTCGGCAGCCTCGGTGGCTACCTGGTCTTCGACGACGCGCCCGGCGCCCGGCGGCTGGGCCGGCACGCCGGCGCTCAGCTCAGTCTCGACAACCTGCGGGCGCTGATCGGCGAGGGCAGCGGGCCCGGCGCCGGCGACTCGGTGCTCGACCTGGACGCTCTCGGCCACGTGCTGGCCCGGCGGTACCCGCGCGGGATCTCCCTGATGGAAGAGGACAAATGACAGGCCGGAGACTCGACGCGCCGCTGCTGATGAGGCTCGGCGCTGTGCTGCTCGCGATGGTCGTCGCGTACACCGGGTGCGCCGCGCTGATGCCGGGCGGCAACGGAGCCGTGCGGACGTCCGCGACCGGTGCCGGGCCCGGTGTCACCGAGGACAGCGTCAAGGTCGTCTTCATCGGCACCGACCTGACCAAGACGGCGTCGCTCACCGGTTTCACCAACGCCGACGTCGGCAAGCCGAAGGAGCAGGTGGAGGCGCTCGCGAAGTACATCAACGCGAACGGTGGCATCGCCGGGCGCAAGCTGGACGCGGTCTACCGCGAGTACGAGGCGAGCAACGACTCACCGGCCGCCGAGACCACGCTGTGCAGCCAGATCACCCAGGACGACGAGGCGTTCGCCGTCGTCCTCACCGGTCAGCTGCAGTCGAACGCGCGGCCCTGTTACGCGCAGCGGCAGACGCTGATGCTGGACGCCACCCTGATCGCCAACGACAAGTCCACCTTCTCCTCGCTGTCGCCGTACCTGTGGACCGCGACGTTCCCCGAGTACGACGCGTTCACCACGTCGTTCTTGACCGTCCTCAAGAAGCAGAAGTTCTTCGACGGGCGCACGAAGGCCGGATTGGTCGCCGCGGACACGCCGGCGAACAAGGCGGTGTACGAGAAGATCGTCGAACCGGGCCTGCCCGGCGTCGACGTCACGGTCAGCTGGATCGACACCACGTCACTCGGCACGCTCAACTCCGGCCTGACCCAGGCGGCGGTCAACTTCCGGGGCAAGAAGATCGACCGGGTCTTCTTCCTCGGCGGGGCCCGGATCGCGCCGTTCTTCATGACATCGGCCGCCGCGAACAGCTACACCGCCAAGTACGGGATCTCCACGTTCGACAGCCCGAGCTTCATGGTGTCGAACCCGGGCACGATCCCGCCGGCGGCGCTCAAGGGCATGGTCGGGGTCGGCTTCGCGCCCGGGTACGACGTGCCGGACAGCGAACTCACCTTCCCGGACACCGAGGCCGAGAAGAACTGCCAGAAGATCTACTCCGAATCCGGGATCACGTTCCAGGCCCGGGAGAACGCCCGGGTGGCGTTCACCTACTGCGACGCGGCGCTGCTGCTGCAGTCGGCTGCCGAGGACCTCGGCCCTGATCTCAACGCCGCCGCCTGGGCCGCCGCCGCGCAGGACGCGGAGTTCGCCACGGCGGCCGGACTCGGCGCGTACGCCGGCGGCTACGCGGCCGGGACGGCGTACCGGGTGCTGAAGTTCGACGACGAGTGCGGCTGCTTCACCTACGACGGGCCGGTGACCAGCCTTGGACAGTGACATCGTCCTCAAGGTCGACGGGCTGAACGGCGGCTACGGCGACATCCAGGTCCTGTTCGGCATCGACCTGACAGTCAGCAAGGGCGAGACGGTGGCGCTCTGCGGCCCCAACGGGGTCGGCAAGTCCACGCTGGTGCGGATGCTGTGCGGCCTGAACCGGCCCAGCGGTGGCACGGTCACGCTCCTCGGCCGGGACATCACCACGGTCGCCGCTCCGAAGCGGGTCAAGCTCGGCATGTCGACGGTCATCGGGCAGCAGGCGTTCGGGTCTCTGTCGGTTCGCGACAACCTGAGACTCCACGCGTACCCCAATGGGAAGGACGACGACAGGGTCGCCACCGTCGTCGACGGCGCGCTCGCCGTCTTCCCCCGCCTGCTGGCCCGTGCCGACCAGCCGGCCGCCAACCTCTCCGGTGGCGAACGGCAGATGCTGGTCCTGGCGAAGACGCTGATCCAGCGGCCCAGCCTGCTGCTCATCGACGAGTTCTCGCTCGGCCTCGCCCCGGTCGTCGTCGGCGGCCTGCTCGAACTGGTCCGCCGCCTGGCCGCCGCCGGGGTCGCCACCCTGGTCATCGAGCAGTCGGTGAACGTGGCGATGTCGATCGCCGACCGGCTGCTCTTCATGGAACACGGCACGATCATCGCCGAGCACACCCCGGCCGAGCTGCGTGCGACCCCCGATCTGGCCCGCCGCCTGGTCCTGGGAGGCCACGCCGCATGAGTTACCTGGGGTACGACTTCGGGTTCGACCGGCTCGCGGTCGGGCTGTTCACCGGCCTGACCTACGGGCTGCTCGCGATCGGCATCGTGCTGGTCTACCGGTCCAGCAGGTTCGTCAACTTCGCGCACGGCGCGATCGGCGTCTTCGGCGCGGCGGTGCTGGCCCGGCTCACCGACGGCATCGCGTTCTGGCTGGCGTTCCCGATCGCGATCATGGTGGCCGGCGCGCTCGGCGCCGGCATCGAGATGTCGGTGGTCCGCCGGCTCTCCGGCCGCCCCCGGGTGATCGGCATGATCGCGACGCTCGGCCTGGCCCAGTTCATCCTGGTCCTGGCCCTGCTGGTGGACCGGGACAGCTTCTCCGGGGCCACCTATCCGAAGCCGCCGGGGCTGCCCGCGTTCAGCATCGGCACCACGGCGGTCGGCTCCTCGCTCACCGCGATGCTGGTGCTCACCCCGGTGCTGCTGGCCGGGCTCGCGTTCTTCCTGCGCCGCACCAAGTACGGCATCGCGATCCGGGCCGCCGCCGACCACCCGGACGCGGCCACCGTGAACGGCGTCCCGGCGCCCCGGATGACCAGCCTGGCCTGGGCCATCGCCGGTGGGGTGGCGGCGTTCTCGGCGATCCTGCTGACCCCGACCCAGGGCGTGCAGTCGATCGAGTCACTGGGCCCGCAGCTGCTGCTGCGCGGCCTGGCCGGCGCGGTCATCGCCCGGATGTCGTCGCTGCCGATCGCGTTCACCGCCTCGATCGGCGTCGGCGTCCTCGAACAGGTGCTGCTCTCCAAGGAGACCAGCGGGTTCGTGGACGTCGTGCTCGGCCTGGCGATTCTCGTCTCGCTGCTGCGGCAGCGGACCGGCGGGCGCAACAACGAGCAGAACGCCGCCTGGCCGCGCTGGGAGTCGGCGTCGTCGCCGGCGGCCCGGATCGGCCTGGTGGTGCTCGGTGTCGTGGCGGTCGGTCTGGCCTACGTGGTCAGCAACTCGACCGCCTCGGTCCTCACGATGATCTGCGGGTTCGCCATCGTCGCCCTCTCCGTGATCCTGGTGACCGGCATCGCCGGCGAGCTGTCGCTCGGCCAGTTCGCGTTCGCCGGGATCGGAGCCGCGGCAGCCATCCAGGTCGCGCAGGCCACCGGCAACATGCTCACCGGCGTCCTGGCCGGCTGCGCGGCCGGCGCGCTCGCCTCCGTCCTGGTCGGCGTACCGGCCCTGCGGCTGCGCGGCGTCGCTCTCGGCGTCACCACGCTCGCGTTCGCGCTGGCCACGAGCGGGTGGCTGCTGCGGCAGACGTTCCTGCTCGGCGACGGGCTCACCACGCCGTACCCGGTCTGGCGCGACTACGTCGTCAGCGTCTCCACCGACTACTACCTGTTCGCGCTGATGCTGTTCGTCATCGGCTGGGTGGTCACCGCACGGCTGCGCCGCGGCGGTTTCGGCCGCCTGCTGCTGGCGCTGCGGGACAACGAGGAGGCCGGGCGGGCGCTGACGGTCGCGGCCCCGGTGCGCAAACTCCAGGTGTACGCCGTGGCGGGCGCCCTGGCCGGGCTCGGCGGAGTCGTGATCGGATTCGGTCAGTCGCAGTTGTCGATCAACAGCTTCCCGGCTTCCGCGAGCATCGACGTGGTGGCGATCGCGGTGGTCGGCGGCCTGTCCCGGACCGGCGGCGCGCTGCTCGGGTCGATCGTGATCGTCGGGCTGCCGGCGCTGTTCCCGCTCGGGATCGCCGGCCAGGCCGTCCTCACGCTGGGCTGGCTGCTCGTGGTGATCTTCCTGCCCGAGGGGCTCGGCGGGCTGCTGGCCGGCCTGCTGAAGAGGATCCCGGCGGTTCCGCCGAGTCGCCTGCGATGGCCCTCGGCCACGAGGCGGCCGGACGTCACGCCTGATCGAGGGGACCATGCTCTGCCCGCACCGAATCGGTCTGGTCCATGGCGTGTGCATCATCTGCCCGCTGACCCTCTCGCACCCACGGTGGGCTCCGGCCCGCTGCTCGAAGTGGCCGGGATCCGGCGGTCGTTCGGAGGCGTCAAAGCCGTCCGGGATGCCACGTTCACCATCACCGAGGGCGAGATCGTCGGCATCATCGGCCCGAACGGCGCCGGCAAGACGACCCTCTTCGAGATCCTCGCCGGGTTCACCGGATCCGACGGCGGCACCGTGCGCTATCAGGGCCGGAACATCACCGGGTGGACACCGGAACGCCGGGCGCGGGCCGGCCTCGTGCGATCGTTCCAGGACGCCCGGCTCTTCCCGGCGATGACCGTGCGCGAGGCCGTGATGGTCGCCGGGGAGAAGTCCGTCCCGTCGAGCCTCGTCGCGGACATCCTGGGTGACGACCGGGGTTCGCTGCGCAAGGCCGCGCTCGCCGAGGTGGCGCTGCGGGCCATGGGACTCGAGGACCTGGCCGAGCGGACCGTCGGCGAACTCTCCACCGGCACCCGCCGCATCGTCGAACTCTGCTGCCTGCTCACCCTCGAACCGCGCCTGCTGCTCCTCGACGAGCCCTCCTCCGGCCTCACCCAGGCCGACGGGGTCGCGCTCGGCGAACTGATGCTGCGGGTCCGCGACGAGCTCGGCACCACCGTGCTCGTCATCGAACACGACCTGCCGCTGCTGTCCCGCGTCGCCGACCGGCTCATCGCCATGGACGCCGGCAGCGTCATCGCCTCCGGTCCGCCCGACGAGGTCCGGTCGCATCCCGCGGTCGTCCTGTCCTACCTCGGCACCGATGAGGCTGCCGTCGCCCGATCCTGAATCTGGGGGTAACACGTGATCTATATCCGTATGGCGTTCGCGGCACTGATCTGTGCCGCCGCGACCCTGTTCGTGGTGGCCTCGCCGGCCTCGGCCAAGGCGACCCTGAAGGTCTCGAAGACCACGGGCCTGAAGGACGGCGACTCGATCACCGTCTCCGGCACCGGCTTCACGAAGAACCTGACCGACCTGGCACTCGGCCAATGCGTCAAGAACCCGAAGGGCCCGACCGACTGCAACCTGGCCGGCGGCGCCGTCTTCGCCAAGACCGACGGCAGCGGCAAGACCGACAAGGTGACGCTCAAGCTGGCCACGTCGTTCAGCGGCAAGGACTGCGGCACCGACGGTTGCGTGATCGCCGCGCAGCTGCTGCCGTCCAGCCACGACGCCGCCACCGTCGCCGCGAACGCCGTCTCCGTGAAGATCGTCTTCGGTTCCTCCGGCGGCGGCGGGACCACGACCACCACGGCGCCGGTCGCCAGCAAGTCGCCCGCGGCCGCCGCCACGTCGGATGCCGATGACGACGACGAGGCCCTCCCGCAAACCGGCCCGGGCATGGAGTGGGCGACCGTCGTGCTGATCGGAACCGGTCTGCTGCTGCCGGGCTTCGGCCTGCTCGCCATGCTCCCGGCCCGCCGCCGGCGGATGTCGCTGTAACCCTCGGGGGCGGTTCAGGGGTGTGGGGCCGGCTTTGCGCGGGGCAGGTCCCACACCCCCGATCCGGCCGGTGCACACGCCGACGCCCGCCGTCCACGACGTGGCCGGCCGGCAGCACCGCTGGTCCGGTCCACGAGCAACGAGCTGTGGCCCATTGCTGCCGGAACGACTGGCCGGCAGCAATGGGCCACAGCTCGTTGAGCAGTCAAGGGTTCGAGCGGCAATGGGTCACAGCCGCTCACCGGAGGGCTAGTAGTCGCGGAGGAGGCTGCCCGCCCCGTAGACCTTGTCCTTGATGCCGTTCTCCCGCAGGGCCATCCACCACGTCGCCGCGTTGATGGCGATCACCGGTTTGCCCAGCCAGCGCTCGGCCTCGTCGGCCAGGCGGACCATGGAGAGGTTCGTGCCGCACTGGACGATGGCGTCGACGTCCGGGCCGTTCACGGTGAGGATGGCGGCTCGCAGCTCGTCCTCGGTCACGTGCGCGATGGAGACGGCGGTCGGGCACTTCAGGCCCTCGATCGCGGTGACCTCGAAGCCGATCTCGCCGAAGAAGCGGACCACGTTCTGGTCGCCGACCGGCTGGTACGGGGTGACGACGCCGATCTTGCGGGCGCCGTACAGCTTCAAAGCACGCTCGCAGGCCTCCGCGCCGGTCGCCACGTCGAGACCGGTGATGTCCTTGATCTGGGCGACGAATTCGCGGTTGCCCTCGACGCCGCCCCAGAAAGTCTCGGCGGACATGCCCATCACCATGTAGTCGGGTTCGCAGGTGAGCACCCGCTCGCAGGCGAACCCGATCTCGCCGCGGATCTGGACGAGCAGGTTCTCGAAGTTGGCGTCGTCGGAGAGGTCCTGGTTGCGGATGTGGATCCGGGAGAAGTGGGCGGTCACGCCGGGCACGGTCATCGCATAGAAGTCCGGCTCGACGATGGTGTTCGTCGACGGGGCGATGACACCGAACTTACGGCGCCAGCCGAGGGCGTCGGTCATTGTGAGGCTCCAATGAGTGCGGGCCGGGAGACGGCCCGGAGGGTGAGCCAGGCGGCGATCAGCAGGCAGCCCTGCGCGGTCGTGTTGATGCCCTGTTCCAGCCATTGGAAGGCCAGGGTGTGGTGGCTGTCCGAGCCGCGCAGCGGCACCAGTCCCATGACCAGCACCAGCCCGAGGACGTAGAGCGAGACGGCCCACCACTGCTGGTAGCGGGCCGCGATGACGGCGCCGAGGACGCTCACGGCCGTGACCCCGAGGGTGGCCGCCACGAAGAGCGGATTGAGGCCCTGCCCGAGGATCGATCCCGCCACGCAGAGCGCGAAAGCCAGGGCGAAGGGCCAGACGTGGGTGCGCTTTCCTCGTCGTACGGTCACCGCCAGTGCCCACGCGAGCAACGTGGCGCCGGCCGCCATCAGTGGGAACAGCGCCTGCTCGAAGAGTTTCCAGTCGCCGATCTCCGCCGAGTAGGCCAGCTTCCAGACGCACTTGGCGATCCCGCCCGCGCCGATCAGCACCGCGCCGACGAGACCGGCACGCTGGGCGGCGGGTGTCGGCGCGGTCCGGCTCAGCAGGGCGAATCCGACCGAACCGAAGATGACCGGCACGAAGTCCTCGACCGCCAGGATGATCGGGTAGTCCATCAGGCCGGCCCTCCGGCGAACACGTCACGCTTGGTGAACGCCGCCGTGGCGAACCGGTAGGCGACCTTCCGATTGGTCAGCCAGGCCACCCGGCCGCCGTTCTTCGTGCCCGCCAGCACGCGACGGGCGAGCCACGGGGTGACCGTCTCGACCCGGTCGGCGAGGATGTTGAAGATCTTCTTCGCCTTCTCCAGCTCCTCCGGCTCGTAGTCCCGGGTGAGCAGGTCGGTGACGACCATGCCGGGGGAGAGGAGGCCGACCTTGACCGGCTTGTCCTTCAGCTCCTTCGCCATCGCGAGGGTGGCGTAGGTGAGGCCGCGCTTGGTCGCGCCGTACGGCGTCAGGCCGGCCACGATCTGCCCGTTGGAGCCGAGGCCCTCCATGTTCCAGAGCGCGCCGTGCCCCTGGGCCAGCATCCGTTCCAGGACGACGGCGCTGGCCTGCAGGGTGCCGAGCAGGTTGAGGCCGACGACGGTGTCGATCTCGGCGGGGTCGAGCTCCCAGAGCGGCTTGCGGGAGTTGGAGAGGCCCGCATTGTTCACCCAGATATCGACTTTTCCGTATTTTTCCACCGCGGCGTCCCACACCCGGCGGACGTCGTCGCGGTCTGTCACGTCGGCCTGCACGAACAGCGCCTCGGACGGCCCGCCGGAGGACGCCGAACGCCCGCAGTAGACCACCTGAGCACCCTCGGCCAGGAACGCCGTGACGAGCCCCCGCCCGATTCCCCGCGTCCCGCCCGTCACCACCACCACGGTCATGAGTCCCACTCCAGAAGGCCGTGCAGGACCCCGTCCAGCTGACCACCATCGGACAACTCGTAGACGACCGCCAACCGGCGACCCGCCGACATCCCCGGCGCCGCGTCGATCGAGAACTCCCGGCCCTTGATCTTCCAGACGTCGGTGAGGTGCAGGGACTGGAACGACGCCCGTCCGAAACCGATCGCGTTGCCCCACGCCTCGGGACCCTCGAAGAACAGCCGGTTGCCGTCCCGCCGGGTCTCCACCGTGAACGAGCGGTCCAGGCCGGCGCCCTGCCAGGTGACGGTCCTGCGGGTGCGGAGCAGATCGATGGGTGTGAGCTCCACGCGTACCGAGACAGTGCCTCTCAGTTTTTGATCCGAACCCCACAGCTCCAGCTCACCCGCGAAGGCGCCGGCCTGTTTGGTGGGCAGGATGTAGGGGACCGGGCCGTTCCGGGTCTCCGCCTCGATCAGCGCGTCGACATTGGACGGCACGCGGGTGTAGAGCCCGTTGAAACACCCCACCACCGACCAGCCCTGGTAGAGCACCGACGAGTAGACCTGGGTCTCGCCGTCCGGCAGCACCTGGTTCCAGGTGTTCAGATCGACCTGCCAGCCGGGCCCGTAGTAGTGCGAGTCGACGAAGCTGCCATAGGGCTGACCGGTCCCGAAGAAGTCCGGACCGGTGTAGACGCGGTTCTGATCGGAATCGACCACGCCGAAGGAGAAGGGCGCGCCGAGCCGGAACTGCCCCGCGAGCGGGCCGCCGCCGATCAGACCCCCATCCATCCTGTACGTCGTGACGCCGTCCACGAAATCCGACGACCGCCGGATCTCCTCGAACCCGCACCACGTGCCGGTGGCGTCGAAGAGTGACGGACGCCCGTGCCACTCGCCGGCGATCCGCTGCTGCCAGACGCTGGGCTCAGTCATTGCTCACCAGGGCCAGGCGTACCGACTCGCTCTGCTCCTCACCGAGGAGGCGGACCGTCTGCTTCCAGACCGGGTCGATCTCCGGGCTGAACAACAGGGTCCGGTGGGCGGCGTCGCGCTCGGCCGTCCCCTCGGCCTTGACGCCGCTCTCGACGAGTGCGGCCCAGTGGGTGAAGTAGGCGTCCACGGCGTCACCGATGCCTTCGAAGGCCGCCTGGGTCGCCCGATTCACGAGCATCCAGGGAGACATGAGGGCGTATTGCCGGGGCGTCAGATGTGCCGGTGTCAGGCCTTCGCGTGCGCTGACCGCCTGATACATCCCGGTCAACGGCTCGTACACCTCGTCCAGGTAGGGCAGCGATGTCGCCAGGTCGATCCGCGGAATCAGGTCGAGGTGGAAGGCGTAGTCGTCGCCGTTCGCCACCGAGTCCAGGGTGAAGTGGGGGACGCCCGACGAAGGGTCGGTGAAAGCGAAGATCATGTGGCTGTCGAGGCCGATCGGGGGAACGACAAGCCCGACGTTGACGATTTTCACCACCGCGCCGGTGCCTCGCCAGATCTTGATGTGGCCGACGGGTGCGGGGCTCATCGGCGAGGTGAGAGGGCGATCCTCGGCGAGCGGCAGCGGGAACCGATCGAGGATTCTGGAGAGTGTGGTGTCGGACAGGGCGCCGGGCAGGCTCACTTGGATTCCTCGGTCTCGTCGTCGGCGCCCATGAGCCGCGCGGCGGCCACGGTCGGATGCTCGCCACGGGCCTTGTGCACCCAGGCGCGGGCCAGCTCCGGGCTCTCCCGGCGGGCCGGCGAGGGGATGACCGTCGCCGTCCGGCGGGGCACGTCACCGGTGATGAAGTCCTCCTCGTTGAGCAGCCAGCCCTTGTCGGCCAGCTCCTGACGACGGCGGCGGTACTCCACGGCGATGATGTCGCTCTTGATGTGCAGCTCGGCGCCGAGGTCGAACGGGAGCAGCTCGGGCCGGACCTTGTCGACCACCGCGGCGTCCTCGTAGAAGATCCGCAGGGTCCGGTTGATCGCGTCCTTGTCGGCCCACTTGCCGGTGAAGAAGGTCCGCAGCGCGACCCACTTGACCAGCGTGTGCGTCTCGTCGATCGGGATGTTGGTGTCGTAAATGATCATGTCGCCGATCGGCAGCCGCACGTGCAGCTTGATCATGTTGGGCAGCATCCAGCCCGCCGACGTGGTGACCGGCGGCCGCTTCTTCAGGTCGTTGCCGAGCAGGCGGCCGAACTTGCCCCAGAGGCCGGACGGCTTCGGCGGGTGCAGGTCGACGGTGGCGAACGCGGACCACTCGTCCGGGTGCTCCACCTCGTAGTCGGGCACCTGCGGCATGTCCGGGTTGCCGAACCGGCCGGCGTGCACGAACGGCGCGTGGGCGATGTCGCAGCCGTTCTCCAGGATCCGCTCGTAGTTGGCGTTCCAGAGGAACTCGCCGGTCACGACCCGGAACTTGCCGCCGTTCTCGACGAGGTCGTCGAACTCCGGCCAGACCGGCATCGGCGGGCGCTCCTCCTCGGGCAGATCGCCCATGAAGACCCAGACGAAACCATATCTCTCCTGTACGGGGTACGAGTCGACGCGCGCCTTCTTCGGGATGCCGCGCCCGGGCAGGTTCGCCGGGATCTTCGTGCACCGGCCGTCCGGCTCGTATTCCCAGCCGTGGTACGGGCACACGATCTTGTCGTCGTTCAGCCAGCCGCCGGAGAGCGCCGCGCCGCGGTGCACACAGAGGTCGCTCAGTGCGACCACCCGGCCCTGCTTGGGGGTGCGGTAGACGACCAGGTACTGCCCGAGCACGGTGAGCCGGGCCGGCTTCGTGGTGACCTTGTCGGAGAACTCCACCGCGTACCAGAAGTTCTTGAGCATGGCAGTTACCTCCGCCGGATCCCGGCGATATCGGGGGACTGAAGGGCCTTGTCGAGCGCGTCGCCGGCAGCGCCGCGCAGGTGGATGTCGAGGAACGCCGCGGTCACGTCGGCCAGGGCCGCGCGGGTGGCAGCCGGGTCGGTGGTCGCGACATCATCGAGGAAGGCACGTGCCGCCGTCTCGTCGACCGGGTGCACGATCCCGAAGTGGTTCGCCCCCGCGAAGGTGACCTGCACGGTGTCGCCGCCGGCGTCCGGGAGGGCCTCGTCGAACGTCCGGCTGATCGGATCCCGGGCCGCGGAGGGCGAGCCGTACCGGTCGGCGGATCCGTTGATCACGCCGTCGTTCTCGCCGTTCATCAGCAGGACCGGGCAGTCGACCTGGGCGGGCAGCACGGTGCCGGCCGGCCAGCCGAGCATCGTGGCGACCATGGTGTGCGTGCCGTAGGCGGCGACCGCCTTGACCGTGGGGAAGAAGCGGGCGCTCTGCAGGATGACGGTACCGCCGGCGGAGTGGCCGACGAGCCCGACGTCATCGAGATTCAGCAGGCCGGCCAGCGGGCCGGTGATCGATGCGAGCGCTTCCAGCACGGCGGGGACGGACGGTGTGGTGGCGCGGGTCCCGTACGCATCGGGCGTGGCGGCCGCAAGCTCCACGCCCGGCGTGATCCCCCGGAGGCCGCCGAAGAGCTCACCCACCCAGTCATAGGTGACGGCGACGTAACCCCGCGAGGCGAGCTCGACCGCGAGCCAGCGGTAGGCCTCCTGGCCGACGTTGACACCCGAGACGATCACGACGACCGGGTATGGCGCTCCAGCGGGATCGGCGGGGAAGACTCCGGTCAGGCGCTCGGCATCCGAGCCGGTCGGCTTCGCCGGATAGAAGACCCGCAGGTGAGCGGTGTCGAAGGGCGCCTCCGCGCCGGGGATCGTGGCGGCCCACCAGATGGATCGGACGGTCATCACTCGGCCCCGGCCCGCGGAAGCTCGCGGTCGCCGCCCCAGAGGGCCCGGACCAGCTTGTTCGTGGTCTCCTCGCCGAAGAAACGGACGCCCATGACGTTCGCCGGGTCCCGTTCGGCGATGTTCCGGCGGATGGTCTCATCGGTCGTGGCGAGCGCCGCGCGCTCCTCCGAGGGCACCGGTGCCGCCTCGTCGACCCACCGCAGCCACCTGTCGACGTGCGCGTGCGCCCGCTGCGAGACGATCTCCAGGTTGCGCTGCGACCGCTCGAACGAGTAGCAGTACGCCGTCGGCGACAGGCTGGCCCGGATGAACCCGGCCCGGCTCACGAAGTATTCGAACTCGGGGTCGGCCCGCAACTCCAGCCACTCCTCGTCGAGCTGCGAGTAATAGGCATCGAAGTAGTCCGCGTCCTCGACCATGTTGGTCCGCGGCACCGAGTCGAGGTAGAACCAGCCGCCCGGCCAGACCAGCAGCGCGATGCCCAGGTGCGGCACCTTCACCTGCGGACCCAGCCACGCCGTGAGGTGCAGGTTGGCGAAGCTGGCGCCCGGGTTGCCGATCCAGGAGTGGACCAGCCAGTCGATCTCCGGGCCGGCGTAGGCCTCCAGCGACCCGCCCGGGCCGTCGGGATAGGTGCCGTACGTCTGCAGGTCGACGGTGGACGGGTCGCGGGTCAGCTCGAACCGCGCCTCGATCTTCGCCTTCAGGTCGGCGAGCAGCTGACGGTAATAGTTGAACGTGTCGTGCACGTCGACGACCGGCGAGCCGTCGACCATGTCCTCCACGTGCTGGATCGTCTCCGCCACTTGAAACTCCTTATAAAAGAGCGCTGACGAGCCGCCACGGACGGCCGTCGACAAGATCGGTGTTGCGCGAGACCTGGCGGTTCGCTGCCTGTGCGGGGTTCACGGTGGCCGTGCCGGAGGGGTCGCCGGCCGCGATGTCGAAGCGGATCGGCGTGGAGATCCGGCCGGTGAACGGCCCCTCCCACTTCGTCCAGAGGGTGAAGTCGGGCGTCATCGAGAAGATCGCGGCGGGCTGGTCGATCGGCGTCGCGACGACGACGTTGAGACGGTTCTCGGCGGCGCGCTCGGGCAGCGCCAGCGACAGCTCCCAGGACTCCTGCGCGCGATAGGGCACCGCCACGACGTCCGCGTCGAGGAGCGCGGCCAGCCGGAACGTCTCCGGGTAGAGGGCGTCGTCGCCGGCGACGACGGCGAGCCGCCCCCACTTCAGGTCCACCGGGACGATGCCGGTGCCGCTCGCGCCCGGGCCGTGCAGCCGTGGCTGGCGGGCCACCACGCCGTCCGCGTCGATCACCAGGCCGCCGGAGTCGTCGCTGGTGACGGCGTGGGCCTCGGTGCCGGCCAGCGCCGCCGCGATCTCCTCGACCGAGCCGGTGCCGGCGGGCAGCACGAAGAGCTCCGCGTCGATCGTGGAGATCTCCTCCGCCGCGCGGACGACGGCCACCTCCAGCGTGGGCGCCCCGGCCGGTCGCTGCCGGCCTACCGGCGGGGCGGCGATCGGGCCGTACAGACTCGGCTTCCTGGAGGCGAGGATGTCCGTGCCGTCCGGCCGGCGCTTGTCGTCGGCCAGGTCGGGCTCGATGTCGGCGACCACCACGGCCTCCCCGGTCCGCGGGGCCTTGGCCAGGACGGTCCCGTCCGGCGCGACGATCTGGCACTCCCCGGCGCCGTGCAGCCACTCCGGCGGCACGCCGAGGCGCTCGGCGATGGCCGGCAGCTCGTCGCGGGGGAGCAGCGGGCCGACCTTGTTGGCGGCCACCACCCACACCTTGTTCTCCGCGGCGCGCACCGGGATGTGCAGGTCGGCCTCGTCGAGCGCGAAGCTGTTGAGGCTGTTCAGCAGCACCTGGGCGCCGCGCAGCGCGAGACCGCGGGCCACCTCGTTGATCACGCCTTCCATGCAGGCGTACATCCCGATGCGGCCGAGCGGCGTGTCGATGACCGGCCCGACGGCGGGCGCCGGCTCCAGGAAGTCGTTCTCGGCGCCCATCAGCGTCTGCTTGTCGCAGGTGCCGACGATCCGGCCCTCGGGGTCGAACAGGAAGTTCGTGCCGCCGGTGGTCCCGTCCGGGTGGGCATGAGTGACGTTGATCTTGATCCAGATGCCGTGCTGCCGGGCGCGGGCGGCGATGGCCGTGAGGAAGTCGTCCCCGGGCCTGGTCGCGAGCGCGTGTGCCTCGGCGCGCGACGCGTACCAGGAGAGGTGGTTGCAGAACTCGGGCAGGACCACGAGCTGGGCTCTCTGCTCCGCGGCGGCGTCGATGACGCGTAGGCACGCGGCGAGATTGTCCGCTATGTCCTGACCGGCTTCGATCTGGGCTGCGGCAACGCGAACAACACCGGGCATCCGGTTCCCCCTAGCGAAACGGCGTTTCCCAAAACTACACTCGGGTGCCGCATTTGCAATAGGGGTTTCTTGATGATCGAGAGATTTGGGGGCTCGACTTGTTGGTGCACGTCGTGTTGATGAGATTCGCTGATCCGGCCGATGCTGCCAAGGCCAAGTTGCGTTTGGAAGAACTCGGCGATGTCGTTCCTGAGATCCGCTCGCTCCGGGCCGACCTCGACGAGCTCCGCACCGACGTCTCCTGGGACCTCCATCTCCGCACGACCCACCACGATGCGGACGATCTGCGGGCGTACCAGGCGCATCCGGCGCACATCGAGCTGGGCGGCTGGCTGCGCCCCCTGCTCACCTCCCGCGCCGTCGTGGATTACACCCCCGGCTGATCGGTACGAGCGGCTCGCCGCCGGCGGGACCCGGCGGCGAGCATCATCCGGGTCAGCGGCACGGGCCGTCGAAGACCAGCTTGCAGAAGAACTTCGTACCGTCAGCGATCATCGGCTTGGCGTGATCACTGATGATGTCGCCGATCGACTCGCCGCCCCCGGGGACCGCGGGCTTGGTCGTCGGAGTCGCAGGCGTGGGCGCCGGGGTGGCGGCGTGCGCCGGGATCAGGAAGTAGGCGGTGCCGGTTCCTGCCGGATCCTCGCCCTTCCGGCAGGTGAATCCCTGCCACTGCTGATACTGCTTCCGCAGCGCGCCGGCGTCCTTGCAGGCGGCCTCGGTGGCGAAATACTCCACGAGATCCGAGGCGGGGGCGGCCCTGAGCGGCCCGGCGGTGACCAGGCCGCCGGCGGCGAGCCCGATGCACGCGGCGAGCAGGGTTCGGTTCTGGAACATGGTCGGCCTTTCGTCGCTCATGAAAAAGCTCGTTGCCGCAGAGGTGCGCGGCAACGAGCCATGGAATGTGGTGAGGCTCGGGCCGTCAGAAACCGCCGCCGAGGAGGCCGCCCAGGCCGCCGCCGTTGCCGCCGCCGAGGAGCCCGCCGAGCCCGCCGAGAAGGCCGCCGTTCTTGCCCCCGCCGACCCCGGCCATCTCGCCGGCCGCGTCCAGGCCGTCGCCGAACGAGCCGAGCATGCCCTGCTTGGGCATGTTGACGGTCATCTGCTGGTTCTGGGTGACGTCGCCGGTCTTGACGCTGGTGTTCTGGTCGCCGTTGCTGGCGCTGCTCTTGTTGTCGTTGTTCAGCTTCTGGTTGCCCTGGTCGCTGTTGTCCACGCTGTTGTCGGAGTTATCCGAGTTATCGGAGTTGTCCGAGGCGTCGAGGACGGCGTTCAGGTTGGTGTTGTTGTTCACCTGGCCGCCCTGGCCGCCCTGGCGCAGCTTGACCGGCTGCCAGTAGCCACCGTTCACCGGCTGGCACGTGTACATGCGCTGCGCGTTCTTGTGCTGGACGTCGGAGAGGCACGCCTGCTGCGACCGGAACAGCGGGAGGTCGGCCGGAGCCGCCTGGGCCGTGCCGGCGGCGAGGACGCCACCCGCGATCGCACCGATGCCGGCAGCGAGCAGAGTCGTCTTGGTCTTGAGGAGCATGGTCTTACCTTTCGTCCGGTTTCAATGTTCCGGAGAAAGCTGACCACCATCACCCGGGCGTGGACCTTTAAACGCCCGCCGCCTGGATATTCGGCGAAGGATACGCGACGAACGGCCAGTTTCGCCCGTCATGCGGCCATCCGCCGGTCATTCGCCGACTAAATCGGCAAATATGTGCCAGCCGGACCGCGGACCGTGGCCGGGCCCGGCGACCGCCCTCTCTTCGGCGCCGGATCACCGGCCACGGTCCGCGGCGTCTCAGTGGGCCGGGTAGGCGGACGGGCCCCCACCCGGCTCGGCGCCCGGCCGGAACGCGGCGGGTGCGTGGATCACGCAGGTCTGGACGTACTCGGCGAGCCCCTCCGCGGCGTACTCCCGCCCCCAGCCGGACCGCTTCACCCCGCCGAACGGCGCCCGCAGGCTCATGCCGGTGCGGTTGTGCGTGTTCACGAACGTGAAACCGGCCTCGAACCGCCGGGCGAACGCGAACGCCCGCCCCTCGTCGGCGCTCCACACCGAAGCGCCCAGGCCCAGCTCGCCCGCGTTGGCCCAGGCCAGAACCTGGTCCTCCGATGTGTAGCCGAGCACCGGAACGATCGGCGCGAACTGTTCCCCGGCCACCAGCGGCGAATCCGGGTCCGGGGCGACGACGAGGGATGGCCGGACGAAGTAGCCGGTCGCCGGATCCGCGTCGAACGTGCCGAGCGGGATCGCGTCCGGCGGCGCGAGTGCCCGGGCGGCACGCTGCGCGGCCGCGGAGATGACCGGGCCCATCGTGACGCCCGCGCTGAGCGGGTCGCCGGTCCTCAAGACCCGGCCTGCGGCTTCCCGGTACGAGGAGACGAACTCAGCGAGCCTCGCCAGCGGCACATAGAGCCGTTTCGCGGCCATGCAGACCTGCCCGCTCGTCGCGAAACTGGCCATGACGAGACGATCCATGACGTCGCCGGCGAAGGTCGCGTCGTCGAGGAACACCGCCGGGTCGTTGCCGCCGAGCTCCATGACCGTCGGGGTGAGCCGGTCACCGGCGAGCGCCGCCACGGCCCTGCCACCGGCCGCGCCGCCGGTGAACGCCACCTTCCGCACCAGCTCGTGCCCGACCAGCGCCGCCCCGGTCTCCGGCCCACCGTGCACGGCCCGGATCGGCGCGTCGAACAGGGCCACCACCCGGTCGATGGTGAGCGGCGCGAGCGGCGACGGCTTCACCACGACCGCGTTGCCCGCCGCGAGCGCCGGCCCGATCTTCAGCACGGACAGGATGATCGGCGCATTCCACGGCGTGATCGCGGCGACGACCCCGAACGGGCGACGTTGCTCCACGATCCGGCCTCGCTCGTCGTCGGTGTCGCGGTCGGCGTACGCGGCCGGCGCGTGCTCGACCACCCACCGCAGATAGCGGACCGCGAAGCCGATCTCCCCCCGGCAGTCGCCCACCACCTTGCCGGACTCGCGTGCCAGCAGCTCGGCCAGCTCCTCGATCGCGCTCTCGATCCGGGCCGCGGCCTCGGTGATCACGGTGAGCCGGTCGGCGATCGGGCGGGCGGCCCAGGCGCGCTGCTCCCCGTCCGCCCACCGGACGATCCGGTCGACGTCCCCGGGCGTCGCAGCGACCACGGTCCCCACGATCTCCGCGATTCTCGCCGGATTCTCCCGGGCGATCACCGGCCCACCCCGTCCCGCACGCTGTGTCCTGGCGCTGTCGAGGGCCCGCCGGGCCGGCGATGAGTCACGGCCGGTTCGGTCGGGCTGTGGTCCATTGCTGTCGAGGGCCCGCCGGGGCGGCGATGGGTCACAGCTGGTTCGGTCGGGCTGTGGTCCATTGCTGTCGACGGCCCGCCGGGGCGGCGATGGGTCACAGCCGCCGCGGTCGGGCTGTGGCGTATCGCTGCTGACCGTGACCGGAGGCGGCGACGAGTCACCGCTGAGCGCGTGCCACGGGTGTGACGGGGACGCCTGGCGGCGCCGGGATCGGGTGTCATGCGGCGACCGGGCGCAGCGAGGCGATCATCGAACTGCGGAGCAGCGAGGCGCGGGCCCGGGCCGGGTCGGCGGCGGTGGCGCGCAGCGAGTCCAGGTGGGCGGCGCGGGCGTCCGGGTCGGAGGCGCGCAGGCGTTCGTAGTTCTGGTGGGAGACGCTCTGCACGTATTCGAGGGCGATCCGCCGCCGATCGGCAGCCGCGTCCCAGACGGCGGCGTCGTCACCCGAGGCGATGGCGCAGGCGTAGGCGATCGCGTCGTGGATGCCGGAGTTCATGCCGAGGCCGCCGAGCGGATTGTTCACGTGGGCCGCGTCGCCGGCGAGCAGGACGCGCCCGGTCCGGAACGACGTGGCGACCCGCTGGTGGACGCGGTACATGCTGGCGTGCCGGACCCGCCACGGCCGCCCCGGATCGTGGACGCCGCGGAGACGCTGATCAAGCCGAGCGAGCTCGGCCTCGTCCGGAGTGTCGACCGGGGTCGGCAGCAGGACCCGCCAGTGATCAGGGGTCCGGAGAAGCACGCACCATTCGACCGGGTCGAAGACGTAGTTGACCGAGGCCAGATCGTCGAGCCAGGTGGTCAGATCCTCGTCGACCGAGGCGACCAGGAAGCGTTCCGGGTAGGTGATGCCGTCGAACGTCACGCCGGTGGCCTTGCGGACCGCCGAGTGCGCGCCGTCCGCGCCGATCAGCCAGTCGCCGTCGGCGGTGCGCCCGTCCGAGCTGACCGCGACGACCCCGTCCAGATTCATGATCAGCTCGGCGACGGGCCAGCCGTACCGGATCTCGCAGCCGGGGAGACGCAGCAGGTGATCCCTCAGAAGTGGTGTGAGCTTGGACTGTTCACACTGCACGCGGTAGGGATAGCGGGTGTCCTCCGCGAGCACTCCGAGATCGAGCATCGCGACCAGCCCGGCCTGCCGGTCGCGGTAGGCGAACGTCGGTGACTTCAGCCCGATCGCCTGCAGCTCCGCGCCGACGCCGAGATCGTCCAGCATCTCCAGGGTGGGCGGGTGGAAGGTGGAGGCCCGGGATTCGGCGGCGAGCTCGTCGCCGGCCTCGAGGACGGTCACCGCGAAGCCGCGCCGGGCGAGGGCGAGTGCGGCGGTGAGTCCGACCGGCCCGGCGCCGGCGACGAGGATGCGGTTCACGGTTTACCCCCAGGGACATATCGGGCGTCGAGTTCGAGGGCGTCGTCCTGGCCGACCAGCGCGGTGAATCCGGACCACGGCATGCGTTCGACGGGTGCGGCGGTGCCTCCCGCGGCGATGGCCTGATAGGCGAGCGACGCCGCGCGCATGGCCGCGAGCAGCGCGGACACCGGGTGCAGGACGAGGCGCACACCCACGCTGGCGAGCTCGGCGTCGGTCACGGCGGGCTTGTCGCCGCCGGCTTCCGAGCGATTCACCACCATCGGTACGCCGGGAAGCGCCGTGTGGATGGCGTTCAGATCATCGGGATCGTCGACACCTTCGGGGAAGACCGCGTCCGCCCCGGCCTCGGCGTAGGCCCGGCAGCGCGCGATCGTCTCACCGAGGCCGTGCCCGGCGTACGCGTCGGTCCGCGCGATCAGCGCGAGATGAGGCACGTGATCGGCCAGCGCGGAGATCTTCGCGGCGGCGAGGCCGGCGTCGACCACTTCCTTGCCGGCGAGGTGCCCGCAGCGTTTCGGGTTGACCTGGTCCTCCAGGTGCAGGCCGGAGATCCCGGCCCGGGCGTAGGCGAGCCCGGTCCAGACGGCGTGCAGCGGATTGCCGTACCCGGTGTCGGCGTCGGCGAGCAGCGGGACGCCGTCGAGCGCCGGGATCAGCGTGGCGGCCCGGTCGGCGATGTGGGTGCCGTGCACGTACCCGAGGTCGGGCCGGCCCAGCGCGATCGCCGCGACGGCCGCACCGGACAGGTGCACGCCGCGGTGCCCGGCCCGGACGGCGAGGGCCGCGGTGACCGGGTCGTAGACGCCGGGCAGGTGGGTGACCGTCTTCTGGGCGAGCAACGCCCGGAGTGCGCTCGCGGTCATGCCCGGGAGTGCAGCGCGAAGCCGCCCTCGACGCCGACGACCCGCGGGTTGGTGAAGAAGAGCAGGGTCTCGGCGGTGCCCTCTTCGGAGTATCCGGAGATGCCCCAGGCCGGTCGCGGGGTGAAGAGGTGCAGGCTCATGATCGAGGAGCCGTTGACCTTCACCTCACCGGCCCGCACGCGTCTCGCCGTCGCCAGCGCCGCGTCGACGTCGGTGCCGATGACATAGCCTTCGAGGCCGTACCGGGTGCCGTTGGCGAGCGCGACCGCCTCGTCGAGATCCCGGTAACCGTGCACCGCGGCGACCGGCCCGAAGATCTCATCGGTGGTGTCCGCCGGGTCGGCGCCGAGGACCAGCGAGGGCGCCAGGGTGTTGCCCGGCCCGTCCACCGCCGCCTCGTGGACCGTGCCGCCGAGCCCGTCCCGCGCCTTGATCACCGCGGCCCGATGGCCGGAGTGGATCAGGGGGCCGTAGTCGGTGGACTCGTCGGCCGGGTCGCCGGTGCTCATCGCCGCGACCCGCTCGAGGATCCTGGAGCTGAGCGCCTCCTCGCGCCCGGCCGGGACGATCAGGCGGCCGAGGGCCCGGCACCACTGGCCGTTCAACGTGGTCAGCAGGTCGGCGGCGGCCCGCGCGGCGGCGTCCTCGTCGGCGTCCGGCATGACGATCAGCGCGTTGTTGCCGCCGAGTTCCAGCTGCACGGGCTTGATGTCGTAGGCGCAGGCGGCGGCGACCGCCCGGCCGCCGCCGAGCCCGCCGGTGAACGACACGGCCCGGATCCGCGGGTCGGACACGATCCGCGCGCCGACCGCGGCGCCGCCGTGCAGCAGCTGGAAGAGCGCGGGAGGAGCCCCGGCCTCGGTCAGCGCCTCGTGGATCGCGACGGCCAGGCGCTCGGTGCCGAACGGCGCGTACTCGCTGGGCTTGAGAACGGCCGGGCAGCCCGCCGCGAGCGCGTTCGCCACCTTGTGCGCGGCCATCGGCGCCGGGGCGTTCCACGGCACCAGGCAGGCGGCCGGCCCCCAGGGCAGCCGCTCGACCAGCACCTCGCGGCCGTCCTCCCGGGTGGCCGTGCTGGTCAGCAGGCCGCTGCGCAGCTGACCGGCGGCCAGCGCGAACGCGCCCGCCAGGATCATGCCGAGCGGCGTGGTCTGCCGGATCGGCACACCGGTGGCGGCGGATTCGAGGGCGACGATCTCCCCGGCCGCCTCGGCGACCTTCACGGCGATCCGTTCCAGGATCTCCGCGCGATCCGCCGGCGCCGCGTCCCACGCTCCGAGCTCGGCGGCCGCGGTGAGCGCGGCTTCGACCCGCTCGGCCGACGAGCCCAGGGCCGGACCCGTCGGCAGGCCGGTCGCCGGATCCTCCAGCGTGATGCCCACCTCGGTGGCACAGGATGCCCACGCGCCACCGACGAGATCCCTCGTCATGAGGCCACGCTCGCGAAGAGCGCGTTCGCCTTGTCGCTGGTGATCACCGACGCGGCCTCGAGGCGGCCACGCTCCGGCGGGAACGTCATGACCAGGCCCATCGACAGGTCCCGCAGCGCGCGGCCGACCACCCCGTTCATGGTGGCGCTGGACGTGCCGGAGGCCTTCAGGGCGCCGAGCGCCACGTCGAACGCGGCCTGGCAGATCGAGCCCTTGGCGATGCGCCACTGCGCGTACACCTCGGACTTGGTGGCGATGGGCGGCTCGACCGTCTCGAGCAGCAGCTGGCGGCGCAGCCAGAGGTACGAGCGCTCCAGGGATTCCGTCATGTCACCGATGATCACCTGGTGCATCGGCGACTCGGCGATCGAGCGTCCGGTGTCCGCGAACTTCTTGGTGGTGAGCCGCTGCAGCGTGTCGTCGTAGACGCCCTGCGCCGCGCCGACGTAGACGGCGGTGATCGCGAGCTGGTTGCCGACGAAGCTGCCCCGGCTGCACTGCAGCATCTTCACGAACGCGCCGGGCACGGTGAGCGAGTCGTCCTGCGGGATGAAGACGCCGTCCAGCCGGATGCCGTGGTTGGCCGAGCCGCGCATGCCGAGGCCGTCCCAGAACGGGCGCTCGGTGACGCCCTCCGCCTCCCGCGGCACCAGGAACATGACCAGGCCGTCGGCCGTCGCGTGGCCGTCGAGGCGCGCGGTCACCAGGTAGTAGTCGGCGATGCCGGTGGCGCAGCCGAACGACTTCTCGCCGGTCAGCTCCCAGCCGGCGACGCCGTCCCGGGTGGCCGGCACGGCGGTCGTGGCGATCGCGATGTTCGCGCCGCTGCTCTTCACCGACTCGCTGGCGAAGTTGGCGAGCCAGGTGCCGCCGGACATCAGCTGCAGCACCTTCTCGGCGAACGCCTTCACGACCGGCACCTCCTCGTCGGCGAAGAGCCCGGCCTCGATCGCCTCCAGGGGGAGCAGGCCACGGGAGGCCGAGGTGTTGTGGAAGAAGAAGGCCAGCGCGGTGGACGGGCAGGCGCTGCCCATCGCGTAGGTGGCGGCCGCGAGGTCACGCAGGGTCCCGCCGAGGCCGCCGTACTCCTCGGGGACGATCAGCCCGAGCAGCCCGGCGTCCCGCAGCACGTCGATGTGCTCACGCGGGAAGGCGCCGTCCCGATCGGCCTGCTCGGCCTTGGCCCGCAGCGCCGGCAGGACCTGCTCGACGAGCTTAGCCCGGGCCTTCTCCTCGGCGGTCATGTCGTCGACGAGCTTTTCGCCGATGAGTCGGTCGGCCATGCTGTTACTCCCTGATCTGGGCGAGGTCGGACTCGATGGGCCCGGCGACCTCGAGTTGGCGGGACAGGTGGAGCAGGTCTCCCAGCGGCAGTCCGGACGTGCCGGAGCCGGGTGTGACCACATCGAAGTGCGAGACCCCGTTCTTCATCGCGACGAGCGCGTTGACCAGGGCGAGCCGGTTGTGGCCGGCGAGACGGACCCGCAGCACGGCGGGCCGGACCCGGACGCTGGCGTCCTGCAGGATCCGGGTGACCTGCAGCGGCGACGCCGGGATGACGTCGGACTCGACGCAGCCGATCTCGTCGCACCCGAGCGCGCCGAGGGCGCCGATGGTGGCCAGCACCTCGTCCTCCCGCTCCGGGTTGAACGCGTCGGCCACGTAGCCGACCACGCAGTTGCCGGCCTTCTTCGCGGCGATGACCCGCTCGGGTGACGGCAGGTCGCGCAGGCCGGTGGCGTGGAATTCGAAGCGCGGCCCGCCGTCAGCGGACGCGGTCTCGCGGAACTGGACGGTGGCGGGCAGGGGCTGGGCGACCTGACCCCAGTTGCGCGAGTGGAACAGCAGCGGTGAGATGACCCGCGGCAGGGCCGCCTCGGTCACCGCGCCGACGAAGATGGTGTGGTCCCCGCCCGGATACGCGTGGGCGACGGTGCAGTCGAGCCAGGCGACCGCGTCACTGAGGACCGGGCAGCCGTTCGGCGTCATGGTCCAGTCCAGCCCGGCGAACCGGTCGGTGACGCCGCGCTCCTGACCGGCGAAGCGGCGCCCGATGTGCGCCTGATCCTTGCCGAGGAAGCTGATCGCGAACTTGCCCGCATCGCCCAGAAGTGTCCGGCTGGGCAGATGGTTGCCGAGGCAGACCGACACGAGCGGGGGATCGAGGCTCACCGAGGAGAATGAACTGGCGGTCATGCCGTGCAGGCCGTTCGGGCCGGTCGTGGTCACCACGCACACCCCGCTCGGCCACTGTCCGAGCACGGATCGGAACGTCGTGCTGTCGACCGGCACTTCGTGCTCCTTGCTTTCCGGACAACCGTTTCTCTATGGGAAACGGCGTTACACCGAACGTAACGACGGGCGGGGAAGCTGTCAACATCGGATCGGTACAGCGTTTCGCGGTGCGAAATGGCAGGCTAGGCTTCGCCAAAGTTTGTTCCGTACCTGTTCCGGGGGAGTTTCGCTGTGCCGACTCGATCCGTGCCGCCGGCCGCGCCGGCCTCGGCAGGCCCTGCCGAGGACGAGAGCCAGTCGCGTTCCATCGCCGCCGTCGAGCGCGCCATGGACGTCCTGCTCTACTTCGGGCGCGCCGACCAGCCCGATCTCGGCGTGACCGAGATCGCCACCGCGCTCGGCCTCACCAAGGCCGCGGTGCACCGCATCCTCACCGCGCTCCGCAGCCGGGAGCTGATCACCGTCGACCCGGCCACCCGGCGGTACGCGCTGGGTCACGCCGCCGTCGCGCTCGGCCGTGCCTATCTGGCCCGCACCGACGTCCGCGCCATGGCCGCGCCCGAGCTCAAGCACCTCTCCGCGCGCACCCAGGAGACGGCCACCCTCTCGCTGCGGCGCGGCGACACCCGGCTCTACGTCGACCAGGTCGTGCCGGACCAGGAGTTGCGCCTCGAAGTGAGCCTCGGCATCCCGTTCCCGCTCAACGCCGGCGCCTCGTCGAAGGCGTTCCTGGCGTTCCTGCCCGACTTCGAGGTCGAGGCCTACCTCACCCGGCACCCGCTGGAGTCGATCACCGACAAGACCATCACCGACCCGGCGAAGCTGCGCAAGGATCTCGCCGCGGTCCGTAAGCGGGGGTACGCGACCTCGCTCGGCGAGCGCCAGGCCGGCGCCGCGTCGATCGCCGCCCCGATCTTCGACCACGATGCCCGGGTGGTCGCCGTGATCAGCCTGGCCGGGCCGGCGCTCCGCTTCAAGCCGGACAGCGACGCCGCCGCGGTCGCCGACCTGCGCGACGCGGCGGCACGCATCTCCGCTCAGCTGGGCTACCAGCCCCGCTAGAGGTTCGCGAGCGGCTTCGCGACACCGAGGAGGCCGGCCAGCAGCACCGATCCCCAGATCACCCAGACGTAGGGGAGGCAGCCGTTCACACTGCTCGTCACGGTTGCCTCCACCCGGGTGTCCGACTTGCCGGCCATGACCGCCCCGAACGCCGGGCCGAACGGCTTGAGCGTGCGCCGGATGCCGAGCCCGGCCGCGATGGCGATCGCGTAGAGCAGCACCTTGGCGCCGAGCCACTTCGGATTTGTGGTCACCCCGAACGGCTCGCTGACGACGAGCGTGAAGACGCCGGCGCCGGCCATGCCCGCGATCACGGCGAGCCGGATGGCGTAGTCGACCCGCCGGACCAGCGGGTGCTTGCCGGGCTCGTGGTGGTCGGTCCACATCAGCCAGACCCAGACGAACGCGCCGATCCACAGCGGCACCAGCAGCCACCAGGGCAGCAGTTCGATGCCTGCGACCGAGCCACCGTGCGCGTCCAGCGAGATCAGCGTGAGGCCGCTGGGCAGGAAGAGGATGAGGCAGATCTTCGGCCCGAGGTCCAGACCCAGCATGATCTTGAGGGCGGTGAGCCGGGCGACGGGGGTCAGGTCGGGCTTGATCACATAGCGGCTGGAGTAGAAGACGCCGAGGTCCCCGCCGAGCCAGAAGACCATGAGCACGATGTGCAGGTAGAGGAACGCTTCGAGCATGGCGTAGATGGAAACACCTTTTCACTGTGCGAAACAAGTGCTAGCTTCGCCGCATGCTCGGCCGCTATTACGAAGACTTCACCGTCGGCGACACGTACCGCCACCCGTTCGGCCGCACCATCTCGGAAGCGGACAACACGTGGTTCACGCTCCTGACGCTGAACACCAATCAGAGCCACTTCAACGCCGACTACGCGGCGCGCACGCCGTACAAGAAGCTGCTGGTGAACTCGACCCTCACGGTCGCGATCATCACCGGCCTCTCGGTGCCGGACGTGAGTCAGCACGCCTTCGCGAACCTGGGCTGGGAGCAGATCGTGATGCCCCACCCGGTCTTCGTCGGCGACACCCTCTACGCCAAGTCCGAGGTCCTGGAGTTGCGTGAGTCGAAGTCCCGGCCGTACGCCGGGATCGTCAAGGTCTTCACCACCGGCTTCAACCAGGACGGCGTCGACGTCATCACCTGGACCCGGACGATGCTGACCTACAAACGCGGCCACGGACCCGCCGCGGAGCAATGAGGCTGGACCTGCAGCCCTGGGGCGAGACGATGACCGAGCTGGTCACCGCGGCCCGGGCTGCCGAGGCGGCCGGCGCCGGCGTGGTCTGGGCGCCGGAGCTGCACCGGAGCGCGTTCACCACGGCGGCGGCGCTGGCCACCGGCACCGGCAAGCTCGCGGGCGGCGAGGCCCGGATCGGCGTCGGCACCGGGATCGCCCTGGCGTTCGCCCGGTCCGCGATGCTCACCGCGATCGCCGCGGCCGACCTGGACGAGCTCTCCGAGGGCCGGTTCCGGCTCGGGCTCGGCACCGGCGTGGCCCGGCTCAACCAGGACTGGCACGGCGTGGCGTTCGAGCGCCCTCTGCCCCGCCTCCGGGACACCGTGGAGATCATCCGCAAGGTGCTGGCCGGCGGCGACCCGATCAACCACAGGGGCGTCCGCTCGATCCGGGTGCGGGGCTGGCGCCGGCCGTACGCCCCGGTCCGCGACCGCATCCCGATCTACCTGGCCGGCGTCGGTCCCGCGATGGTGGCGCTGGCCGGCGAGGTGGCCGACGGCTGGATAGCGCACGAGCTCTGCCCGCCCGCCGACCTGCGGGACCGCATCCTGCCGATCCTGCGCGCCGCGAGGCGTCAGGACTTCGATGTCGTGGCGGCCGCCTGCTGCTCGGTCGACGACGATCCCCGGGCGGCCCGCCGCCGGGCCGCGAACGTCGTCGGTTTCTACGCCTCGGTCCGCTCATACGGCGAGATGTTCGAGAACGCCGGATTCGCCGGCGTCTGCCGGGCCGCGGGTGAGGCCCTCAAGGCCGGCCGCCCCGCCGACAGCCTCGGCGACCTCGTGCCGGACGAGATGGTCGACGCCTACACGATCGCCGGCACCCCGGACCAGTGCCGCTCCAAGATCGCCGCCTACGACGGCCTGGCCGACGCGATCAAGTTGTCCGCACCCTCCTACGGCCTGCCCGCCGAGGAGACCCGGCACGCGCAGGACCGTCTACTCGACCTGGTGGGGAGCCTCAGATGAGACCGCTCGAGGACATCCGGATCATCGCCGTCGAGCAGTACGGCGCCGGACCGTTCGGCTCGGTGCACCTCGCCGACCTGGGCGCCGACGTCATCAAGATCGAGGAGCCGTCGACCGGCGGCGACGTCGGACGGTACGTCCCGCCCTACGCCGACGAGGAGGACTCGCTCTTCTTCGAGACGTTCAACAGGGGCAAGCGGTCGCTCTCGCTGGACCTCGCCACCCCGGCCGGCCGGGAGGTCTTCGAGGATCTGGTCCGGCATGCCGACGCCGTCTACTCGAACCTGCGCGGCGACGTCCCCGCGAAGATCGGGATCACGTACGACCAGCTCAAGCACGTCAACCCGTCGATCGTGTGCTGCTCGCTGACCGGGTTCGGGATGACCGGGCCACGCGCGAGGCAGCCCGGGTACGACTACATCCTGCAGGGCCTGGCCGGCTGGATGGACCTGACCGGGGAGCCGGGTGGGCCACCGGCCAAGTCGGGCCTGTCGATCGTGGACTATTCGGGCGGGTTCGTCGCGGCGATCTCGCTGCTCGCCGGGGTGCACGCGGCGCGGCGGGACGGCCGGGGCATGGACTGCGACCTGAGCCTGTTCGACACCGCGATCGGGATGCTCACCTACCCGGCCGCCTGGCATCTCAACGCGGGCTTCACACCGGAGCGCACCCGCTACTCCGCTCACCCGTCGCTCGTCCCGTTCCAGCTCTTCCCCACGGCCGACGGCTGGGTGGTGGTCGGGTGTGCGAAGGAGAAGTTCTGGCAGCGGCTGGTCGGCGTACTGGATCAATCGATCGTGAAAGAGGCCCGATTCGCGACGTTCGCCGACCGCCGGGAGCACGCGGGCGAACTGCTGCCGCTGCTGGAGGGCATCTTCGCGACCCGGACGACGGCGGAGTGGCTCGCCGATCTCGAGCCGGCCGGGATCCCGTGCGGTCCGGTCAACGACGTGGCGGCGGCCCTGCGCGATCCGCACACCCTCGCCCGCGGGCTGGTCGTCGAGACCGAGCATCCGCGCTACGGCACCGTGAAGCAGGTGGCTTCGCCGGTCCGGGTGGGTGATGATCCGCCGGCTTATCGCCGGGCGCCGCGGCGAGGAGAGGATCTGTCGTACGTGTCGGAGCTTCTGGATTACTCGCCCCGGCGAGTCGAGGAGTTGCGCGCGGCCGGGGCGTTCGGGGCGCCGGAGTGACAGAGCCGGCCGAGGGATCAGAGGCCGCCGTCGTGCTGGCCGGGTGGGCCGCCGGGCTGACGCGTGACGACGTTCCGGACCAGGTCGTCGCCGCGGCCCGGGACCACCTGATCGACGCCCTCGGATGTGCCGTCGCGGCCGTCCGCAGAGCAGCCGCCGAACCCGCGCTCACCGTCGCGCGCGGGCTCGGCGGCCCACCCGAGGCCCGTCTCGTCACCGGCGAGCGGATCGGCGCGGTCGCGGCGGCGTACGGCAACGCGGTCGCCGTGCACGCGCTCGACTTCGACGACACCCACGCCGGCGGTCTCGTGCATGCGAGCGCGGTGACCGTACCGGTGGCTCTGGCGGTGGGAGAACAGATCGGGGCGGGCGGCAGCGAGATGATCACCGCCCTGGTCGCGGGGCTGGAGACGGTGTGCCGGCTCGGGGCCGCGGCACCGCACGGCTTCCACGCGCGCGGGCTGCACGCCACCTCGATGTGCGGCCCGGTCGCGGCGGCCGTCGTCGCCGGCAGGCTGATCGGCCTCGGCGCGCCGGCCCTGACGAACGCGATCGGCATCGCGGCGAGCGGCGCGAGCGGGCTGCTGGAATTCCTGCACAGCCCGGCCAGCACGAAACAGCTGCACCCGGGGACCGCCGTGGCGAACGGGATCCTGGCCGCACGGCTCGCGGCGGCCGGGGCGACCGGTCCGGCCTCGGCGCTGGAGGGTTCGTACGGACTGTTCCCGGCACTGGCCGGCCGTGCCCCCGACCTCGCCGTCCTCTCAGACGGTCTGGGGGAACGCTGGGAGACGCTCGCGATCGGCATCAAGCCGTACCCGGCCTGCCGGCTCACCCACGCCTCGATCGACGCGGCCGGGGAGTTCACCGGCGGCACGCCGTCGAGGGTGACCGTGACGCTGCACCCGGACGCCGTGCCGATCGTGGCCGGGCCGGAGAAGCGGCGTCCGCGCAGCGCCTACGAGGCGAAGTTCAGCGTCTACTGGTGCGTGGCCGCGATGATCGTGGACGGCTGGGTCGACCTGGACACGTTCACCGACCTGGACCGGCCGGACGTGCTCGATCTGGCCTCCCGGATCGACGTGGCCGCCGCCGGTTCCGATCTGGTCGCGGCGGACGCCCCCGGCATCGTCGAGGCGGACGGGCGGGTGTCCCGGGTGGAGCGGTCGACCGGGGGCGGAGTGCGCACCAAGGCGGCGGCGAACCTCGGCCCGATGCACGACGGAGTCTTCGCGGCGACCGGACCGGCCGCCCTGCTCGACGCTATCGAAGGGTGCCTGAAGTGACCGTGTACCTGCCGGCGGTGCCCGGCTACCCCGCATTGGCCGAGACCGGTGTCGCCGTCACCGACGTGGTCCACGTGACCGAGTACGTGACGTCCGCGGGCCTCTCGCTCGATGCCGCTCGTGCCGCCTTCTTCGGCGATCACGTCGTGCCGGTCTCCCGGGTCCCGGTGGAAGCGATCCACGGCACCGACGCGCCCTATGCCGTCGGCGTGACCGCCTATCCCGGCGGCGGTGAGCTGCTCACCGACGGCGACGACGTGCTGCGGGTCGCCGGCGGCGTCGTCTACCTGCCGAGCGTGCACACGACCGAGGGGGACTTCCGCTCGCAGTACCGCTGGTGCCTGTCACGTGTCTCGTCGCTTCTGTCCGTGGCGGGCCTCGGCATGGGCTCGCTGGTCCGGACCGTCGACTACACGGCCACCGCCACGCGCGCGGAGTACCCGCGGTGCGGGCGGCCCCGCAAGGAGCTGCTGCCGGGTCCCGTGCACCCGGGGGCGGCCGGGATCCTGGTCGACGTGCCGGTCCAGCGCGGGGCACAGGTGGCACTCGACGCGATCGCGGCGGCCGGGCCGCTGACCGTGCTGAACCCGGGTTGGGCGCGCTACGACACCCTCACCTACAAGCCCGCGGTCCGCGCCGGCGACACCGTCTATCTGGCCGGGTTCGGTTCGCTCGACCCGGTCACCCAGCTCGCGGTGCACGAGGGCGACCTGACCGCGCAGACCGAGTTCATCTACCACAGCATCGAGACCGTCCTGGCCGAGGCGGGCGCGACCGGCGCGAACGTGACGGCCCTGGTGGAGTACCTCACCCCCGCCGCCGTCGCCACCTACGACGCCACCCGGCAGCTGCGCGAGAAGCACTTCCCGAACGCGGCGGTCACCTCGGTCGTCTGCTCGGCGCTGCTGCGACCGGAGTTCCTGCTGGAGACCGTGCCGACGGCGGTGCTGGGATGACGCTGCTCTCCGGGGACCTCAAGGCCCGGATCGGCGAGGAGGTCGTCTACACCGCCCCCGAGCCGCTGGGCCGGGCCGCCATCCGGTACTTCGCGCTCGCCACCGGCGACACCGACCCGGCCCACCTGGCCGGCGACGTCGCCCCGCCGACGCTGATCTGCGAGACCAACCAGTACGCGAACCTGCCCCGCGACGCCGACGGCTACGCCGGGCACGGGTGGCACCTGGACGTGCCGGGGACCCGGCTGGTCCGGGGCGGCAACGCGTACCGCTTCGAGCGGCCGGTCCTGCCGACCACGATCGTGACCGTCCGCTGGAAGCTCGCCGGCATCACCGAACGGGTCACCGGCGGCGGCAAGCGGATGCTGGTGGTCACCTCGGTCGCCACCTACACCGACCAGGACGGCCTGGTGCTGGCCGAGAACGAGGAGTCGCTGATCTATGTCGAGCGATGAGCTGATCTGGGAACGCCGCATCGAGTCGCCGGACATGATCGCCTATGCCGGGGCCACCTGGGACTGGCACAAGCTCCACTACGACGCCGATTACCTGCGCGAACGCGGTCTCGACCGGCCGGTCGTGGACGGGCAGGTCTTCGGCGCCTACTTGGCGATCGCGCTGCGGGAGTGGTTCCCGGGCGCGGCGATCGGCGCGCTGTCGTTCCGGTTCACGAACCTGGTCTTCGCCGGCGAGACGATCCGGTGCGTGGGAACCCCTGTGCGGGAAGGCTCCACGATCACCCTTGCTCTCCGTATCGAGGTGGTCGAGGACGGCCGGATCGCCGTCGCGCCCGCCTCGGCGACGCTGACCGTGCCATGACCGGCGTCGCCATCGCCGGCGCCGCCGAATGTGATCTCGGCAAGACCGGCAAGTCGATCCTGGAACTCCAGACGCAGGCGGTCACCAGGGCGCTCGCCGACGCCGGGCTCACCCTCGCCGACGTCGACGGCCTCGCCACCAACGGCATCTCGCGCTTCTCGGCGACCCAGCTCGCCGACTGGCTCGGCGTGCAGCCCGCCTGGTGCGACGCGACGTTCGCCGGAGGCGCGGTCTTCGAGATGTACGTGGCCCGCGCCGCCCAGGCCATCGCCGCCGGCCAGTGCAGCACGGTCGTCATCTCGTACGCGAGCAACCAGCGCAGCGCCCGCAGCCGGAAGCTGACCGGGGTCTACGAGGAGGGCACGCCGGAGGCCGCGATCGAGGAGCCCTATCGGCCGCTCTACCCGATCTCGTACTACGCCATGGTCGCGCAGCGCTACCTGCACACCTACGGGCTGGACCGGGCCGACCTGGCAGCCGTGGCGGTCGCCGCCCGCGACCGTGCCCAGCTCAACCCGCAGGCCTGGACGTACGGCAAGGGGCCGCTCACCGTCGAGGACGTCCTCGGCGCCCCGATGATCTCCAGCCCGCTCGGCGCGCTGGACTGCTGCCTCGTCACCGACGGCGGGGGAGCGGTGGTGCTCACCGCCCTCGACCGCGCGCGTGATCTGCCGAAGCGGCCGGTCACGGTCCTCGGTTATGGCGAAGCGCTCACTCACACCGGCATGGCGACCGCTCCGGACCTGCTGCGGACCGGCGCGATCGATTCCGGTCGGCGGGCATTCGCGAGGGCGGGACTGACACCGTCCGACGTGGATGTCGTGCAGCTCTACGACGCGTTCACGATCTCGGTGCCGCTCGGGCTGGAGGCGCTCGGGTTCGCCGAGCCGGGCGGAGGGTTGTCCGCTCCCATCGCCTGCAACACCGGCGGCGGCGGTCTCGCCTACTGCCATCCGGGCCAGTTCGGCGTGCTGTTGCTGGTCGAGGCGGTGCGTCAGCTGCGCGGGGAGTGCGGCGCGCGGCAGGTGCCGGGGGCGTCGGTGGCGCTGGCGCACGGGACCGGCGGCATCTTCTCCAGCCACGCCACGGTGATCCTGGGGGTGGACGGATGACTCTCCTGATTCAGCACTGTCCGGCATGCCGGCGATATCAGTACCATCCGCGCCCTCTCTGCGCCGGCTGCGGCAACCCCGATCTCTGGTCCGTGGAAGCCGCCGGCACCGGGACGGTGGACAGTTTCACGACAGTGCACAGGGCGGATGTCCCGTACACCGTCGCCCGGGTCCGGCTCACCGAAGGGCCGATCGTGCTCACCCATCTGATCGGCATCCCCGAACCCCGCTGTGACCAGCCCGTCCGCCTGACCTGGCACGAGGGCCTGGCCGTCTTCACCTCGGAGTAGACCTATGGATTTCGAGCTTTCCGACGAGCAGCGGATGTTCCGCGACGTGCTCCGCGACTTCGTCGACCGGGAGATCCGCCCGGTGGCGCAGGAGTGGGAGGAGTCCGGCCGCTACCCCACCGAGATCGTCGAGACCATGCGCTCGCTCGGTCTGTTCGGCCTCACCGTGCCCGAGGAGTACGGCGGCCTCGGCGCCGACATGGTGAGCTTCGCCCTCACCTTCGAGGAGATCGCCAAGGGCTGGATGGGCATCGCCGGCATCCTGGGAAGTCACTCGCTCTCCTGCTGGTTGATAGCGCGGCACGGAACATCCGAGCAGAAGGCGGAATTCCTCCCCGACCTGGCGTCCGGAAAGCGGCGCACCGGCATCGCCCTCACCGAGCCGGACGCCGGCACCGATCTCCAGGGCATCGCGACGACCGCGGTGCGGGACGGCGACCACTATGTCCTGAACGGCCGCAAGACGTGGATCACCAACGCCCGGCATGCCGATCCGCTGCCGGTGCTGTGCAAGACCTCGGTCTCCGCCGACCCGCCGCACAAGGGCATGTCCGTGATCCTCGTCGAAGCGGGCACCCCGGGCTTCACCGTGGAACGTGACCTGCCGAAACTCGGCTACAAGGGCACCGAGTCCTGCGAGGTCCTGCTGGAGGACGTCCGTGTCCCGGCGACCCGGTTGCTCGGCGGCGTCGAGGGACGCGGCATGCAGCAGGTCCTCTCCGGGTTGGAGACGGGCCGGATCAACGTGGCCGCCCGGGCGCTCGGCATCGCCCAGGCGGCGTACGACGAGGCCCTGCGCTACGCCGGCCAGCGCCGGGCGTTCGGCCGGCCGATCGGCGATTTCCAGGCGATCCAACTCAAGATCGCTGAGATGGCCGCGCAGGTGCAGGCCGCCCGCCTGCTCGTCCACTGGGCCGCGTCCCGCGCCGACGGCGGTCACCGGGTCGACATGGAGGCGGGCATGGCGAAGGCGTTCGCGTCCGAGGCCGCCGTCTTCTGCGCCCTCACCGCGATGCAGGTGCACGGCGGCTACGGATATTCGAAGGAGTTCGTGGTGGAACGCCTCTACCGGGACGCCCCGCTCATGATGATCGGCGAGGGCACCAACGACATCCAGCGCGTCGTGATCGCCCGCGCGCTGCTGGCCGGGAAGGCGTCGATCGGATGAGGTCCTTCCTGTACGTGCCCGGCAACCGCCCGCAGATGCTCGCCTCCGCTCTCCGCCGCGGCGCCGACGCGATCATCGTGGACCTGGAGGACGCGGTACCGCCCGCCGAGAAGGACGCCGCCCGGGCCGCCGTCGCCACCTGGCTGGCCGATCAGCAGCCGGACGCGCCGATCTTCGTCCGGGTCAACGTGGGGGACAGGGGAGTCGACGACGCCCGGGCGGTGGTCGCGCCGGCCGTCCGGGGTCTCGTGGTCGCCAAGGCCTCTCCCGACCAGCTGTCCGCCGTCACCGCCGTGCTCGACGATCTCGATCCGGCGGGCGCCGTGTCCCTCGTACCCCTCTTGGAGACCCCGCAGGCGATCCTCGCGGCAGCCGCCATGGCGCACGCGCCTCGCGTGGCGAGGCTGCAGATAGGCGAGGCGGATCTCGCGGCAGAGCTGGGGGTCGCTCTGGGTGAGGACGAGCGAGAGCTTCTGTTCGTACGATCGGCAGTGGTGCTGGCCTCAGCCGCCGCCGGACTCGACCCTCCCGCCGCGGCGGTGACCACCGACTTCCGCGACCTGGACGCCCTGCGCCGCACCACCCTGGCCCTCAAACGCCTCGGCTTCCGGGGCCGAGCCTGCATCCACCCCGCCCAGCTTCCCGTGGTCCACGACGTCTTCACCCCTACTCCGGCCGAGGTGGCCGAGGCCCGGGACCTGATCGCCCGCTTCGCAGCGGCAGGAGGCGGCGTCTGCCTGGATGCCCGAGGCCGCATGGTCGACCAGGCCGTGGTCCGCGACGCCCGCCGGGTGCTCGCCCTCGCGGTGGGCGAAACGGCGGGGAACCGGCTGTCACGACCCGGCTCGGGGCCGATTCTGTGATCGGCGCCGCGCTGACCGGGTCGACCTGGCAGGCTGCTGATGCGGGGCGCCGAGATTTGGCCGCATAGATCATTGCGCATGCGCCGGGTCGTCGGGGAGGGTCGGGGGAATCCCAACGGAGGTGCTTTGTGGACTTGTCACGAACGCTGGCCGGATTCGGAACCGCGCTGCTGACCGCGACCCTGCTGGCCACGCCGGCGCCCGCCGGCGCAGCACCGGGCGACTCCCCATCGAGCAGGGACTTCGGCAACGGGCCGGAGCGCAACGAGATCGCCGCCCTGGAGACCTTCGCCGCGCGGACGCTCGGAGCAGCCGACGCGGCTCAGGGCACCACGAGGAAACAGCGGGGATATCCACGGCAGAACGAGCTCCCCGTCTATCCGGAGAACCCCGACGACCGGTCGATCAAGCTCGGACTGATCCCGTACCACGCCATCGCGCCCAAGCTGAACGCCCTCCAGAAGGCGTCGAACAGGGTGTCCGCCGAGGTGATCGGCAAGTCGGCCGGGGGTCGCGACCTCTACCTCGTCACGGTGACCGCGCCGGAGTCGACGGCGGAGTCGGCGAGGCAGGACCGCTGGCGACACCTGATCGAGGACAATCCCTGGGCGGCAAAACGCGATAAATCGCTTGAATCCTCTTACAAGACTCCGGTCTGGATCAACGCGAACATCCACGGTAACGAGTGGGAGGGGACCGACGGCGCTCTCCGCGTCATCGAGAGACTGGCCACCGCGACCGACACCGCGACCGCCGACTTCCTCAAGACGAGTCGCGTCTACGTGACGGTCACGAACAACCCGGACGGCCGGGTCGCGGGTACCCGGGCCAACGGCGCCGGCTTCGACATCAACCGCGACCACGCCACGAACTCCCAGCCGGAGTCGCGGGCGGTCCGCGACGTGGTGATCGGCACCCAGCCGTTCGTGATGCTGGACGAGCACGGCTACACCGGCACCACGCTGATCGAGCCGGCCACCCCGCCGCACGGGCAGAACTACGAGTACGACCTCTACATCAAGCACGCCCTGCCGAACGCGCTGGGCATGGAGGCGGCGATCCAGAAGCTCGGGTACGCCGAGACCACCCGCGCCGACATCCCGTTCCGCGACTACGCGCCCGGCGACTGGGACGACTGGCCGCCGATCTTCACCCCGATGTACGCGATCTACCAGGGCGCTGTCGGGCACACCGTGGAGATCCCGCTCGCGGTGAACAACGCGAACTACAACACCCTGCCGGTCGAGGAACTGCGCCGCCGGTCGGCGATCAACACGGACGTGGCGGCCGCGACGATCGAGGCCACGCTGGTCTACGCCGGCACGAACAAGGCGTCGCTGCTCGCCGGTCAGATCGAGCAGTTCCGCCGTGGCTGGGCGGGAGAGGCCGCCCCGGTCATCCCGGACGGTTTCGTGGACGGGTTCGGGCCGGAGGATCGGTACTCCACGACGTACCCCAGGGCGTATGTCATCCCCGCGGGAACGCCTGCCGCGACGCGCCTGGTCAACCACCTGATCGACAACGACGTGCGGATCAAGAAGGCACACCGGGACTTCACGGTGAACGGCCGCCGGTACGCCGCCGGCACCTACATCGTGGACATGCACCAGCCGAAGCGTGGTCTCGCGAACGTGCTGCTGGAGGCGGGCCGGGACATCTCCGACCTGGTGCCGCAGATGTACGACATCTCCGGGTGGAGCCACGGCCTGCTCTGGGGCGCCACCGTGGACGCCAGCCGGCACGCGGTCCCGCGCGTCGCCACGTCCCCGGTCGAGGAGGCCGTGCTCCAGGGCTCGGTCGACGCGCGCAAGGGCAGCGACCTGCTGCTGAAGCTGGCCGACGGCAACGATGTGCGCGCGGTGAACGAGCTGCTCGCGCAGGGGATCAAGCTCCGGCGAGCAGACGCGGCCACCGTCGTGGTCCCGGCCGAGGCGCGGCCCGAGGCCTCCGCGGTGGCGAAGACCCTGGGGGTACGTTTCACAGCGGCGTCCCGCGGCACCAAGGGTGACGTCTTCGATCAGCCGGTGATCGCCGGAGCGGTCTCCGCGGACGAGCTGTTCGCCCTCAAGGAGATGGGGTTCGCCGTCCGCACGGTGTCGACGGCGGTGCTCAACGCCGGCGCCTCACTGGACGGCGTGGACACGCTGATCGTCTCGTCCGGCCTGTCCTACGCCGGGTTGAACGCGACCGGCAAGGCGACGGTGGACGCGTTCCTGGCCCGGGGCGGCGGCGTCGTCACCCGGGGCGCGACCGGTGCCGCCTTCAACGCGGCGGCCAAGCTGCTGCCGGCGGTGGCGACGGCCGGCCGCGGTGACGCCAACGGTGTGGTGAACGTGGTCAATTCCGGTCCCGTGGTGGGAGCGGGTTCGCTGCCGCACTCGTTCGTCTACTCGCCGATCTGGTTCACCGGCAGCGGATTCACCGTCGAGCAGCGGTACGGCGCGACTCCGCTGGTGGCCGGCCACTGGCAGCCGACGGCGGCCGGGACGAACGGTCCCGCCCAGGCGGCGGGTCAGGCCGCGGTGGTCTCCGGGGCGACGGCCGGCGCGGGACGGGCGGTCCTGTTCGGCACCGAGCCGCTGTTCCGGGCCCACCCGAAGGGCCTGTACGCGCAGTATGCCCGCGCTCTCCTCTGGACCGCCGGGTAGCCCTCGACGCGCTGACCCGGTGGCGTGTGGGCCGCCGGGTCAGCGTTCCACCACGACCGAGTCAGCGATGCGGTCGTGCAGGGTCCGATGCTGGTCGGTGAAGACGAAGAAGCAGTCGATCCAGGCGAACGCGGTGAGCGTCACGACGTTCAGCGCGACCTTCAGGCACACCTCGCGGAACGCCATCCGCCGCCGCCCGAACGGCCGCCCGGTGACGCCGTCCGCGACCACGTGACCGAGCAGCCTCTTCGCCGGCGTCTGACCGGCCGGCCAGGTGAACATCGCCCACACCAGCCAGCCGGCGCCGAGCGTCACCACGAACAGCAGCAGATCGAGCAGCCCCGCCGCGATCCGGCCGCCCGGCGTGACCAGCGCCGGCGTGGGCAGGACCCGATCAGCGACCAGCGGCGCCCATCCATAGGGAAGATCTTCGGCCGGTGTGGTCATTTCCGTCCCTTTCGTCCGTCGTGATGGCTCACCTTCGTGCAGACGCGTGGGTAGGGCAATACATCGGACGGGTGGGTGTCCCCTCAGCTGTCGTCATCGCCGTATCGTCCGGGCGTGGACGACGACTTCATCCAGGCCGCCCGTGATCTCGGCGTGTACGGCATTCACGTGCACCGCGAGGGCCACGAACCGCTGAGCCACCGCTTCCGCTCCGACGACCGGGTCAACCTCTACTCGGTCGCGAAGACCTTCACCTCGGTCGCCCTCGGACTGGCCGCCGCCGACGGCCGGCTGACGCTCGACGACCTCCTGCTCGACCACCTGCCGGAGCTGCGGCCGCTCGCCGCCGACGGGTTCGAGCGGGTCACCCTGCGGCATCTCGTGACGATGACGAGCGGCACCAGCCATGAATGGTTCGCCGATGAGCGGATCGACGCGGCCGACCTGCTGCACGAGATCGTCGCGGCGCCTCTGACGGCCGAGCCGGGTTCGGTGTTCCGGTACACCGGCTCCGGCCCCTATGCGATCGGCCGGGTCATCGCCCGCGTCACCGGGGCTGACCTGCGGTCCTTCTTGACGGCCCGGATCTTCCGCCCGCTCGATCTGCACAATCCCGCGTGGCACACCTGCCCGCTCGGTCACCCTTTCGCGGAGAGCGATCTCTTCCTTCGTACGGAGGAACTGTCCCGCTTCGCCCGCCTCCTGTTGAACGAGGGGCTCTGGGAGGGGCGCCGCCTGATCCCCGCCGACTACGTCCGCTCCCTCACCGCAGCCCCGGTGACGACGGGTCACGACGGCCGGTTCACCACCTACGGCCTGGGCGTCTGGTGTGAACCGGGCGGCATCTACCGGATGGACGGCCGGTACGGGCAATACGCCGTCATCGACCCCGCGCGCCGTACCACCGTGACCGTGACCGCCCACGCCGAACAGGACGCCGACCTCCTGGACGCCGTCCACGACCTGCTCCTGTCCCGGATCCCCCTGCCCTGATTCCGGCCGCACGGCAGAACCGTCCCCGAGCCCGATTCGCCGCTCTCCCGTGCTGCCGGACGGTTCGCCAAGGCCGGCCGCGATCGTCGGCTGTGACTCATTGCTGTCCGGCGGCTCCGGGCACAGCAACCAGGCACAGCCGGACTCGGTCGGCTGTGACTCATTGCCGTCCGGGTGCCCGGCGAACAGCCATGAGTCACAGCCGGACCGGTGTGGGCGAGAGGGTGAGGGCGCGCCGGGGAAGGCGGCGGCGTGAGCCGGGGGAACGTGGCCGCAGGTGTGGTGCGCCAGGGGACGGTGATCGTGCGGTTGGTTACGGACGGTCATCCCGTACCGGATGATGGGATTGCCAGGTCGCGTACATGGCGGCATATCGCCCACCCGCGGCAACCAGTTCGGCGTGGGGGCCGGACTCCTGGATCCGACCGTCATCGACCACGATGACCCGATCGGCCCGGGCCGCCGTGGAGAGGCGGTGGGCGACCAGGATGGCGGTCCGGCCCTGGAGGAGACGCTGGATGGCGGCCTCGACGCGCAGTTCGGAGCGGAGGTCGAGGCTGGAGGTGGCCTCGTCGAGGATCACGATGCGGGGTTCGGCCACGAAGACGCGGGCGAGGGCGATCAGCTGGCGTTCGCCGGACGAGACGGACTGGCCGCGTTCGTGGAGGATCGTGTGGACGCCGCCGGGGGAGCGGTCGACGAGATCGGTCAGTCCCACCGCTTCGATCGCCGCCATGACCTGCGCGTCGGTCGCTGACGGGCGGGCGAAGGCGATGTTGTCGCGCAGGGTTCCGGCGAAGAGGAACGGCTCCTGCGGCACCACGCCGACCTGCCGGTGCAGCGATTCCAGCGTCACGTCCCGCAGATCATGACCGTCGATCAGCACGGTTCCGGCCGCCGGGTCGTAGAGGCGGGACACCAGCTTCGCGAGGGTGGACTTGCCGGCGCCGGTCGGGCCGACGCAGGCGACGGTCTCGCCGGGCGAGATACGCAGGCTCACATTGCGCAACACCGGCCGATCATCGAAGTAACCGAACGTGACGTCATGCAGCATGATCTCGCCGACGACCGGCGGCAAAGGGACGGATGACGACTTCTCCGGAACGCTGGGCCTCGTCGTCAGGAGTCCGCGCAACTTCCCCAGCGCCGCCCGCGCCTGCTGGTAGTTCGTGTACAGCTGCACCAGCTGCTGAACGGGCTGGAAGAACGCGTTCAGATAGAGAACGAAAGCGGTCAGCTCGCCGATCGTGAGCGTGCCGCCCAGCACCATCCTCCCGCCGATGCCGAGGATCGCCGCGAGCCCGAGCAGGCCGATCACCGACGTACCGGGGCCATAGATCGCATTGATCCGCCCGGTGTGATCGTTCGCGTCGCGATAGGCGCCGACGACCCCGCGGTGCTCGATGACGTTGCGGTCCTGCTGGTTGTGCGCGGTGATCACCCGGACGCCGTAGAGGCTCTCGGACAGGTGCGAGAAGAGCGAGGCGATCGAGTCGCGCTGCCGGTTGTACCCGACGTCGGCGGCGCGCCGGAACCAGAGCGAGAGCAGCAGCAGCGGCGGCACGACGAGGACGAAAGTGATCAGTGCGAGCGTGGCGTTGTAGTGGATCAGCACCGCGGTGACCAGCACCATGGTGAGGCCATGGATCAGAAACTGCGCGAACCCCTCCTGGAGCAGTTGCTGCAGCGCTTCCACATCGGAGGTCATCCGGGTCATCGTGACGCCGGCCTTCTCCTTCACGTAGAAGTCGAGGCTCAGCCGCTGCAGGTGGGTGAAGATGCGAACGCGCAGGTCACGCATGGCGTAGGCGGCCAGCCGCCCGCTCTGCCTGATCCGCACCCCGGAGGCGAGCGCGGTCAGCCCGACGGACGCGAGAAAGGCGACGGCCGACGCGATCAGAACCCGACGATCCCCCGCGCTGATTCCATGATCAATGCCTATCTGTACGAGGAGAGGCCCCGATTGCAGCAGCATCGCTTCGACGACGACCGCCACCGCGGCCGTGACCAGGAAGTACGGCCGGCGTGACAGCAGCGACCACAGTGTCAGCCGTCCGCCGTCCGGCTGCTGGCTGAAGACCGGGTCCGGCTCACCGGGATCGGGCTCCCGGGACTCCAGGACCGCCACGCCGGCCGCCAGCTCCGGTGGAATGCCGGTGAACGGGCTCCCGCCCCGGCGGCCGGCTCCGGTGCCGCCCATGCCGCCGATCGCTCCGGAGCCGGGCCCTCCGCCGGGCCCGCCGAACCCACCGCCGAACATGCTCACGCGGAGACCTCCTGAGCCGCGAGAACGCTCGCATATCGCGGGCTATTAGCCAGCAAGTCGGCATGTGCCCCATCGGCAACCACACGACCGTCTTCGATCAGCACTACCCGGTCCGCCAACCCGATCGTCGCCAGTCGATGCGCCACCACGACGGTGGTCCGCCCCTCCATGAGCCCCCGCAGCGAGGAGTGGATCTCGTGCTCGACCCGTACGTCCACCGCGCTCGTGGCATCGTCGAGGATCAGCACCGGCGGGTTGACCAGCAGCGCCCGTGCGATGGCGACCCGCTGGCGCTGCCCGCCGGACAGGGTGTACCCGCGTTCCCCGACGACGGTGTCGTACCCGTCCGGCAGGTCCCGGATGAACTCGTCGGCGCCGGCCGCCAGGGCCGCCGCCTCCACCTCGTCGCGGCCGGCGCCCGGCCGCCCGAAGGCGATGTTCTCGTGCAGCGACACCGAGAAGAGGAACGGTTCGTCCGGCACGATCCCGACCCGGTCCCGCAGCGTGGCGAGCCGGTAGTCGCGCACGTCCTGCCCGTCGAGCAGCACCCGCCCGGCGTCGGCGTCGTAGAAGCGGGCGGCGAGTCTGCCGACCGTCGACTTCCCGGAACCGGTGGCGCCGACCAGAGCCACCGTCTCGCCGGGCGAGATGTCCAGCGTCAGTCCGTCGAGGCCGATCGTTCCGTCCGGATAGGCGAAACGGACGTCCTCGAACCGGATCGCGCCGCGCGGAGGCGGAGCAGCCGGCTCAGAAGGCTCTGATATATCCGCTTTCGTGTCCAGGATCTCGTAGATCCGCTGCGCCGAAGCGGCAGCCCGCTGCCCCATCATGATGATCATCCCGAGCATCCGGAACGGCGGCTGGAGCATCAGCACGTACGAGTTGAACGCCACGATCGTCCCGATCGTGGCGTCGCCGCCGAGCACCATCAGGCCGCCGACCAGCAGCACCAGGGCGAGCCCGACCCGGGACAGGTTGTCCATGACCGGCATCCACCGGCTGCGGATCCGCGCGTCGGTGGTGTAGGCCCACCGCACCCTGTCGGCCGCCGCGGAGAGAGCGCTGATCTGCCGCTGTTCGGCCGCGAACGCCTTGACGATCCGGACGCCCTGGATGTTCTCGTCGACCACCGTCGCGACCCCGGCGAGCCGCGATTGGATCAGCCAGGAGACCGGGAAGATCGCCTTGCGCATCCGTACGCCGAGGAACGCGATCAGTGGCATGGTCGCCATCGCCACCACCGCCAGCGGCGCGTTGATCGACACCATCAGGCCGAACGCGATCACCGCGATCGTGCACTGGACGAGGATCGACGGGCCGAACGCCAGGTACATCTGCACGGCTCGGATGTCGCTGGTCGCCCGCGACATGAGCTCACCGGACTGGACCCGGTCGTAGAACCCGTAGGACATCCGCATGAGGTGGCCGAAGACGGTGTTCCGGAGGTCGTACTCCATCTCGTAGGCCGTCCGCAGCAGGTAGAGCCGGGCGAAGAAGTTGATGACACCCTGGGCCACGGCGAGGATCGCGATGAGCCAGACGTACCGGCTCAGGCTCTCGGTCCGGGCCACGAGCGCGTCGTCGATGCCGATCCGGACCAGGTCGGGGATCTGCACCTGGACGATCAGGCCGATGAAGGAGAGGACCAGCGACGTGATCAGCAGGGCGCGGTGGGCGCGGACCAGTGGCCACGCCCGCCGGAGCCAGGACTTGCCGGGATCGGGATCGATGCCGGCCTTGGGGGCCCGGCGTGGCGGGGAGGTCACAGTGCTTAGCCTAGCTAACGACCCCGTTTTCTCAAGTGTCCGACGAATGTGCCGATGATGGTCGCATGATGCGCCGTATCGCCGTTGCCGCCGTTGCCGCCGTCGCCGCGCTCACCCTGAGTGGTCTCGCCGCTCCCGCGCGGGCCGCCGGCGTGCAGACGTGGACCGGAACCGTCGACTGGGTCGCCGACGGCGACACGCTCCGCGTCGACGTGCACGGCGACGGCACGAGCGCCCTGAAGTCGATCCGGCTGATCGGCATCCAGGCCATGGAGCAGACGGTCTACTCGCCGAAGCCGTCGAAGCGGCGCGGTGAATGCCACTCCCTCGCCGCCACCGCGCGGGTCGAGCAACTGGTCGAGGCAGGCGGGAACAAGGTGCGGCTCACCGCCCTGAACGCGTCGAGCAAGTCCGGCGAGCGCCCGCTCCGCTCGGCCGCCGTGAAGATCGGCGGCACGTGGCAGGACATCGGTCTCGACCTGGTCGGCCGGGGTCTGGCGCTGTGGCTGCCGTTCTCCGGCGAGTGGACCTGGGACCAGCGGTATCTGGCCGCGGCGAAGGCGGCGTCCCGGGCACATCGTGGTCTCTACGACACGGACAGCTGCGGTGCCGGGCCGGTCGCGAATCTCGGCCTGACCGTCAACCCGGACCCGGACGGTTCCGACGCGGCGAACCTCAACGGGGAATACTTCGTCCTGAGGAATGCGGAGAAGAAGGCCGTCAACCTCACCGGCTGGTGGGTTCCCGACTCCGCCTACCGCCGCTACACCTTCCCGCACGGCACCACGATCGCCGCCGGTGGCACCCTCACCGTCCACGTCGGCAAGGGGAGGAACACCGCCACCGACCACTACTGGGGCCTGGACCACCCGATCTTCACGAACGTCGACCCGGCCGGCCACGGCTACGGCGACGGCGGCTACCTCTTCGACCCCCAGGGCGACCTGAGAGCCTGGCAGATCTACCCCTGATGGGGTCCGGCGTCGCCGTCCCGCCAGTGCCGCCGGCAGAGGACCCGGTAGGTGACCTCGGCCGCCTCGTCGATGTCCCCGACCGCCACCTGCGCGCCGGTCCGGGCGACCCGGCCGTCCTCGATCCGGGCGTTCTGCCGTCCCGGCCGCCCGCACCAGCAGGTGACCTCGACCTGCAGCGACACGATCCGGTCGGCCAGTTCGAGAAGACGCTGCGAGCCGGGGAAGAGCCGGGACATGAAGTCCGTCGAGATCGCGTAGCAGTCCACGTCGACGTGCAGTTCGTCGACCGCGAGGGCCAGCTGCTCGACCTGCTCGGGCCGGAGGAACTGCGCCTCGTCCACGATCACGAACCCGCCGGCCGGCACCTGCTGCTCGATCAGCGTCACCAGGTCGGCGCCGTCGAGCACCTCGATGGCGTCGGCCGCCACGCCGAGCCGCGACGACAGCACCCCGCTGCCGGCCCGGTCCATGCTGGTGAGCAGCACTCCGGGCCGGCCGGCCTGCCGGCGGTTGTACGCGTTCTGCAGCGCCAGCGTCGACTTGCCCGCGCCCATGCTCCCGTGGAAGAGGGTCAGTTCGTGGAACACCGGGGCCATCGCCCGCTGCCGTGGCACGACGACGGGTTGCTGGACCGAGGACGCGACCGGGACCACAAATGAACCTTCCTCAAGATTGCGGGGGCCGGTACACGCTACCTGGCCGCCCTACCGGCTTTCCTCCGCCTCACGTTTGAACGGGTCGCCGTACAGACGGAGGGCCCGCCGGGCGAACGCCTGCTGCTGGGTGGCCACTCGTTCCGATCTGCCCCGGCCCAGGAAGCTGACCGCCCAGTGCAGCACCGCCGTCACCCGGTTCTTGAACCCGACCAGGTAGAACAGGTGCACGGCGACCCACACCACCCAGGCCGGGAAGCCGGACAGGTGCACCTTGCCGATGCTCGCGACCGCGGAGAACCGGGAGATCGTGGCGAGGCTGCCCTTGTCGAAGTACTTGAAGGGCTGCTTGTCCGGTTTGCCGGTGAGCCGCCGCTTGATCTGCTCGGCCGCGTGCCGGCCGCTCTGGATGGCGACCTGCGCCACACCGGGCAGCGGGCGCCCGTCGTCGCCGGCCAGGTTCATCATGTCGCCGAGCACGAAGATCTCCGGGTGTCCCGGCAGCGTGGTGTCCGGCTCGACCAGCACCCGCCCGGCCCGGTCGGTCTTCGCCCCGGTCGCCTCGGCCAGCTTCGTCGCGATCGTCGGCGCGGCCACGCCGGCGGCCCACACCTTCGTCATGGTCGGGATCCGCTCCCGGCCGTTCTCCGTCTCCACCTCGATGCCGCTGGTGTCGACGCCGACCACCTTGGTGTTCAGCTTCACCTCGACGCCGAGCTTCTCCAGCTCGTCCTTCGCCCGCCCGGACAGCCGGTCGCCGAACGTGTTGAGCACCGCCCCGACCGCGTCCACCAGCAGGATCCGCGACTTCCGGGTGTCGATGTGGCGGTACTGCTCGGGCAGCGTGCGGTGCGCCAGCTCGGCGATCTGCCCGGCCATCTCGGTGCCGGTCGGTCCCGCGCCGACGACGACGAACGTGAGCCAGCGCTCCTTGTCGGCCGGGTCGGTCTGCAGGTCGGCCACCTCGAACGCGCCGAAGATCCGGGCCCGCAGCTCCAGAGCGTCGTCGATGCTCTTCATGCCCGGCGCGAAATCGGCGAACTGGTCGTTCCCGAAATACGACTGCGACGCGCCGGCCGCCACGATCAGCGTGTCGTACTCGACGGTGTACTCGATCCCCGGCCCGCTGACCGACACCACCTTGTTAGCGACGTCCACGTCCTGCACCCACCCGAGCCGGACGTCCACGTTCTTCTGCCGCTTCAGCACCTCACGGATGGGCGGCGCCACCTCACCCTCGGACAGGATCCCGGTGGCCACTTGGTAGAGCAGCGGCTGGAACAGGTGGTACGCCGTTCCGTTGATCAGGGTGATGTCGACGTCCGCCCGGCGCAGCGCCTTGATGGCGAAGAGCCCGCCGAACCCCGCTCCGACGACCACGACCCGATGACGCATGCTCTCTCCTAGCGATAGGGCACCCAATGACCACACTGGTATGCCCACGCTCCGAGCGAAAGTCACTCTCCTTGGGCTTTCCACCACATTCTCTGTACGGCCACAGCCGCCGGCCGCCGTCAGGGGGTGAGTGTTGCCGCGTGGGAGAGCCAGCGGGCCACCACGTCGAGTTCGGCGGGGGTGAAGTCCTCGGTGAGGTGAGTATTCAAGTCCCTGACCACGGTCCGTGCCGTGCTCGCGGCTTCACGGCCGAGGGGCGTCAGCGTCAGGCGTACCGCCCGGGCGTCTGATTCGTCGGGATTCTTCGCGACGAAGCCGGCCTTCTCCAAGCGCGTGATCAAGCCGCTCATGCCGGACGGCGACGCGCACAGGGCGGCGGTGACGTCGCCGACCAGGGCGTGGTCGTTCGCGTGCAGGTAGAACAGGACTCCCGCCCCGGCCGCGCCGATGCCGGTGCCGCCGCCCCGCGCGTCGATCCAGCGGCGGACGGCACGCTCGGCGGTCATCATCTCGAAGACCAGGCGCGGCGTCAGGGAGGGGGAGGGGCGGGGCGCCGTCATACGCCGGAGACTAGCGCGAATCCGTCATCGAACTCTGTTTCTGGAGCCAGGTGAGCAGTTCCGGCCAGAGGGTGTCCCGGACGCCGCGGCGCAGGAACCCGTGGTGGCCGATCGCGTCGACGCCGCCGTCGGCGGGGGAGTAGGTGCGGCGTTCCACCGGCGCGGCCGTCAGATGGCTGGTCAACCGGTCGATCGAGGCCGGGGTGGCCCACTTGTCGTCGGTGAACCCGACCGCCAGGACCGGCTGGGTGACCGTCGCGGCCCGGGCCGCGGCGTCCATCGCCGGGTCGTCGAAGAAGTAGCCGTCCAGCTTCGCCCATCCGCCCCACTGGCGCATCGCCGCCGCCGGGATGTCCTCGCCGAGCCCGAGCCGGCGGGCCGGGACGTAGCCGAGCACCGACCCCAGCGCGGGACCGACGACGTGCAGCAGCAGACGCACCCGGCGGCGCTCGGCGGGGTCCGGGACGGCCCGGGCCGAGGCGGCGTGCGAGGCGAGGATGACCAGGCCGGACAGGCCGGGGCCGCCGTAGCCGAGGGCCAGCGCGTGGCCGCCGACGCTGTGCCCGATCGCCAGCTGCGGCAGGCCGGGGAAGCGGGCCGCCGTCCACGCCGTGACCGCGGGGACGTCCTCGGTGATCCAGTCGCGCATGCCGAGCGAGCGGTTCGCGCGCGGCGAGCCGGACCGGCCGGTGCCGCGGTAGTCGTAGGTGACCGTGGCGATCCCGTTGTCCGCCAGATACGCCGCGAAGTTCGCGTAGAACCGTGACGGCGTCGCGGTCGCCGGGTGGATGACCAGCGCGGCAGCCGGCTCGTCGTCGGGTTCGTGCAGCGTGGCGCCGATCCGCCCGACCCGGACCTCGTTATTTCGCATGCGAACAATATAGGCCTAGAAACGTTTCAATCCCGAGGGCATAATCCCGGCATGACACGAGTCTGCTTCACCCTGCAGGTCGATCCGGCGAAGCTGGACGCCTACCGCGAGGCCCACGCCGCGGTCTGGCCGGACATGCTCCGGGCGCTCGCCGCCACCGGCTGGCACGACTACCGGCTCTTCCTGCGCCCGGACGGCCTGCTCGTCGGCTTCCTGGAGACCGACGACTTCGCCGCCGCCCAGGAGGCGATGGCGCGTACCGAGGTGAACGCCCGCTGGCAGGCGGCGATGGCCGGCTTCTTCCCGGCGCTCGGCGACTCCCGCCCCGACGAGGGCATGCTCGTCCTCGACCAGGTCTTCCACCTGGAGGAGCAGCTGGCGAGGATCTGACAGCAGGTCTTCCGCCTGGAGGAGCAGCCGGCGAGGATCTGACAGCAGGTCTTCCGCCTGGAGGAGCAGCCGGCGAGGATCTGACAGGCTGCACGTCATGGCCGCTGACCCGCACATCCACATCGACGCCCGGCTGGGTGGCCAGGCGGCGTCCCGCGCCGTCCTCGCGTCGGCGTTCGGCCTGGCTGCCGACCTGCCGCCCACCGTGCGTTCCGGTTGCGGTCTCGAGGTGGCCCGGGCCATGACGTCGGTACGCCCGGAGAGCGTGACCTGCCTGACCTGCCGCGAGTTCGGGGCGGAGGCCCACGAGCGCCTGGCCGCGCAGGTGGAGTCCCTGGGAGTGCTGCCGGGCAGCCCGCTCACGCCGGCCCAGGTCCACGAGGCGGCGGCTCACCACCGCGACCTGGCCCGGCGCTTCACTCGGGGCTGACGGGGATCAGCTCCAGCAGCCCGTCGGCGATCTCCCGGGCGGGTTCGCGCGAGAACACCTCCAGCTCGCGGAAGAGTTTCTGCGCCCGGACCGCCGGCCAGGCCGGGGGCAGGTGCTCGACCGGGAGGCGGGGGTCGCGGCGGATGGCGCCCAGCCATTCGGCTACCAGGGTGAGGCGGGCGGCGAGCGGGTCGGCGAACGGTGGGGTGCCGTCCCAGCGGGCGAGGAACTCCTCGTAGACGGCGGCGAGGCCGGCCAGGTCGTACGCGTCGCGCACCATCCCGGCGATGTCGGTGAGCGAGTCCGCCCGCGCGTGGAAGACCCGGGCGTGGGCGGACAGTCCGAGATCGGTCACGATGTCCTGCGCCGGCACGCTGCCCGGCGCGATCCAGAGGCCGCCCTGCAGCGGGCCGAACCCCGCCCACGCCAGCTGGGAGCGCAGGTCGTGGCGCTGCCGCTGCCAGGACTCCGGGAGCGAGAAGCAGAGCAGCGTCCAGTCGCCGTCCCAGGCGTCGTTCACGGCGCCGGTCCGCCAGATGCGGGCGCGGCCGTCGTGGAGCAGGGCGGTGGATCGCGCGGTGAGTCCGAAGTACATCCGGCGCCCGTCCCGCTGCCGCCGCAGCAGTCCGCGATTGACCATGCGGGTGAGCGTCGATCGGGTGGCGTGCGAGGAGATGCCGAGCCGGTCGAAGACGTCGATGACGCTGCCCGAGAAGACGCAGACGTCCCGGTCCAGCACGAAGTCGCCGAGCAGCATGAACATCAGCGTCTGAGGCGTCGGAGGGCGAAGCTGCGTCATGGAGGAGATGTTAGGCAAAATATTGACGGCCGTGTAGATAAAGCCTAACTTCGATGTCTCGTAACCCCTCGGAAACGTCGCTGAGGAGGTCAAGGCATGCGAAGAATCCTGATCCTTCCGCTCATACTGATCATGGCCGGGTGCTCGGCCGAGACGGGAGGCGACGACGATCCGATCCGGATCGGTCAGATCGTGTCGCTCACCGGCAACTACTCCCCGCTCGGCACCGAGAACCAGAAGTCCGTCGCTCTCGCCGTCGAGAAGATCAACGCGGCGGGCGGGATCGGCGGCCGGACGATCGAGTTGACCGTCCGTGACGACAAGAGCCTGCCCGATCAGTCAGTGGTCGCGTTCAACGAGCTCCGCAGCGACTCCGACGCGATCATCGGGTCGCCGTTCAGCAACTCGGCGCTCGCCACCCTGCCCTCCGTCGACCGCGAGGAGATCCCCTACCTCTCGCTCACCCCGGCGGACGAGCAGATCAACCCCATTCATCCGTACGTCTTCGTCGTACCGGCGACGTCCGCCACGTACGCCGAGGCTGCCCTCCAGTACTTTCAGGCATCCAAGATCTCCACGGTCGCCGTGGCCTTCGACACGAAGAGCAGCTACGCCGTCGCCGGTGCGAAGGGCCTGCGCGACAAGGCCTCGCAGTACGGCGTCACCGTCGAACCGGTCGAGGAGTTCCAGACCACGGCGACCGAGTTCGGCGCCGTCTTCACGCATGTGCGCGCCTCGGACGCGCAGGCCCTGATGTTCTGGGGAACCGGCGCCCCCGGCGTCGCCTTCACCAAGCAGTACGCCGCGTCCGGCCTGGACATCCCGCTGGTCCTGACGGGTTCGCAGGCCAGCAGGCTGTTCCTGGAGCCGGCCGGTCCGGCCGCCGAGGGCGCCACGATCGCCAGTTCGGTCGGCGTGGTCGGCCCGTATCTCCCGGCCGGCGAGCTGAAGACCGCCGTCGACGAGCTGACCACCGCGTTCGAGGCGAAGTACGGCTATCCGCCGCCGCAGTTCGCCCAGGACGGCTACAGCGGCGTGAAGCTCCTGGCGGCGGCGATCGAGAAGGCCGGCGGCACCGACCGTGCCAAGGTCCGGGACGCCCTGGAGTCGCTGACCCTGACGACCCCGAACGGCACCTATTCGTATTCGGCCACCAACCACAGCGGCCTCACCACCGAGTTCATCTCGATCAACACGATCGAGGGCGGCACGTTCGTCCCCACCGAGTTCTCGAAGGACGCATTCCGGTGAGACTCGAGGTCGACGGTGTCTCGCGCGCGTTCGGCGGCGTCTACGCCGTGCGCGACGTGAGCCTCACCGTCGAGCCGGGCGAGCTGCGAGCCGTGATCGGGCCGAACGGCGCCGGCAAGTCCACCCTGTTCGCCCTGATCGGCGGCCAGCTGGCGGCGCAGTCCGGCACGATCACGCTCGGCGGCGTGCCGGTGCGGCGGCTGCCCGCACACCGGCGCGCCCGCCTCGGCGTCGGCGTCGTCTTCCAGGCCGCGCGGATCTTCACCGGGATGACGGCGCTGGAGAACGTCATGACCGGGGCGCACGCGACGACCCGGGCCGGGTTCGCCGCGGCGGTGCTCCGGCTGCCCTCGCATCGCCGCGAGGAGGATCAGATCCGGTCACGCGCACGGGAATGCCTGGAACGGACCGGTATCGCCGACTGGGCGGACCGGCCCGCCGAGGAGTTGCCGCTCGGCCAGCAGCGGGCCTTGCAGCTGGCCCGGGCCCTCTGCGCGCGTCCGAAACTGCTCCTGCTCGACGAGCCCGCCTCAGGTCTCCGCGCCGGGGAGCGGGAGCGCCTCGCATCCCTGCTCGGCGAGTTGCGCGCGGAGGGTCTGACGATGCTGCTGGTCGAGCACGACGTCGGCTTCGTGATGCGCCTGGCCGACCAGGTGACCGTTCTTGATCTGGGCCGGGTGATCGCCTCGGGCCCTCCGCAGTCGGTCCGCGCCGATCCCGCGGTGATCGCCGCCTACTTGGGGCCCCAGGATGCGGTACGCGCGGACGGCCCCGCTCATGACTGACATCGTCGAGGTACGGGGCCTGACGGTCCGCTACGACGGCGCGACCGCCCTGGACGGCGTGGACCTGACCGTGGGCGACCACGAGATGGTGGCCCTCATCGGCGCCAACGGAGCCGGCAAGTCCACGCTGGTCAAAGCCCTCTCCGGGCTGGTGCGGCCGGACGGCGGGACGGTCGAGGTGCGAGGACGGCTCGCCCAGGTGCCGGAAGGCCGGGAGATGTTCGGCGATCTCAGCGTCGACGACAACCTGCGGCTCGGCGGCTGGCGCAACGGGCGGGCCGGCCGGGACACCAGCGGCGTCTACGAGCTGCTGCCCGAACTCGGGGAGATCCGCCGGCGCCGGGCCGGTGCCCTCTCCGGAGGTCAGCAGCAGATGGTCGCCATCGGACGCGCCCTGATGTCCCGCCCCGACGTCCTGGTGATCGACGAGCTGAGTCTCGGCCTGGCGCCGCTCGTGGTCCGCACCCTCGCCGCGCATCTGCGGGACCTGCACCGGACGCGTGGACTGGCGGTCCTTCTCATCGAGCAGAACGCCCGGCTCGCCCTCGACCTGTGTGACCGGGCGTATGTGCTGGAGACCGGGCGGGTCGCCGTACAGGGAAAAGCTCTTGATCTGGAAAAGGATCCCCGGGTGACGGCTGCCTATCTGGGCGGGCACGTGGAGGAGGCGTCATGAGCGACCTCCTCGGCTATGTGATCACCGGGCTCGGGATCGGGGCCGGATTCGCGCTGGTCGGCAGCGGTCTGGTGGCGATCTACCGGGTCACCGGGGTGGTCAACTTCGCGCAGGGGGCGTTCGCCGTGCTCGCGGCGATGCTGACCGGGTCCCTGCTCGGCGCCGGCGTCCCGCACGGGCTCGCCGAGGTGGGCGGCGTCCTGCTCGGCGCGGTCGCCGGCCTCGTCGTCGGTGTGATCGCGATCGGTCGCCCCGGCACCAGCCCGGGAACCTCGCTGATCGTGACTCTGGGCCTCGGGATCCTCGCGTACGCCATCGAGGTCTTGATCTGGGGAGATCAACCACGCTCCTACCCGGGCGTGCCCGGGGTGGCCGAGGTGGCAGGCGCCCGGCTGCAGGCCCACTACCTGCTGATCATCGGTGTCACCGGACCCGTCTTCGCCGCGATGGCCTGGTTCTTCGCCCGCACCGACCTCGGGAAGGCGCTCTCCGCGTGCGCCTCCAACCGGTACGCGGCCCAGGTCGTCGGCATCGACGTCCGCCGCATGGGCCTGGCGGCGTTCGTGCTCGGCGGCGCGCTCGGCGGCCTCGCCGGAGTGCTGACCACGCCGGTGCAGCAGGTCACGTTCGACAGCGATGTCGCCTTGATCGTCAACGGATTCGCCGCGGCCGTGCTCGGCGGCCTGACCCGTCCCGTCGTGGCGCTCGCCGGCGGCCTCCTGCTCGGCGTCGCGCAGACGCTGGTGGCGGGCTACGGCGGCGGCGCCTACCAGGTGGAGGTGGCGCTCGTGCTCATGCTCACCGTCATGATCGTCCAATCGGCTCGCAGTGGACCGGTGCCGGCATGAAGGCCGCTCTTCTCCTGCCGGTTCTTCTCGTGCCGCTGCTGCTGCCGTCCCGGCATCTGGCGACGTTCGTGCTGCTCACGCTCGCCGCGGCGGTCACCGTCGGCGTGTCCCTGCTGATGGGGTACGCCGGGCAGATCTCCCTCGGGCAGGCCTCGTTCTACGCGATAGGCGCCTATACGGCGGGTCTGCTGGCCGTCCACGGTGTGCCCCCGGTCCTCGGGCTGCTCGTCGCCCCTCTCGTCGCCGGCCTGGCCGCGGCGGTGATCGGTTTTCCGCTGCTCCGGCTGCGCGGCCACCACCTCGCCTTCGCCACCCTGGCCGTCCAGCTGATCCTGCTGTCACTGCTCGCGCAGGCCACCTGGGCGGGCGGCGCCATCGGGCTCCAGGGCATCCCGCGGTTCTCGATCGGCGGGTTCACGCTGCGGCAGGATCTCGGCTACGCGTACCTGGCCCTGCTCGTCCTCGGCGTCGCCCTGCTCGTCTCCCGCAACGTCGTCTCGTCCCGGGCCGGCCGTGGCCTGCGAGCGGCGGCGTCGAGCGAGGTGGCGGCGGCTGCCAGCGGCGTACCGGTAGGCGGCTATCGGCTCGTCGTCTTCGCCCTCTCCGCGGCGTTCGCCGGGTTGGCGGGCGGCGTCTACGCGTTCTACCTCGGGTATCTCGCGCCCGGATCGTTCCCGGTCCTGCTCTCCATCGAATACGTGGTGATGGCCGTGGTGGGCGGCCTCGGCACGATCGCCGGTCCGGTCGTCGGCGCGGTCCTGATCGTCGGTCTCGTGCAGGTGCTGAACACGCTCGGCACCCAGCCGGGCATGCCGGACTACGCGCCGGGCGTGCTGTCGTACGCCGTCTACGCCATCCTCCTGATCGTCTGCGTCCTGTACCTGCCCCGTGGCGTCGTCCCGGCCCTGCGCAAGGCAGTCGCCCGCCGCTGATCCCTCTAGATCAGGAGATTGCGCCAGCTGTCCGTCATGGTCCGCAGGGTCACGTCCCGGTCGAACGTCCATCCCTGCTCGAACCATCGCCGCGCCACGTGCTCGAACTGCCCGAACGCCAGCATGCAGCGCACGTGCCGGGTGGCCGCGTCGAATCGGTCGGCGCGGTTGAGCCCGTCGTGCATGGCGCTGGTCGTCGCCTCGAACCACGCGGTCAGCCTCGCGTTGATCTCCGGCTCGATGGCCGCGGCCTGATAGGCGCTGCGCAGGTAGGGCCCGATCGCCGGCCACTGGTCGAACCGCCGGGCCAGCCACTGCTCGACCAGCGCCGGATCACCGCGTTCGACCACCTCGGCGAGCGGCGGGTCGTCGACCGCGTCCAAGATGTCGCGGACGTCCTCGATGAGCGCCTTCATGAGCGACGACTTCGACGGGAAGTGCAGATAGAACGTCGTCCGCGTGGTGCCCGCGCCCGCCGCGATCTCATCGATCGTGGCGGCGGCGTAACCCTTCGTACGGAACAGGGAAAGCCCGTGATCCAGAAGCAGCCGGCGGGTCATCTGTTTCTGCGTCGCGCGAAGATTCGCCACGGTGGGTCACCTTAGTCTCATCACTCTCCGCTGTCGTTCATCGGCTGTTGATCGATCGATGTCAGAGCAGCGATAGGTTACGGTCGCTGAATGTCTCCGGAGGGGTGATTCAAACGTGACGACGATCGTCGAACGGCCGGCAGTCGTGCCGTTCACCGCGCGCGAACGCTGGGTGCTGGTCGTGGCCAGCGCCTGGCTGGTCATCGGGTTGCAGCTGGACGCGTACGCGCACGCGACGACCCCCGAGCTGGAGACGTTCTGGACGCCGTGGCACGGGGTCCTCTACTCCGGCATCGCCGCGTCCGGGTTCACGCTGCTCTGGATCCTGCGGGGCCGGCTGCCGAGCGTTCCCACGTACCAGTCGCTGCTCGCCCTGCCGAACGCCCTGCGGCTGCCGCTCGCCGGGATGGCCGCGCTGCTGGTCGGCGGCGGCATGGACACGCTCTGGCACAACCTGTTCGGCATCGAGCGGGACATGGAGATCTTCGTGTCGCCCAGCCACGAGCTGATCATCCTGGGCATGGCGCTGGTCGCGATGGGCCCGGCGCTGATGCAGGCCACGCTGCCGGAACGCACGCTCGGCGTGAGCGGCGGCTGGCTGGTCGGCATCTCGGTGCTCTTCGCGGTGCTGCCGGTGCACATCTACTCGCTGCACGCCTCGGCGATCGGCTTCCGGCACCTCGGCATGGGCGAGACGCCGACGCCGATCTTCTCGCCGGACGCGCAGCTCGTGCACGGCTACCTCTTCAGCACGGTCCTGCTCCTCGTGCCGCTGATCGTCATCGGACGCCGCTGGCCGCTGCCGCTCGGCCTGCCCACCGCGCTGATCGCGATCCCGGCCGTCCTCATGCATCTCATGTTCGACTCCGAGGACGCCTGGTGGCCCGCGCTGACCGTGGCGGCCGCCGCTCTGGTGCTGGAGATCGTCTTCCGGATCGCCAACCGCCTCGTGCCACTGCCGGTGAACGCGCGCTGGATCCTTCTCGGACTGCTGGCGCCGCCGCTCACCTGGGGTGCCGTGCTGCTGATCGGCAAGATCGAGGAGGGTAGCGTCGGTTTCAACATCCACATGGTGACGGGGTTGTTGATGTACACCGCGCTGACGGGGGCGGGCACCGTGCTGGTGGCTCGCAGGGTGCAGTGAGATTCCTCGGCTTCATCGCCTTCGTCGCGATATTCCTGGGCATTCCGTCGCCTGCTCTCGCCCACGCCGGCGGGCTGACCGCCACCGACGGGCGCGGCACGCTCGTATCGGTCACGCCGCAGGTCCCCGGCCTGCAGATCCGGGTGATCGAGAACGGCGCCCGGCTGCTGATCCGCAACGGCACCGCGCAGAGTGTCCTCATCGGCCAGACCTCGATCCCGCCGGGGAGAACCCGGGCCTGGACCGACGGCCGGATCACGCCCGAGGGTCGCTCGCCGGCCCCCGGCGAGACCGTGCGGTGGACGATCCCCCTGCATGCGCAGGACACCGTCGTCGTCGTGACCGGCGAGATCCGCGGCGAGGAACCGCCGCTCGCTCCGGTCTGGTGGGCGGCCACCGTGCTCGTCGGGATGCTCCTGGTGCTGCTGTCCCGGCGGATCTCCCGCGGCGACGTGCTCCTCTGCGTCGCGGGACTGGTCGCGGCAGCCGCCTCGATCACCCATGTGATCGGCTCCACCCTCGTGGTCGAGTCCGCGCCGCTCGTCACGACGTTCCTCAGCGCGGCCGGGATCAACCTGCTCGCCTGGCCGCTGATCATCGGCGGGGCGGTCGTCGCTCTGCGTGGCCGGGCCGGCGGTGTCCTCGCGGTCTGCGGTGGCGCCGCGCTCACCGCGGTGTTCGTGCTGCCCGACGTCACGTCGTTCCACCGGGCGGTGGTGCCGTTCGCCGGTCCCGCCGTCGTGGAACGGGTGCTCGTCGTCCTCGCCCTCGGGCTCGGCGCCGGCATCGCGGTGGCCGGTGCGGGCGTTCTGCGTACGCTGGCCCGCCAGCCGTCGGCGCTGCTCCTCGCCGGGATCCTGCTGCTCGGCGGGTGCACGCAGTCGGATCCCGCCGACGCCGTCCCCGCCTCCTGTGGATCAGCGGCGCCGGGGTCCGTACCGATCGATGCGGTAGTCCGTGAGGGGCGTGCGGAGCCGGCGCCGCATCGGGTCTCCGTACCGTTGAACAGCACGATCCTGCTCGGGGTGACCGCCGACGTCGCCGGTGACGTGCATGTGCACGGCTACGACGTGGAGTTCCCGGTGCAGGCGGATCAGCCGGCGTGCGTCTTCTTCGCCGCGGACGTCGCCGGTCTGCACGACATCGAGATGCACCCGTCGACGCTGCTGCTGCAGATCGAGGTTCGGTGACCCTTGCTCACGGTGTCGGCAGCTCGGCCGATCTGCCGCTGCCGCTCGACCTGGTGCTGCAGGCCGGTGCCGCAGTGGTGGTCCTCTCCTTCCTGATCTCCGCGTGGAGGCGGCGATCGCGTGCCGTTGCGCCGGATTTCTCTTCATTGCCCCTGTCGTGGCTGCGCTACCCGGTGCTCGCGCTTGCCCTCTACGTGATCGTCAACGCCTTCGCCGGTCCCCGTCACGGGAATCCCGCGGCGCACGCGCTGTTCGTCTGGCTCTGGGTGGGACTGATTCCGATCAGCCTCCTTTGCGGACCCGTCTGGCGGCAGGTCAACCCGCTCCGCACCCTCTTCACGCTGCTGCGCCTGCCGCGCCACGGGTGGCGCCCCCTCCCGCCCGGCTCCACCCCTCAGGCCTGGCCGGCGGCCGCGTTCCTGCTGGTCTTCGCGGTTTTCGAGCTGGCGGTGCCCCATCAGGGCGATCCGGTCGCGGCCGGTTCCTTCCTTCTCCTGTACGCGGGGACGCAGCTGTTCGCGGCGGCCCTCCGCGGCGAGGAGTGGTTCGCCCGTGGCGACGCCTTCGAGGTCTACTCGGACCTGGCCGGCCGGCTGAGCCCTCTGGTGTGGCGCCCCTGGCTGTCCGGTCTGGCCGCGCCGCTGCTCCCGGGAACGGCCGCCTTCGTGGCCGTGTGGTGGGGCTCGACGGTCTTCGACAGCGCCTCGGCGTCACCGGCGTGGGCGGGGTTCGTGCAGCGTACCGGCCATGCCCCGATCCTCGCGGCGGTCGCCCTGACGCTGATCTGCGGCCTGGTCCTGCTGGCCGTGCGCTGGACCGCCGGCCGCCTCGACGTGACCGCCTCCCTGATCCCGATCGCGGTCGGCTACACCCTCGCCCACTACCTGTCCCTGCTGCTCGTGGAGGGTCCTCGCGGAGTGCTGCTGCTGGTCCAGCAGTGGGGTGTCCTCGGCGGCGCGGCCTGGACTCTGATCCCGATCCCCTCAGTGGTGGCCTCTCTCCAAGTCGCCCTGATCCTGATCGGTCACGTACTCGGCGTGGTGGTGGCGCACGACCATGCGCTGGCCGATTCCCCCGACCGTTCCGTGCTGGCGGTGCTGGCCGATGAGCTGCCGCTGATGATCTTCATGATCATCTGCACGTGGGCGGGCCTGTTCCTGCTCTTCGTCTAGTACCTCTTTCGGTCACGTTTAGTACATCTGATCTAATCATGGGGTAAGGTGCGGCCATGAGCATCGACAGCGGTGACGGACCGAAACGCCCGATAACCGCCAAGCAGGAGCGCATCCTGGCCGTCATCCACGAGTCGATCCGTGACCGCGGCTACCCGCCGACCGTCCGCGAGATCGGCGCCGCGGTCGGCCTGGTGTCGCCCTCCTCGGTCTCACACCACCTCAAGGTCCTGGAGAACCACGGCCTGCTGCGCCGCAAACCGCACGGTTCCCGGGCCGTCGACGTGCGCACCCCCGCCGCCGACCGCACGATCAGCGTGCCGATCCTCGGCGACATCGCGGCGGGCACCCCGATCCTCGCCGAGCAGAACGTCGAGGACCACCTCACCGTCTCCGCCAGCATGGTCGGCCACGGCACCTTCTTCGCCCTGAACGTCAAGGGCGACTCGATGATCGACGCCGCCATCTGCGACGGCGACGTGGTGGTCGTCCGCCAGCAGCCCGTGGCCGAGAACGGCGACATCGTGGCCGCAATGATCGACAACGAGGCGACCGTGAAGGTCCTCCGCCGCCGAGGTGCCAAGGTCGAGCTGATCCCCCGCAACCCCCTCTACCAGATAATCCCTGCCGACGACGCCACGGTCCTGGGCAAGGTCGTCTGCGTGATGCGCCGCCTTTAGCCCCTTCGCCGCCCGGTCGGCCGGCTTGAGTTCCTGGTGGACGGGCCTGGCCGGTGGTCGGCGGATCACCGCAGCCGACGAGCCGCTGCGGACGGTGACCTGAGATCTTGGAACATCGGGCGTTGGTGGAAAGTCGTGGGGCCTATGGCCCCTACAGGTTTCCACGAATCCCGCGGTGAGGGGTCACGTCGGGTATCGCCTCCGCCAACCCTCCAAGATCCCGTAGCGAGCGGTCACGTCGGGTCTCGCGGACTCTCCAAGATCCGCGGTGGGCCCGGCAGGCGCGCGACGACCATCGAACCCGTGCAGCCCTCGCAATGGACCCGGCAAGTGCGCGACGACCAGCCAACCTGCCCAGCCTTCGCAAGACCGCAGGTGGCGTCGCGTCCTGGTGTTGCAGTACTCCGAACTGGAAGTGGCGTTACGGCTTGGTGTGAAAGCACCCCGCAGCCCGCGAAGTCGCTGGGGACAGTAGCCGAGATTTTGGAACATCGGGTGTTGGTGGAAAGTCGTGGGGCCTATGGCCCCTACAGGTTTCCACGAATCCCGCGGTGAGGGGTCACGTCGGGTATCGCCTCTGCAAACCCTCCAAGATCCGCAATGGACCCGGCAATCGCGCGACGACCAAGGAATCCGACCAGCCCTCGCGATGGACCCGGCAAGTGCGCGACGACCAGCCCACCTGCCCAGCCTTCGAAAGACCGCAGGTGGCGTCGCGTCCTGGTGTTGCAGCATTCCGCCTAGCCACCCTCGAACTGGAAGTGGCGTTACGGCTTGGTGTGAAGCACCCCGCAGCCCGCGAAGCCGCTGCGGACAGTGACCGAGATCTTGGAACATCGGGCGTTGGTGGAAAGTCGTGGGGCCTATGACCCCCACAGGTTTCCACTAACCCGCGGTGAAGGGTCACGTCGGGTATCGCCTCCGCAAATTCTCCAAGATCCGCAATGGACCCGGCAAGCGCGCAACGACCAGCCAACCCGCCCAGCCCTCGCAAGACCGCAGGCGGCGTCACGGCCTTGCGTTGCAGCACCCTGGCCTGGCGGCCAGCCCTGCCACCCCCGGAACCGCAGGCGGCGTTACGGCTTGGTGTTGCACCACCTCGCCTGGCAGCCAGCCCTGCCACTTCCCAGACCGGAAGCGGCGTTACGGCCTGGTGTTGCACCACCTGGCCTGGCGGCCAGCCCAGCCGCCCCCGGATCGGAAGCGGCGCTACGGCCTGGTGTTGCACCACCTCGCCTGGCAAGCCAGCCCTGCCACTTCCCGAACCGGAAGCGGCGCTACGGCCCGGTGTTGCACCACCTGGCCTGGCAAGCCGGCCCCGCCACTTCCCAGACCGGAAGCGGCGCTACGGCCCGGTGTTGCACCACCTCGCCTGGCAACCAGCCCAGCCACCCCCGAACCCAAAGCGGCGCCCCGGCCCAGATAAAGCACCACCCCAGCCCAAAACAAAGCTCCAGCCTAGATTCCTAGGACGCCCACCCCACCCCGAACCCCGAGACCAAAAACGGATCAAGCAGAGGCCGGCGACAACGGATTCACCGCCGCCACCCGAGCCGGCTGCCCCGGCACCCGGGCAGGCCGCACCGCCGCCAGCACGAGCATGATCCACATCATGCGGGCGTCGAAGTAGTCGCCGGAGAAGAGGCAGGACGCGCCGATGAAGATGCCGCAGTACGCCGAGCTGCGCGCTTCCAGGCTGCGTTCGACGAGGGGAGTCCGGATGTAGGCGTGCCACAAGCCCAGCCACGCCAATCCGAGGAGCGACAGCCCCACGAAGCCCCCTTCGGCGGCGACAGAGAGCGGGAGGTTGTGCACGTACCGCTCACCTTCGCCGAGGTTCGCGATGGCGTGGAAACCGTTGATGCCGGTGCCGAGGAGTGGGCGCTGCCAGAAGAGGCGTAACGCCCAGGCGAAGAGGACGTCGCGGTCGGAGGTGTAGCCCTGGCCGACGGTGGCTTCGACGAACCGGGTCTGGACGAAGTCGGCGATGATCGGGCCTGCGGTCAGCGCCACCATGATGGAGAGGACGACGAGGAAGCCGAGCGGTTTGGCGATGGTGTTCCAGCGGAGTCTGGGGCGGATCGCCAGCAGGGCTATCGCGCCGGTGATGCCGAGAGCCGCCATGCCGCCGCGGGAGCCGGAGGCGAGGGCGCCGAACATGAAGGCCGGGATCGGCGCCAGCCAGTAGATCTTCTGGCCGCTGCGGACGTACAGGAAGAGGGACGTGATGCAGCCGAGGATCATGACGCGGACGAAGACGTTGGGGCCGCCGCCGAGGGCCGCCCACCGGCCGTTCGAGGCGTGACCGCGACCGGATGCGGCGGCCAGGAAGTAGACCCAGGCGGCGCCGTGGAACAGGTGCAGCGTCATCCGGGTGACGTGGTCGCGATCCCAGCGGGCCAGGAAGTAGTAGACGAGGATCAGGAACGCGGTCGCGGCCAGGTCGCCGATCATCGGGCCGGTGACGGCGTTCGAGGGCGCCCACGAGGCGGACAGGATCTGGTAGCCGAGCAGGCCGAAGACTGGCAGGACGGCGTATCCGCCGGCGGCGGCGGCGGTCCGGCCGATCCGGTGCGACTCCAGCAGCAGGCACAGGATCAGGAGCAGGTAGAGCAGGACGCGGACGTCGTTGATGACCGGTACGTCCAGGCCGAGCCGGGTCAGGGTGAACCGGCCGGCCAGGGTGGCGATGAAGGCGAGGACGACGACGCCGCCGGGATGCGGACGATCATCCGTGAGGGAGGTCATCCGAGGGCTCGCACCACGAGACGCTCGGACCGGAAACCGAGCACCGACGCCGCCACGCAGAGTGCCAGGATCGCGGCGTGCGCGGGCGGCAGCGCCAGGGCGGCCAGGTGGGTGAGCGCCACCTGCAGGACCAGGCAGCCGAGCAGCAGGCGGCTGATCACCGGCCGGTCGAGCAGGGCGTCCAGGGTCGGCCGGGCGGCGTAGAACATGGCGAGCGGGATCGCCGCGAGCACACCGAGGCGCAGGACGGGCGCCGCGGCGGAGAACGACGGGCCGAGGAAGCCGGCCACGAGCGCGTCGGAGAAGAACGAGAAGACCACGGCGGCCGCGGCGGCCAGCAGCGCCGCGTAGAAGGGGAGGCGGACCAGCAGTTGCCGCGTGGTCCCGGCCTCATCCGAGGGGGCCAGGTGGAAGAACCGGGAGAGGCGGGGGAGCAGGACCGGCGTGAGCGTTCCGAAGATCGAGCAGATCAGGGTGACCGCCGAGGTGGCGAAGCCGACGTAGCCCGCCTCGGCGCCGCCGGGCACGGCGATCGCCACGGCGAAGGTGGGGTAGGTGAAGAGGGCCGGCAACGCCACGTCACCGGGGAGGCGCCGGATCCCGTACGCGATCAGGGTGCGCAGCGAGATCGGCAACGCAGTGGTCGGGGGTCCGTGGTGACGGACGGTGAGGGTGCCCCAGGCCGCGACCACCGTCATTCCGGCGCCCTGGAGGATCAGGAAGTCCTCGACGCGGTCAGCGACCGGGAGGACCAGGAGTGGGATGAGACCGAAACCGACCGCGGCGATCGTGTTGGCACGGGCGACCTGGTGGGTGCCGCGCAGCGCGGCCACGGCCATCGTGCAGAGGCAGTTGCCTACCAGCATGATCATGATGGCGGCCACCGCGCCGGTGCCGCCGCCGAGGCCGAGGAGGCTGCTGAGCTGCGGTCCGAGGGCGATGCCGAGGACGGTGAGCGCGATCGCCACGCCGGCCTGGGTGAGGAACGCGCGCAGAGCGAGGCGTTCCGAGCCGGAGCTGGCCCGGGGCAGGTAACGGTGCAGCCCCTGACCCATTCCCATCATCGCGAGCGGCTGGAACAGGCTCACCACGCCGCGGCCGATCTGGTAGTAGGCGAAGCCTGCCACGCCACCGCGCCGGGCGACGACGTAGAAGAGGAAGAGTCCGATTCCGAGCACGAACCACTGGGACAGCAGCGTCGCGGCGTAGTCGCGCCGCACCGCATCGGGAACGGCCCGGAGCAGTCTCAACGCCGTACGCGCGCCAGATCGAGGGGGACCTCGCGCTGCAGGAGTTCGGTCGTACGCCGATAGCCGATCAGCGCGAGCGCGGTGAGCCCGAGGATCCGCAGGTCGGTGCCGAGCCCGCGGTTCTCCACGTAGGCGAGGCCGAGCGCGATCTTGCCGGGCCGGATGAGGTCGTCGTAGGCCTGGTCGACGTCGTCGTGGCCGGCCAGGATCTCGCCCTCGTCGTGGAAGACGATCGACGCCCAGTCGGTCACGCCGGGCCGCACGTCGAGCAGCCGCATCTCCTCGGCGGTGTATCGCCGCACGTCGGAGGGGACCTGTGGGCGCGGCCCGACCAGGCTCATCTCGCCGATCAGCACGTTCCACAGCTGTGGCAGCTCGTCCAGCTTCCATCGGCGCAGGAACTTGCCGGTGCTGGTCAGCCGGGGGTCGTCGTTCGATGTCGAGGGGCCGCCGAGCCGGGCCGCGTCGATCACCATGCTGCGGAACTTGAGCATGCCGAACGGCTTGCCGTACCGGCCGACCCGGGTGCCGCGGTAGAAAACCGGGCCACCGTCCTCCCGTTTGATCATCCAGGCGGCGGCGAGTCCGGCCGGGGCCGCCGCCGCGAGCACGGCCGTGGCGACCGTGACGTCCATGGCCCGCTTGACCGTTTCGTATCGTGCCGAGCTCATCTTCGGAGCGTAACTATCCGTGAGGGTCAGCGTGTGGATATATATCCGGCTTTCAGTGCCTTCATGGATGGCGGTGCTGCCGTACGACCGGCTCCCGGCCTTCTCGTAGAACCCGTGCGCGCGCTGCTGACCAGAACCGGTCACGATCTTCACGGCTGGCACACCGCGCGAGGAATACCAGCTCATCAGGTGCTCGAACAGCCGCGTCGCCACCCCCTGGCCGCGCATCCCCGGCGCCACCACGAAGTTCAAGATCTCGGCACGCGGCAGGTCGCCGCCCCCCTGGCCCGGATAGGCCAGCGTCTCGATCATCTTCCGGGCTCGGCCCGGGTGCATCAGGCGAGGAACCAATTTCGGTACGACGGAAGCCCACCGCCGCCGGGCGAACTCGGCGAAGAGGGCCGACGTGTCCACGGCTCCGCAGATGTAGCCCAGCGCCTCACCGGTCTCCACGTCCTCGGCCAGCAGCACCGCGCTGAGCCGGCTCGCCGAGGCGTGCCGGTAGAGCAGCCGCAGGACCGGCTCGCCGAGCGAGGAGAGGAACCCGTCCGGCACCTCGGCGGCGTGCAGCCGGGCGACGGCGGCGAGCTGCCGTTCGGTGAGATTCCCGCTGACGATGCGGAAACGCTGGTCAGGCATCGACCGTCGCCTCGATCCCGGCGAGCTGCCGCAGCGCGTGGTCGAGGTCGGCGGGGCGGGCGCCCGCGCGTACCGGGAGGGTGACGACGTGGGCGGCGGCCCATTCGGCGTTCGGGCAGCTGCCCGCCGTGTACCCGGCCGCGGCGAGATCGTCGCCGGCCAGCGGATGCACCGGGCTGGCGAACCAGTCCCCGACCTCGAGGCCGGCCCGCGCCGCCTCGCGGAGTACCCGCTGTTTGTCGCCGACGACCACGGGGATCCGGTGCGGGACGTAGGCGAGCTCCCGGCCGGTGACCCGGCGGCGCCCGGCGACCGTGGCGCGTCCGGCGGCGATCCGGTACGGCAGGCGCCACCGTGTGCCACGGCTCATCCGCCATCCGTACTCCGGGCTGTTCATCGGATCGGGGGAGTAGGAGCCGGTCACCATGCCGAGCCCGGCCAGCTGCCGGTAGAGCGCGCGCAGCCGCCAGAGCACCCCGGTACCGGCGGCGACCCGGTACGCCAGGTACTCCGCCGCCATGACCGCCTCCCGGGCCGGTGGCGGCGGGGTGTACCTCGCGTAGCGGGCGCGCATCTCCGCGGCGAGCCCGGGATCGTGCACGACGGCGGTCCCGCCGACCCCGGCCACGACCGGCTTGCCCCACTCGAACGACCAGAACGAGGCGACCGATCCGCCGGGCGTGACGGTGCCCGCCGTCATGTGCGCGCAGTCCTCGACGATCGGCACGCCCGCCGCGCGCCCGGCCGCGAGGATCGCCGTCATCGGGGCGGGTATCCCGAAGGTGTGCTGCACGACCACGGCCCGGGTACGCGGCGTGATCAGCGCGGGCAGCCCCTCCGGGTCGATCGTGAACGTTTCCCGGGAGATGTCGGCGAAGACCGGCCGCACGCCGAGGCGCAGCAGCGGCTCCACCACGGCGGCGCAGGTGTACGACTGGACCACGATCTCGTCGCCCGGCCCGGCCCCGAGACCTTCCAGGATCGCGTGCAGCGCGACCCGCCCGCGGTAGTAGTGCAGGACGTCGCTCATGTCCGCTCCAAAGCGCCTTTGACGGAGCCGGCCCCGTAGATCACGTGGGTGGCGAGGAAGACCGGGGGCATCGCCGCGATCAGGGCGGGGTCGCGGTGCTTGCGGGCGAGCCGGACGGCGAAGGTGAGCGCCGTCAGGCCGTACGCGGTGAGCACCGCGCCGGTCGCCCGCCGGGCCGTGCGGCTCACCGGAGAGGCGGCGGCACCGGTGGCGAGGGCGGCGACGAACGCCATCGGCACGACGTTGCGCCACGATCCGATCCAGCGGCCGACCGTGCGGCTGGCCCGGAACGGCCAGTAGCCGGCCTCGAACGTCCACGAGCAGAACTCGCGGAGGTCACTGCGCGCGTAGTACGTACAGGTGATCTCGGGAAGCAGCAGGATGCCGCCGCCGGCGGCGCGCAGCCGGTGGTTGAACTCCCGGTCCTGGGCACGGGTGAGCTGCTCGTCGAAGAGGCCGATCCGGTCGAAGACCGACTTGCGGTAGCAGCCGCCGAAGACCGTGTCGACCCACTGCGGCTCGGCCACGCCGACCCGGTACTTCGAGTTCCCGGCGCCGAAGACGCTGGTCGTGGAGTAGGCGATGGCCCGGCCGAGCAGCGTGTCGTCGCGGGCCCGGGAGATCCGGACGCCGCCGACGTTGTCCGCCTGCGGGTGCTCGATCAGGCCGCGGACGCAGTTCTCCAGGTAGTCCGGCGGGTATTCGGCGTGCACGTCGAGGCGGACGACGACGTCGCCCTTCGCCTGCCGGATGCCGAGATTCAGCGCGGCCGGCTTGCTGTGTCCCGGGTTGTCGACCAGGACGAGTCGGGGGTCGCGGACCGCGTACCGGCGGGCGATCTCGCGGGTGCCGTCCTCGCTCATCCCGTCGACGAGCAGCACCTCCATCCGGTCCGCCGGGTAGGTGTTGGCCAGCACCGAGTCGAGGAACGGGCCGATGAACCGGGCCTCGTTCCAGCACGGGATGACGACGCTGAGGAAGGGAAGGTTCACGTCATTCCCCGAAGAATCGGCGGACGCTGTCCGCGACGTGGTCGATCTGCCAGTCCTCCAGTTCGACGTGCATCGGCAGCGAGAGGACCCGTTCGCACAGCTCCTCGGTGCGCGGCAGATACCAGTTCTCGAGGCCGAGGCCGCGCTGGTGGTGCATCGGGATCGGCCAGGAGATCAGCGTCTCGACGCCGTCGGCGCGCAGGTGCTCGACGAGCCGGTCGCGCTCGTCGGTGGTGACCGGGTAGTTCTGGTAGACGTCGCGGCGCTGCGGGTCGGCGTCCGGGCCGACCGGGATCTGCAGGCCGTCGATGCCGCGGAGGCGTTCGTCGTAGCGGCGGGCCAGCTCGCGGCGCCGCTCGATCCAGCCGGGCAGCTGCGACAGCCGGTAATCGAGGATGGCGGCCTGCAGGTTGTCGAGGCGGCAGTTGTACCCCCAGCCGTCGATCTCGGCCTTCTGGACCCGGCCGTGATCGCGCAGCCGCAGCAGCCGGTTCGCCAGCTCCTGGTCGTCGGTGAGGACCGCGCCGCCGTCGCCGAGCGCGCCGAGCAGTTTCGCGGGATAGAAGGAGTAAGTGCTGGCCAGGCCGAACGTACCGGCGGTCCGGCCGTCGAAGGTCGCGCCCAGCGCCTGCGCGGCGTCCTCGATCACCGTGGCGCCGACGGACGCGGCCGCCTTGGCTACCGCGTGCATGTCGACGGTCCGGCCGTTCAGATGCACCGGAATGATCACCTTGGTGCGTTCGGTGACCGCGTCGGCCAGCTGGGCGGTGTCCATCAGGTGGTCCGGCCCGATGTCGACGAAGACCGGCTTCGCGCCGCGCAGCACGAACGGCGAGACCGTCGCGATGAACGTGTGCGCCACGCTCACCACCTCGTCGCCGGGCCCGACGTCCAGGGCGTGCGCGAGCAGGCGCAGGCCGTCGGTGCAGTTGCTGACGCCGACGCCGCGGGCCGAGTGGTTGAACGCGGCCAGGTGCTCCTCGAAGGCGTGCAGCTGCTGCCGGAGCATGAGGTCGCCCCGGGCGATGGTGTCCTCGATGATCGGCAGCAGCTCGGGCCGCTGCCGCCGCCACTGCTCGGGGTAGTCAACGAATCGGACTCGCCAGTCCACGGTGGGCCTCCAGATGGTTGCGGACGCGCCGGATGATCGACTCGGCGTCCAGCTCGAACGCGGTGCGCAGGTACTGCTGATCACCGACGACCGAGGACGACTGCGCGGGCAGGGCGATCCGGAGCAGCGGGACGCCGCTCCCGGCCTCGGCGAGCACCTCGGCGGCAGCGCTGCCCAGGCCGCCGACGATCGAGTGCTCCTCGACCGTGACGATCAGGCGGTAGGTGGCGGCGGCGTCGCGGATCGCGGCCGTGTCGAAGGGGTCCAGCCAGGGGAAGGACCGCACGTCGGCGTCCAGGTCCTCGGCGGCCTTCCCGACCTCGTCGAGGATCGCCCCGGTGGAGCAGAGCAGTACCTCGCTCGTCCCGCCGTTCCGCACCGGGAGCGACGCGCCGCGCGGCGCCGCGACCCCGGCCTGATGCACGGTCGGCTCGCCGGTCTTGCCGAGCCGCAGGTACGCCGGCCCGCCCACGGTCAGCAGATCGGCCAGCACGGCGTCGACCTCGGCCGGGTCGCCGGGCGCCGCGACCGCCATCCCCGGCAGCGCCCGCATGATCGCCAGATCCTCGGTGGCGTGGTGCGACATCCCGAGCGCGCCGTAGGCGAGCCCGCCCCCGACCGCCACCACCGTCACGTCCGCGTGGTGGTAGCAGATGTCGTTGCGGATCTGCTCGAGGCAGCGCAGCGTCGGGAAGTTCGCGATCGAGTACGTGAACACGCGCGCCCCGGCCAGCGCCATCCCGGCGGCCAGCCCGGCCATGTTCTGCTCGGCCACCCCGCAGTTGACGAACTGGCCGGGCCGGGCCGCGGCGAACTCGTCCACCGCGCCGAACCCCAGGTCCGCGGTGATCAGCACGAGATCCGGGTCGACCAGGGCGGCGGTCAGCAGGCCGGCGAAGAAGCGGTTCCTCATCCGGCGCCCACCTCCTGCAGGGCTTGTTCCAGCTCCTCGGCGGACGGCGGCCGGTAGTGCCAGAGCACCCGGTTCTCCATGAAGGAGACGCCCTTGCCCTTGACGGTGTGCGCCAGCACGCAGCGAGGACGACCAGGATCAGCGGTACGCGGGACCCGCAGCGCGGTGACCAGCTCCGCATGATCGTGCCCGTCCACCTCGGCGACGTCCCAGCCGAACGACTGCCACTTGGCGGCGAACGGCTCCAGCCGCAGCGTCTCCTCGGTGGTCCCGAGCGACTGCATCCGGTTGTAGTCGACGATCGCGACCAGGCTCGCCAGCTCGTGGTGCCCGGCGAACATGGCCGCCTCCCAGACGCTGCCCTCGTCGCACTCGCCGTCGCCGAGCAGCACGTAGGTGCGCCAGGACCGCCCGGTCTGCCGGGCCCGCCAGGCCAGCCCGGCCCCGACCGGCAGGCCGTGCCCGAGCGATCCGGTGGAGAACTCGACGCCGGGGATGCCGACGTGGCTCACGTGCCCGGACAGGTAGGAGCCGTTCTGGTAGTGCCGGTGCAGCACCGCCGTGTCGAAGAAGCCGCGCTCGGCGAGGACCGCGTAGAGGGCGGCGCCGGCGTGACCCTTGCTCATGATCACCCGGTCCCGGTCCGGCCAGTCCGGGTGCTGCGGATCCACGTGGAGCACGTCGGCGTAGAGCACGGCGAGCAGGTCGGCGCAGGAGAGCGCGGAGCCGACGTGCGAGCTGCGGCCGCCGCTGGTCATCCGCAGGACGTGGGCGCGGACCGCGCGTGCCGTCGCCTCCGCGCCCGTCACCTCGGGATTCATCGGATCACCGCGTAGCCGATGTACGGGTCGAACTCGAACCGCCGCAGCTCTAGCTGGTTCAGGCCGATCTCGTCCAGCGCCGCCGAGGTCTCGCCGGGCCAGAGCGGGTTGTCCAGCTCGTCGAAGGCGAGGATCGCGCCGCGGGGCATCCGGGGCACGAAGTGCCGCAGCGCCGCCACGGTCGGCTCGTACAGGTCCAGGTCGAGGAAGAGCAGGCTCACCACCAGGTGCGGGTTCTCCTCGACGAACGCCGGGATTGTCGCTGTCACGTCGCCCTTGATCAGCCGGGCCTTCGGCAGGTGGCCGAGGAACCGGTCGGCGTCGTAGACCTCGAGCAGCCGGTTCAGCTCGTCGTAGCTGTCCGAGGCGAGGTCGCCGGGCCGGGCCTCGGTGGTCTGCGGCCGGTCCCGGTCGGACACCGACGGGAAACCGCCGAACGAGTCGAACCCATAGATCCGCCGGGTCAGGTTGGTCGGCTCCAGCGCCGCGCTGAGCTGCGCGAACGTCATGAAGCTGGCACCACGGAAGACGCCGCACTCGACGATCGACCCCTTCACCGGCAGGGCCAGCTTGACGAGTTCGTAGAGTGCCGCGAAGCGCGTCACCTGGCTGCGCCTCAGGTAGCGGGCCGCGTTCGCGAGCCGGGTCGGCAGATCGTCCGGGCTGTCCGCGAAGATCTCCGCGATCCGGCCCGGCACCTGGCGCTCGGCCGGGGTGGAGAGACTCCCGGGAGCGCCTTTCTTGGACGAGCTCATGCCGCCACCGCCACTGCCTCGTGGGACCAGAACCGCGCCCGGCGCCGGCCGCCGCGGCGGGCGGGAGGGGCCCCGGTGTACTGGTCGAAACTCGGGAACGCGTCCGGGCCCTTGAGCGGCACCATGTTCAGCACGCAGCCCAGCAGCGTGGCGTTGACCCCGTTCAGTGCCCGGACCGCGCCGGTGACCTCGGCGCCGGTGGTCTTCGCGTAGCGGACCACGAGCACGGTCCCGTCCGCGCGGGCGGCCAGGACCTCGCCGTCGGTGACCGGGAGCAGTGGCGGGCAGTCGAAGATCACCACGTCGAAGCGGCGGCGTACCTCGTCCACCACCTCGGTCATCCGCGGCGAGCTGAGCAGCTCGCTCGGGTTCGGCGGGCTCTGCCCGCCGGCGAGCAGCCACAGCCCGGCGCCCCACGGCTGGATCACCTGCTCCACGGTGGCGCCGCCGCTGAGCACGGTGGACAGGCCGGTGGCCGTCTCCCGGCCGAGGAACCGGGCGAGCCGGGGCCGGCGCAGCTCCGCGTCGACGACCAGGACCCGCTGGCCGGTCTCGGCGAAGAGCAGGGCCAGGCTGCAGGTGGTCGCGGACCGGCCCTCGCCGGGGACCGCGCTGGTCACCGCGAGGGTCTTGAGCGAGGTCTCGGAGGCGGCCGACTGCAGCAGCGTGCGGACCTGGCGCAGCGCCTCGGTGCGGGGCGAGTCGCTGGCCGACACGAACGGGCCGGCCCGCGCCGGGACCCGGCCGTCGAGCGGGATCCGGGCCAGGACCGGCGCGCTGGCGAGTGTCCGCAGGGTGTCGGCGCTGCGGACGGTGCTGTCGGCGATCTCCCGGAGGACCGCCGAGCCGACTCCCACGATCAGCCCGCCCATCATGGCGAGGGCGACGTTGTTGAGCGGCTGCGGCTCGACCGGGTCCGGTTCCAGCTCCGGCCCGTCGACGACCTCGACCTTGATCGCCGAGGTGTCGGCGGTCTCCTGCCACTCGAGCTTCTCCACGGCGTCCTTGAACATCACCGAGAGCTTCTCCGCGACGAACAGGGCTCGCTTCCTGGACGGGTCTTCCACCGTGACCTCCATCAGGACCGTGTCGGCGATGGTCTCGGAGCTGATCCGATCGGCCATCTCGGCGGCGGTCAGGTTCACCTCCGGCAGGGCGGCGAGCGGGGCGGAGATCTCGTCGCTGGTGAGCAGTTCGGCGTAGGTGGCGAGGCGGCTGGAGCTGAACATGCTGGCGGGGTAGAGCTCCGCGGCGGCGGCCATCGGCGCCGTGAAGAAGAACGTGACGCGGGCCGCGTACACCGGGGTGGTGCGCAGGTTCACGACCATGGCGCCGGCGAGCGCGACGAGAACCCAGACCGCCAAGAGCCACCAATGGCGTTTGGCGACGCCGAGGTAATCGCGCAGGCCCACGTCAGACCTCCCCGTCACCCTGGCTGATTGTCACGATAGGGCGGCATTCCTCCCGTAGGAGGGGTATCCATAAAGTCCGCTTTTACAGCTTATTATGGTGATAACGTCGTGAAGACCGGCTGTTTGCCGCTGGGAGGACGACGTGCCGCTACGCTCCTGGACCCGCGGTCACCGCCGGCTCCTCCCGGCCGCCGTGGACGCGGCCGCCTGGGTCGCCGGCCTGTTCGCCGCCGTGCTGATGCGGTACGGCGCCGACCTCGACCGCCGCCGTCTCGCCGGATTCCTGCTGGCCTCGGGCCTCGCGATCGTCCTGCATCTCGCCTTCGGCCATGCCCGGCACCTCTACCGGGGCCGGTATCCGTACGCGAGCTTCGAGGAGGTCCGCGCGGTCGCCGGGACCGCCGCCGCCACCGCGGCCGTGCTGCTCGTGCTCGACGTGCTCTTCTCCCGCCGCCCGGTCCCCGCGCCGGCGCCGTTCGTCGGCGGCGCCGTCGCGCTCGTGCTGATGCTCACGGTGCGGTACGCCCAGCGCGCCCGCCGCCAGCGCCGCCGCCGCCCGGACCAGCGGACCGCCATCCCGGTGCTGCTCTTCGGCGCCGGTGAGGCCGGCTCGCTGCTGCTGCGCTCGATGCTGCACGACCCGAACAGCCGGTATCTGCCGGTCGGACTGCTCGACGACGACCCGGAGAAGCGCCGCCTGCACATGCTCGGCGTTCCGGTGCTCGGCGGACGCGACGACATCCCGGGCGCGCTGGCCCGCACCGGCGCCGGCACGCTCGTCTTCGCGGTGGCGAACGCCGACGCCGAGCTGGTCCGCGCGGTCCGGGACCGGGCCGTGCAGGCGGGCGCCACCTTCAAGGTGGTGCCGTCGATGAGCGAGCTGATGGATCACCAGGTCGCCGTCGACGACATCCGCGACGTGCAGGTGACCGACCTGCTCGGGCGGCACCAGATCGAGACCGACCTGAACGCCATCGCCGGTTACCTCACCGGCAAGCGGGTCCTGGTCACCGGCGCCGGTGGCTCGATCGGCTCCGAGTTGTGCCGGCAGATCCACCGGTTCCAGCCCGCGGAGCTGATGATGCTGGACCGCGATGAGAGCGCGCTGCAGGCCGTACAACTCTCCATCAATCCCCTCGCCAAGCTGGACGATCCGGCGGTGATCCTGGCCGACCTGCGCGACGCCGAGCGGATCCGGGACATCTTCCGGCGCCGGCGTCCCGAGGTGGTCTTCCACGCCGCCGCGCTCAAGCACCTCGCGCTGCTGCAGAACTACCCGGGCGAGGCGCTCAAGACCAACGTGCTGGGCACGCTCAACGTCCTGGACGCGGCCGCCGGGGTGGAGCGGTTCGTCAACATCTCGACCGACAAGGCCGCCGACCCGACGAGCGTGCTGGGCTACTCCAAGCGGATCACCGAGCGGCTCACCGCGTGGACCGCCGGCCGCCGGCCCGGGATGTTCCTGAGCGTGCGGTTCGGCAACGTGCTGGGCAGCCGCGGCTCGGTCTTCACCACGTTCAGCGCGCAGATCGCCGACGGCGGCCCGGTCACCGTGACCCACCCCGACGTGACCCGGTACTTCATGACCACCCAGGAGGCGGTGCACCTGGTGATCCAGGCCGCCGCGATCGGCCGGGACGGCGAGGCCCTGGTCCTGGAGATGGGCGAGCCGGTGCGGATCGCCGAGGTGGCGCGGCAGATGGTGCAGCTGGCCCGGAGCCCGGTGGAGATCCGGTACACCGGGCTGCGGCCGGGGGAGAAGCTGGACGAGACCCTGTTCGGGGCGGACGAGCACGATCAGCGGCCGTTCCACCCGCTCATCTCGCACGTCGCGGTGCCGCCCCTGGAAGCAGCACAGCTGTTCCGGATCGACCCGGGAGCCGATCCGGAACAGCTGATCACGCAGTTGCAGGCGCTCACGAACTGGCGGGCGACGGCACTGCGACCAGGTTCCGCCGCTCGGTGAGCTTGGCCCGCGGTCCGCCGCCGGCCATCTCGCACGCGGCCCGCAGGCGGGCCTCCTCGCCGGCCCGGTCGCGGTACCAGGCGATCGCCCAGATCCGGTGCAGGTTCCAGCCGAGTCCGAGCAGCACCTGCTCGCTGAGCCGGTCACGGTCCCGGGCCGCGGTGCACCCGCCGTACGCGCTGCCGTCACACCGGATCCCGAGCAGGTACCCGCTCTCCGGCCGGTCCGGGCGCCGCACCCCGAGGTCGACGCGCCCGCCGGCCCAGCCCAGGTTCGCCTGCACCGGGTAACCCCAGGCGCGCAGCGTCTCCATGACCGACTCCTGGAACGGGCCCTCCGCGCCGTCGGCCAGGCGATCCGGCACAGCGATGTCGAGCGCTGACGCCCCCCGCTCGGCGTAGTCGAGGTAGGCGGCGAGCAGCCGCACCCCCTCGTTGTCGGTCTCCGGCACGTCCCGGGCCAGGATCGACGTCACGATCTCCACCCGGTACCGGGCCCGGGTGATCGCCACGTTGAGCCGCCGCCAGCCGTTCGGCCGGTTCAGCGCCCCGAAGTTCGCGCTGATCTTGCCGCCCTCGTCGAAGCCGTACCCGATCGAGAAGATCATGACGTCCCGCTCGTCGCCCTGCACCGATTCCAGGCTCTTCACGAAGAAGCCGTGCAGCCGGTCGTCGTCGAGGATCCGCTCCAGCTCGGGCCGGCCGTGCGCGACCACCTCGACGGCCCGCTCGATGGCCTCGGCCTGCGCCACCGAGAAGGTCACGACGCCGAGGGACAGGCCGGGCCGGGTGGTGAAGTGGTGCACGATCCGCTCGGCGACCCGTTCCGCCTCGACCGGGTTGTCCCGGCCGGTGCTGCGGCGGTACACGCCACCGGCCGGCAGCAGCGCCACGCCGGTGTCCGGGCCGCCGGTGTTCGCGCTCGGGAAGACGCTGAGCCTCCCCGAGTAGAACGCGTGGTTGGAGAACGCGATGAGCGCCTCGTGCCGGCTGCGGTAGTGCCAGTTCAGGCCGAGGCTGGCGAACGCGCCGCACCCCTTCGCCAGCTCCAGCACCGACTCGAAGTCGAGCACCGCCAGCTCCTGCTCGGGTTCCTCACCGGCGCTGAGCGCGCGGTCGAAGAAGGAGGTCGGCGGCAGCTGCCGGTCGTCGCCCGCGGTGATCAGCGCCGCGCCACGGTAGATGCAGTTGATCGCGTCGGCCGGGGTGACCTGCGACGCCTCGTCGAAGATGACCACGTCGAACCGGATGTCCGCGGGCAGCGACTGGCTCACCGTGAGCGGCGACATCAGGAAGCACGGCCGCAGGCCGAGGACCAGCTCCCGGGCCTGGGCGATCAGCTCGCGGACCGGCAGGTGGCGGCTCGCCTTCATGGCCTCGCTGCGCAGCAGTCCGGCGGCCGGGCTGTCGGCGTCCGGGCGGCGGGAGGCGATCGACTCGGCGATGTCGGCGACCGCCGCGGCGGCGAGCCGGCTGTCCAGCGACCGGAACTCGGCGACCAGCCGGTCCCGGTCGGCCGAGCGCCACGGCCGCAGCCGGTGGTCGGCCTGGATCACCGCGTCCGCCCAGGCCCGGTAGAGCGCCCGCTCCACGGCTGGCTGCACCTGCTCGGCGTCGAGCCGCCGGTCGGCGCAGAACTCGACGACGCCGTCCAGGCCGTGCCCGCTGAGCACGGCACGGGCGTCCAGCGCGGAGAACCACTCCTCCTGGCCGTCCGCGTCGCCCCGGATCCGCTGCAGGAACCGGCGGGCCCGCTCGTGGTCGGCGAGCTCGGCCTCCAGCTCGGCGCGGCGGGTGCTGCCGAACGCGTCGAGCACCGCCGTGCGGGCCTGCGCCCACTGGAGCGCCAGCCTGTCCAGGCCGGTCACCGGCCGCAGTTCGCGCAGCGCGGCCGCCTGCGCCGGGGTGAGCGGCTGTTCCGCCCCGGTGAGCAGCTTGCGCGTGGTGGCGGCCCAGTCGACGGCGGCGGCCAGCGCCGCCTCGTCGGTCTCCCCGCCCCGGTACGCCTCCCCGAACGCGCCGGCGTAGCTCTCGGCATGATGCGCGATCGCCGCCTCCGCCGCGGCGACCTCCTCCCGCAGCGTGCCGAGCCGCCGCACCTCGGCGTAATCGAGGGTGCGGCCGGTCGACACGTCGTAGGCGTGCACCGTCGCGGCGACAGCGGCCAGCGCCGTGGCGTTCGCCCGCAGCCACGTGACGGCCGTGTCGATCGGGCTCTGGAACAGGTCGGTCTTCTTCGCCGCGACCGCGTCCCGGGCGTCGGTGGCCTGCCGGATCAGCTCCGGGTCCGGCTCCGGCGCGCAGACGTAGGCGGCGACCGCCTGCACCGCGGCCGGGGGAGCGGCCCGCATCGCGGTCTCCACCACGGCCAGGGCCGCGTCGATCGCGGTGAAGTCGGTGCCCGGGCCCTGCCAGTAGCGGCCGAGCGCCGCGCCGTACGCCGACTCCGCGGCGGTCAGATCCTGCCGGGCCCGCTGCCACGCCACCGCCGTCTCCAGCCGGGGCAGCGCGTCCCGGATCGCCGCGGTGGGCTGCACGAACGCCGCGATGATCCGCCGGTCGTGCCGGTACGCCCCGAGCATCTTGCGCCAGCCCCGGTGCACCCGGGCGAACCGGTCGGACAACTCCTCGACCGGCTGCGTCAGGATCGCCTCGGAGAAGAACGGCCGGGCCCGCATCTCCGCGGCGACCAGGTTCTCCAGGGCCCGCCGCAACGCCTGCGCCCCGGCCGCGACGGTGCCCGCGACGCCGGGGCCGAACCAGAACGGCTCCGGCCGGTGCGGTCCCGCCGCCAGCTCGGCGATGGTGGCGACCCGCTCGATGTCGGCCACCTTCACGGCGTTCGGCAGGCCCATCCTCGTGGTGACCCGGTCGATGACGGCCCGATGCCGTTCCAGCGTGTCGGCCGCCTCGAGACAGGTCTTGGCCTGCCGGTCCGCCTCGGCCGCGGTGAGCGGCTCCAGGTCGGGGGCCGGCGGCGTCAGGTCGGACAGGTCGGGGACCCCGGGCAGCGCCGCCGGGTCCGGCAGCGCCGACCAGGCAGCACCGGCCCGCCGGGTGGCGGCGTCCCGGGCGGCCCGGACCGTGGTGAGGTCCCGGCCCAGCGCTTCGGCGGCCTGCCGGACACCGTCCAGCGACGGCGCGGTCAGCCACTCGTCGCGGACCTGCGGCGGCCGCTCGGCGGCGTGCGCGGCGAGCCGGGCCAGCCGGGCGGCGTCCTCGGTGCCGCCCAGCCCGAACGCCTCCACCGGCGCCCGGTCGGCCTGCACGGCCCGGGTCAGCCCGGCGAGCGCCCGCTCGGCGGCCGACAGCGCCGGGTCGAGCGGCTCCCGCTGGACCACGTCACGCCAGGGCAGGTCGTCGCGGGCCACGACGGTACGCCAGGCCGTAGCGAGCTGCCCGGTGGCCTGCAGCACCCGGCGTACCGACTCGGGGGTCACCGCGTCGGTCGGGATGACCGGGACCGGGGCGGCCGGCGCCTCCTCCAGCCGGGCGCAGATCCCGAGCACGTGGTGCAGGCTGCGGCCGAGCGGCGTGCGTACCTCGTTCATCGCGGCGGCGTACGCGCTGAGCTGCTCCCGCCGTTCCCGGGTGCCGCGCCGGTCGGCCGGTTCCTGACCGCCGGACGGGGCCGGGCCGTCGTCCAGGGCGGCGGCGAGGGCGGTCGCCACCTCCTTGCGGCCGGCCTTGTGACCGTGCAGCTCGAGGACGTACCGGTCCAGGCCCGCCTCGACGAGCCGGTGGTGCACGACGTCGAGCGCCGCGGCCTTCTCCGAGACGAACAGGACCCGCTTGCCGGCGTGCAGCAGGCCGCCGATCATGTTGGCGATCGTCTGCGACTTGCCGGTGCCGGGCGGCCCGTCCATCACGAAGCTGTGCCCGGCCACCGCCGCCGCGATGCAGGCCCGCTGCGACGCGTCGGCGTCCAGCACCAGCGGCACGTGCTCGGGCGGGGCGACCCGGTCCACCACCGCCGGCGGGACCGGCGCGAACCGGAACGCGCCGGTCTGCTTCCCGCTCGTGGTGGCGAGCGCCTGCACGACCGGGTGCGACAGGATGCGGTCCTCGTTGACCAGCAGGTCCCGGTAGATCGCCTCCTTGTGGAAGGTCAGGCAGGAGAGCAGGAGGGTCCGTTCCACGTGCCAGCCGCGGCGCCGGGCGACGGCGCTCTGCAGCCCGGACCAGATCCGCGACACGTCCGGCTCGGCGTGGCCGGCCGGCGACGGCGGCTCCATGCCGAGGCGGCGCAGCCGGATCGCCAGGGCCGGGTTCAGCACCGCCTCGTCGTCGCGCAGCCGCAGCCGGGGCGGATCGCTGGGACCGGCCGTGACCAGCTCCACCGGCAGCAGCATGACCGGGCTGGCGAACGGGTTCTCCTCCTCGTCCCGCCAGCGCAGCAGGCCGAGCACCAGGTGCAGCACCGACACGCCCCGGTCCAGGTACTCCTGGCGGGCCTTCTTCAGCATCCGGCGCAGCGCCGCGTCGAGGGCCAGCTCGGGCATCTCGGTCCGCAGCACCTCGTCGTCGCCGGCGTACCGCTGCTGGTCGCCGCCGGTGCCGGCCAGATGGCACTCGCCGCCGCGGTGCAGCAGGCCGACGACGGTCTCCGGCTCCGGGCCGACGATCTCGACGAGGTCCGGATGGTCGGTCGGGAAGTTGATCAGCCGGTTCGTGTCGCCGAGGTCGACGAGGCTGTCCCGCCACGCGTGCAGCGCCGCCCGAGCCTCGGTCCGAGCCTGTGCGGATTCGGACGGGTCTTCTCTCATGCACCGATTGCAACGTAAATGAACCATTTTCGCTGGCGAATCAGGAAGGATCACGGCGCCATGGGGGCGGCGCTCCGGCTCACGCCGAGGCGCCGCGCAGCACCGCGTCGACCAGTTTCTCGGCGAAGCCCTCGTCCGGGACGAGATCCTGCAGGCTCAGCATCGACTGGATCATCGACGGCGCGGAGAGCATCAGCGCGGTCATCTCGACGTCGATGTCGGCCCGCAGCTCACCGGTCGTGATGCCACGCCGTAGTACCCCGCGCATCACCTCGCGGCGTGGTTCGACGACCGCCCGGTGCATCCGGCCCAGTTCCTCGTCCTTGATGAACTCGGGAAGCAGGCAGGCGGTGACCTTGCCGTTGCGTTGTGCGTGCGGCGAGCGGTTCGCCGTGATCAGCGCGATCAGGTCCTCGCGGACCGACTCGCCGGCCAGCTCCGGCAGCGGGCCCTTCATGGCGCGGACCGCGTCGGCGAACAGCGCCTCCTTGTTCGGCCAGCGGCGGTAGATCGTGGCCTTGCCGACGCCGGCCTTCGCGGCCACCGCCTCGATGGAGACGGCGGCCGCGCTCTGCCCCTCGCTGAGCAACGCCAGCACCGCGTCGAGGATGGCCTCGTCGGCCTGGGCGTTACGGGGCCGGCCGAGAGCCTTGCGCTCCTGGCCGGCGTCGGTGCTGGTGGTCATGGTGTTCATTGTTACCGGGCGTTCACGCGTCGACCAACTGTGCCTCGTCGGCTCTCTCCGGAGTCGGCGCCGCCGGCTTGCGGCCGGGCAGCCAGAGGGCCGCGACCAGGGCACCGAGCAGGGCGAAGACGGTCGAGCCGACCGAGGCGTAGTGCATCGCCGTGACGAACGCGTCGTTCGCGCCGGAGAGCAGCGCGGGCGCGGCCGGACCGGCCTGCTCGGCGACCGCGTAGGCGCCGGCGATCGACTCGTGGGCCAGTTCCGAGGCGGCGTCCGGCAGGCCGGCCGGCGCCTCCAGGTGATCGCGGTAGACCGACGAGACCACCGCGCCGAGGACCGCGACGCCGAGGGCGCCGCCCAGCTGGCGGATCGTGTTGCTGACCGCGGAGCCGACACCGGCCTTCTCCCGCGGCAGCGCCGACATGATCGCCTCGGTGGCCGGCGGCATCACGTTCGCCATGCCGACGCCCTGCACGAAGAACGTGACGGCGACGATCCAGATCGGGGTCTCGGCGCCGACGAACACCCAGATGGCGAGCGCGCCCGCGACCAGGATCAGGCCGATCGTGCTGACCGCCTTCGGGCCGAACCGCTTGACCATGCCGGCGCTCAGCGGCGCGAAGATCATCTGGCCCAGGGCGAACGGCACGAAGAGCGCGCCACTGGCGAGCGGGCCGTAGCCGCGGACCATCTGCAGGTAGAACGCGCCGAAGAACATCGAGCCCATCGCCGCGAAGAAGACCAGGCCGATGATGCCGGTCGACGCGCTGAACTGGCGGTTCGTGAAGAGCCGGACGTCCAGCGACGGGAAGGTGATGCGGCGCTCGTACATGATGAACGCGGCCATGATCAGGATGCCGGCGGTGAGCGTGCCCCACGCCAGCGGCTCGCCGAAGCCGTCCTCGCCGCCCTTGATGACGCCGTAGGTGATCAGCGTCAGGCCGATGATCGAGAGAAGCACGCCCAGTACGTCGATCCTGTTCGGCTTCGGGTCCTTCGACTCCGGAACCAGGACGGCGACGAGGGCGACACCGACGATCACGATCGGCACGTTGATCAGGAAGACCGAGCCCCACCAGAAGTGCTCCAGCAGCACCCCGCCGAGCACCGGGCCGATCGCCACGGCCAGGCCGACCGCGCCGGCCCAGACGCCGATGGCGCGCGGGCGCTCGGTCGGGTCGAACACGTTCGCGATGATCGAGAGAGTGGCCGGCATGACGAACGCGGCGCCCAGGCCCATCACGGCGCGGGCCGCGATCAGCATGTCGGGCGTCGTGGCGTATGCCGAGAAGAGACTCGCGAGGCCGAAGACGATCAGGCCCGCGGTGAGGCTCAGCCGCCTGCCGAGCCGGTCGGCGAGGATGCCGGCGGTGAACAGCAGACCGGCGAAGACGAGCGTGTACGAGTTGATCGCCCACTCGAGCTCGCTCTGACTGGCGCCGAGCCCGGCCTCCGGGTCGGCGATCGTCCGCATCGCCACGTTGAGCACGGTGTTGTCGAGCACGACCACCAGCAGGCTGATCACCAGCACGCCGAGGATCGCCCAGCGCCGTGGATGCCCGGCAGGCGCTTGAACGTGTTTGTCCATGAACGGGTCCCCCGAGACCTTTGCGAAACGGAACCGTTCCGTATCTCAAAGCAAGCTATCGCCCGCCGCAGAGAAACGGAACCGTCTCGTATCGAAAGTGTCCCCGGTCACGTTCGCCCGCCGGGGTCAGGCTGCTCGGACGGGGAGGAGGTCGAGGATGCCGGGGGCGTCGGTCGGGTGGGCCAGCAGGAAGCCCTGGGCGTACTCGCAGCCCAGCTCGCGCAGGACGGCCAGATCGGCGGCCTCCTCGACGCCCTCGGCCACGGAGACCATGCCGAGGGCGTGGGCCATGCCGACCATCGCGTCGGCGAGGGAGCGGCGGGCCGGGTCGCGGGCGATGCCGGAGACGAAGGTCTGGTCGATCTTCACGATGTCCCAGCCGTGGTCGGCGACGCGGGCCATCGAGGAGTAGCCGGTGCCGAAGTCGTCGACGGCCAGTTTGACGCCGGCGCGGCGCAGCGGGCCGAGGGCGGCGTCGACGGTGGCGGGGTCGGCCAGGCCGGTCTCGGTCAGCTCGAGGGTGAGGGCGGAGGCGGGAGTGCCGGCGTGGCACAGGGCGGCCAGGACGGTGTCGGCGGTGGTCGCGTCCAGCTGGCGGGGGGAGAGGTTCACGGCGATCGGGATCCACCGGCCGGTGCGGTTGTACCAGGCGCGCTGCTCGTGCAGGGACTGTTCGAGGACGGCGGCGAACAGCTGGGCCACGGTTCCGGTCGCCTCGGCCACCGGGACGAAGGCGGCAGGGAGCAGGATACCGTCGGCCGGGTGCTGCCAGCGGGCCAGGGCCTCGACCGAGCTGAGGCTGCCGTCGTCGATGCGGAAGACCGGCTGATAGACGCAGAAGAGCTCGCCGGGGTGGTGCAGGGCCCGCCGGAAGTCGGCGTCCCGGCGCAGGCGTTGCGCGGCGTCGGCGCGGCTCTGCACGTCGAAGCGGACCATCCGGCCGCGGCCGGCGGCCTTGGCCTGGTACATCGCGGTGTCGGCGTCCTGCAGCAGCGCTTCCGGGTCGGCCGCCGGGTCGCCGGTGGTACGCAGCCCGATCGACAGCGAGGCGAAGAACTCGCTGCCGTCGGCGAGGCGTAACGGCTCGCCGAGCGCCGTGGCGACCCGATCGGACACCTCGGCGGCGAGAGGGTCGGTGACGGCCGGCATCAGGACGACGAACTCGTCACCGCCCAGCCGGCAGACCACGTCCCCGGGGCGAACGGTCTGCCGCATCCGCCCGGCGATCGCGACGAGCAGCTGGTCGCCGGCGTCGTGGCCGAGGCTGTCGTTGACGGTCTTGAAGTGGTCGAGGTCGCAGAAGAGCAGGGCGACCCGCGTACGGTCGTCAGCCGGCAGCGAGCTGAGCGCCAGAGCGAGCCGGTCCATCAGCAGGCTGCGGTTGACCAGCCCGGTGAGCGGGTCGTGCCCGGCGCGCCGGGCCAGCTCGTGGATGGGGGCGATGAGCCGGATCGCGACGAGCGTCATCGAGATCGAGGCGCCGAGGATCAGCGGGGTGTCCGACGCGGGCTCCCAGAACAGGTGCGCGGTCGGCAGCACCAGCGAGGCGGCGAAGAGCGTGACGGCCCGCGGCACGGTGAGCATGGTCAGCGCGGACCGCCGGGGTGTGGTGGTGACCATCGACGGGTGCAGGCTCGCGGTGGCGATCAGGATCGGCATCGCCATCCAGCCCAGGTCGATCGGGCCGCCTTCGACGTAGGTGCCGTTCAGGCCCTGGTGGGTGTAGAGCGCGTCGGACACGAACCAGGCGATCAGGCCGAGCAGCAGGACCCGGACGCCGGGGGTGCGCAGCTCGACGCCGAGCGCGAGGGCGAGCGCGCAGTACACCACCACCAGGGTTCCGGCCGGTGCCGCGACGGCGACGAACGCCGCCGCGAAGGTTCCGCCGTACGACCGCATGGGTTCCAGGACGAGGATCCAGGCGAGGCTGGCGAACGGCGTGAGGATGACCGCCGAGTCGATGAACGCGGTCCGCCCGGCCCGGGCCGCGAGGACGGCCGTGCCGGCCGCGATGGCCACGTGCCCGAGCAGGTAGAGCAGGTCGGCGGCGGACGGGAACGGCGCCTGCATGCCGCGGGCCGTGTAGCCGGCGAACTGCACGTCGCCCAGCCCGGACAGCGCCAGACCGGAAATGATCACGAGCCAGCCGGTCCGGCGCTGCGGTGACCAGCGGGTCAGGCCGTACCAGGTGACGATCGGCGCGGTGCAGTTCACCACCACGTAGATCCAGCGGGTGGCGGCGTTGAGCGGGATCACGACGTACGCGACAGCGGCCGTCGACGCGACGACCAGGTAGATCCACCACAGGTGCCGTAGTGGCGCCGTGCCCATGACCTCCTGATCGGCCGATCCCGGGAGACCCCAAGCGACAAAGGGTTTCTGGTCAAAAGAGATCAGAGCGTTCGCACAGGTGGGACGGCAGCAGTTAATAGTTGATTTCCAGGATTGACAATCTATCGCTACCGGGCCAGCCTGAGACCGTCACCACATGACGCGATCCGGGAGAGACCGTGAGAGCTTTCAACAGATGTGCCCTGGCCCTGCTTCTCGGACTGTCTCTGGCGGCCTGCTCGGAGGAGACGAGCCAGGCGGACGCCGCGTTCGACCTGGTCGAGACCACTCCGGCGGCGACCGGCGAGGTGGAGTCCGTGACCTGGGCGCTGCCGAGCGGCGAGCCCGCCTCCCTCGACCCGGCCCGCACCGGTGACTACTCGGCCAACACGGTCGGCACCAACCTCTGCGAGAGCCTGCTGCGCCTCGAACCCGACTACTCCACGGCGCCCGGCCTGGCCAGCGCGGTGACCCAGAAGGACCCGGACACCGTGGTGATCACGCTGCGGGACGGGGTGACGTTCTGGGACGGCTCCCCGCTCACCGCCGAGGACGTGGTCTACAGCCTGAAGCGGAACATGGACCCGAAGGTCGCCTCGTACGCCGCGCACGTCTACGCCAACGTCGAGGACGTCGTGAAGACCGGCCCGCTCGAGGTCACCGTCACCTTCACCACGCCGGACGTGCAGTTCGTCCCGGACATGGCCGGCGTTCCCGGCGCGATCGTCCAGGAGAAGTACGCGACGACCGCAGGCCAGGCATTCGGCACCGCGAGCGGCGGGCTGATGTGCACCGGCCCGTTCCGGCTCGGCGCCTGGACCAGCGGGCAGAAGATCAGCCTGATGCGCAACGACACGTACTGGGACACCGCCCGCAAGGCCAAGGCCGCGACGTTCGACTTCGTCTTCCTCACCGACAGCAGCACGCTGACCAGCGCACTGATGTCCGGCGAGGTGGACGGCGTCTACGGGGCGCCGGTCGGCAGCATCGCGGCGCTGCGGCGGTCCGAGGCGGGCACGCTGTACTTCGGGCCGAGCACCGAGTCGTTCAGCATCGGCGCCGTCACCGCCGAGGGCCCGGCCGCCGATCCGCGGATCCGGCAGGCGCTCAACCTGGCGATCGACAAGACCAGCTTCATCGCCAGCGTGCTCAAGGGCGCCGGCGAGCCGCTCAAGACCTTCACGCCGCCGCTGGCCTGGCGGGGGGATCCGGCGAAGGATGTGTACGACGGCGGTTACGCGGCCCTGGCCGACACCGTCACCGCGGACGTCGCGGCCGCCGGGAAGCTCGTCGCCGAGGCCGCCCCGAGTCGCACGGATCTGGTGATCGCCACGCCGGCCGGTGAACAGTCGCTGCTGCAGACGGCCACGATCGCGCAGGCCGCCGCCGGGCAGATCGGCCTGAACCTGACGATCAAGCAGCTGCAGCCCGCGGAGTACGCCGGCCTCTTCTACGACCCGTCGCTGCGGTCCGGCATCGATTTCATCGCGACCACCGGTTACCTGGAGGTGCCGGGCGCGCTCTTCTACGCGCCGGGATTCGTGCTGAAGGGCGCCACCTTCAACTGGACGGGCTACGAGGACCCCGCCGTCACGGCGAACATCGTGGCCGCGGTCTCGGCCACCGACCCGGTCGTGTCGGCGCAGAAGTTCGTGGCCGCGCAGGCGATCTACGCCCCGGCGCAGCTGCAGATCACCCTCGCCGGCTCCTACAACCGGCTCTTCCTGAACAAGCGGATCACCGGCGCCCCGGCCAGTTTCAGCTACATCAGCTCCTCGTGGGCGGCCCTGGTGGGGAAGGCATGATCCGGTTCTTGAGCCGGAAGGCGGCCGGGCTGGCAGCGACCGTCGCGGTGGCCAGCCTGGTCATCTTCGGGGCGCTCCACCTCGCGCCCGGCGACCCGGCCGCGCTGCTCACCGGCGGGCACCAGCCCAACCCGGCGGCGCTCGCCGAGATCCGGGCTCGCTATCACCTCGACGACCCGTTCCTCCTCCAGTACTGGCACTGGCTGTCCGGGCTGCTGACCGGCGATCCGGGCGACTCGATGGTCCTGAAGGAGCCGGTTACGAGCCTGATCATGGCGAGACTGCCGGCGACCGCGCTGCTCGTGGCGTACGCCAGCCTCTTGATCTTGATCGTGGGGGTGTCCTCGGGGATCTTCGCCGGGGTGGCCGGCCGGAAGGTGGACGGCGCGCTGACGGTGACCACGACGGTGCTGATGGCCGCGCCCGCGTTCGTCGCCGCGATCCTGCTGATCTGGGTGTTCGCCACGAAGCTCGCGTGGTTCCCGGTCTACGGCTCGGGCACCGGATTCCTCGACCGGATCCACCACCTGACCCTGCCCGCGCTCGCCCTGAGCGGCGGCTATCTCGCCTACGTCAGCAGGATCACCCGCACCGAGGTACGCGCGGAGCTCACCTCCGACCACGTGTCCGCCGCGCGAGCCAGGGGCCTGCCACGCAGGCAGGTGCTGCGCCGTCACGTGCTGCGCAACGCGGCGCCACCGATCCTCGCGGTCTCCGGCGTGACGGTCGCGGGTCTCTTCGCCGGGACCGCGGTGGCCGAGCAGGCGTTCGGGGTGAGCGGGCTCGGGTCGCTGCTCGTGCAGAGCGCGGCACGGCAGGACCTGGTCGTCGTCCAGGCGCTGGCCCTGCTCCTGGTGGCGATCTTCGTACTGGTGAACACGCTGGTGGACGTGCTGAACGCGCTCCTGGATCCACGACTGCTGAAGGAGCGGGCATGAGTGCTCTCGCCATGCGTCCGCCGCTGCGCCGCTGGACGGCCCGGATCTCCCTCGCCCCGGCGAGCGTCGTGTGCGGGCTCGTCGTGCTGGTCGCCGTCGCGGCGCCGCTGATCGCCCCGCACGACCCGAACGCCGTCGATCCGCTCAACGCCTATGCGCCGATCTCCGCGGCTCATCCCCTCGGCACCGACGACCTCGGCCGCGACCTGCTGTCCCGGCTCATCTACGGCGCGCGGACCAGCCTCTTCGGACCGTTGATCGTGGTGCTCGCCGCCGGGACCGCAGGCACCGCCCTGGCGGTGACCGCCGCCTGGTTCGGCGGCTGGTTCGACGGCCTGGTCTCCCGGGCGCTCGACGTGCTCTTCGCCTTCCCCGGCCTGGTCCTGGCGATCACCGTGGCGGCGCTGTTCGGCGCCGGGTTCGTCACCCCGGTGGTGGCGCTGTCGCTCGCGTTCGTGCCGGTCATCGCCCGGGTGATGCGGGCCGCGGCGCTGCGCGAGCGGTCGCTGCCCTACATCGAGGCGCTGCGCGTGCAGGGCTTCTCCACCGGGCACATCCTCCGCCGGCATCTGCTGCCGAACCTCGCGCCGCTGCTGCTCGTCCAGGCGGCGATCGGTTTCGGCTACGCGATGATCGACCTCGCCTCCATCTCGTTCCTGGGACTGGGCCTGCAACCGCCGGCAGCGGACTGGGGCCTGATGATCGCGAACGGTCAGCCGTCGATCCTGGCCGGGTTCCCGCAGCAGTCCCTCTACGCCGCTGTCGCCGTGGTGGTCACGGTGGTGGCGTTCACGTCGGTGGCCGAGCGGCTGGCCCTGCGATTCGGCGGTGATGTGCGATGACGGTCCCGTTGCTGGAGTTCTCCTCTCTCCGCGTGAGTCTCGGAGAGCGGCCGATCCTGCGGGACGTGACGCTGTCGGTCGCGGCCGGGGAGGCGGTCGGGCTCGTCGGGGAATCCGGATCGGGCAAGTCGATGACGGCCAAGAGCGTGGTGCGGCTGCTCCCGGACGGGGCGGCCGTGGCGGGTGCGGTGCGGTTCGGCGGCGTCGACGTGGGATCGATGAACGCCGCGGCGCTGCGTCGTTTCCGGTCACGGGACGTCGCGATGGTCTTCCAGGATCCGCGCGCCACGGTCAACCCGGTGCGCACCGTCGGCGACTTCCTCACCGAGGTCCTGCGCGATCAAGGGGTCAGCCGGTCGGAGGCCACGCGGCGCGCTGCCGGGTTGCTCACCGAGGTCGGCGTCGGCGATGCGGAGCGCAGGCTCTCCCAGCGGCCATACGAACTGAGCGGCGGTCTCCTGCAACGCGTGGTGATCGCCGCGGCCCTGCTCACCGAGCCGGAACTCATCCTCGCCGACGAGCCGACCACCGCCCTGGACGTCACCACCCAGGAGGAGGTGGTCGCGATCCTCACCGAGCAGCGGCGCCGGCGGTCGGCCGCGCTGCTGTTCATCACCCACGACCTGGAACTGGCCGCTGCCGTCTGCGACCGGATCGCGGTCATGTACGCCGGGGAGATCGTGGAGATCCTGCCGGCGTCGGAGTTGCATGAACGGGCGCTTCACCCGTACACGAAAGCGCTCTTGAACTCCCGGCCCGGAACCGTCCCGCCCGGCTCGCGCCTCGCGACAGTGCCCGGAGTGCCGCAATCGGCGCTCACCGCGCCTGCCGGCTGTGTCTTCGCCGATCGATGCCCGGTCGTCGCGCACGAGTGCCACTCGGCCCGGCCGCCGATGCTGCCGGCCGGATCGGGATCGGTCGCCTGTCACCTCGTGGAGAGAGTCTCGTGATCTTGGAAGTGCGCGAGCTGCGGAAGTCGTTCAAGGACTTCGTGGCGGTGGACGGGGTGAGTTTCAGCGTGCCGGCCGGTGGGTCGCTCGCCGTCGTGGGGGAGTCGGGCTCGGGGAAGACGACGTGCGCGCGGATCGTCACCGGGCTGGAGACGGCCACCTCGGGTTCGGTGGTGCTGGACGGACGGCCGGCGCTGAGCCGCCGGGAGCGGGCGTCCGCCGTCCAGATGGTGTTCCAGGATCCGTACCTCTCGCTGGATCGGCGGCAGACGGTGCGGTCCTGCCTCGCGGAGGTCCTGGCCTTCCATGATCGCCCGGTCTCCCGCATCGATGCGCTACTCGATCTCGTGGGGCTGGACCGGCGGCTCGGTGACGCCCTCCCGCGGCGGCTCTCCGGTGGGCAGCGGCAGCGGGTCGCGATCGCCCGCGCGCTCGCCGCCGAACCGAAGCTGCTCGTGCTCGACGAGGCGGTGGCGGCGCTCGACGTCTCCATCCAGGCACAGATCCTGAACCTGCTGGTGGAGGCGCGGGCGGCGACCGGGGTGGCGTACCTCTTCATCACCCACGACCTGTCGGTGGTCCGGCACGTCTGCGAGGACGTGGTGGTGATGCGGTCCGGCCGGGTCGTCGAGTCGGGGCCGGTCGCGGCGGTGCTGGACGCGCCGGCGTCGGCCTATACGCAGCGGCTGCTCGCGTCGGTTCCGCGACCCGGATGGGTGCCGACGAGGGCGGCGAGCCGATGACCTCGCCGATCGTGGACGGTCCCGCGGCGGCGGCACCGCGGATATCGGATGGTTCAGTCGTGGGTGAGTCTCTCCAGGAGGCCCTCCGCCGCCGTCCGGATCAGGCCCCCCGAGGCGACCGGGAGCTGGAGCTCGGCCATCGTCGAGTTGCCGAGGGCGAGGCACCACAGGCCGTACGCGACCGAGCGGCGCGCGCCCGGCGACGACGCGGGGTACTCGGCGGCGAGCGCCTCCTCCACCGCCTGCACCGCCTGCGTGTAGCGGGTCTGCAGGATGCCGCGGATGCTCTCGTCGGTGATGCCCGCCGTGATCAGCTCGCGGATCACCGTGTCGTCGTCGCCGATCGGCAGGAAACCCGTGCTGAACAGGTAGTCCATCGCGATCGGCAGCTTCTCCCGGTCGGCCGCGCCGGCGATCTTGTCGATGAACTCGGCCTCGTAGCCGGTGTAGAGCCAGTTCGCGAAGCCGCGCAGCAGGTCGTCGCGGTTGCCGACGTAGTGCCGGACGTGGCTGCGGCTCAGCCCGGACTCCTCGGCCACCCGTTCGAGCGTCGTGCCGGCCAGGCCGCTCTTCCGCAGGCAGCGGGCGGTGGCCTGCATGATCTGTTCGGTCCGCTCGGCCGCCATGCTCGGGCGTCCCATCCCGGCCCCCTTCCGTCCGTCTGCGACCAGCTTAATTGATTGTCATTTCGGAAAAGAAAACGAGGACGCTGATGTTGGAACTGCCCGATCCCCAGCTGGCCTTCGCCTTCGAGGCGCGGGTCGACGTCGCTGCCACGCTCGACATCGGCGACGGCCTCCAGTTCACCCCGATCACGGGCGGCTCGGTGAGCGGGCCGCGGTTGCGGGGCCGCGTCCTGGCCGGTGGTGGCGACTGGTCGACGACGCGGGATGGCGTGACCACCCTGGATGCCCGCTATCTGCTGGAGGCCTCCGACGGGTCGGTGATCGACATTCACAACCGGGGCTTCTGGAGAGCGTCTCCTTCCGTCGAGGCGCGGGTCGAAGCCGGAGAGGACCTGCCGGAGGATATGTACTACTATCGGACATCTCCGGTTTTTCAGACCGATGCTCCGGCCCACCGATGGCTCGCCTCGTCCGTCTTCGTGGGACTGGCCCGTGGCGAACGAGGCCAGGTCTGCATCCGATTCTTCGAGGTGCTCTGATGAGCGTCTCGTTCTCCCGTACCGGGCCGGGGCCCTTGTCGCCCGATGCCACGCAGCACATGGTGCGGATGCGGGACGGGGTGCGGCTCGCGACCGATGTCTATCTGCCCGCCTCCTCGGAGCCCGGCCCCACGATCCTCACGCGGCTGCCCTACGACAAGTCGGGTGAATACACCTTCATGTCCCGGATCGCTGCCTACTTCACGGCCCGTGGCTACCGCTTCGTCGTTCAGGACGTCCGGGGCAAGTTCCGGTCCGAGGGGGAGACGCTGCTCTTCGTGAACGAGGCCTACGACGGGTACGACACCCTCGACTGGGTGGTCAACCAGGAGTGGTCGGACGGCGTGGCCGGGATGTGGGGCGACTCCTACTACGGGTTCACCCAGTGGGCGGCGGCCTCGACCGGGCACCCGGCGCTCAAGGCCATGGTCCCGCGGGTCACCGGCACCCGGCTCGGCGAGCTGCCGATCCCCGTCCCGGGACAGCGGGTGCACGACGTCGAGATGGCCGTGCACCGGTTCTACCCGCTGTCGATGTTCCACGATCGGGACATCCTGGACTGGCAGATCGACTGGTCGCGGCGGCCCCTCGCCGCGCAGGTCGAGGAGTTCTTCACGGCCGTCGGCAGTCGATCCGCCTCGTACGACCTGTGGTTCCCCTACCCGGTCAGCCTGCGCCGCTTCCCGGCCGGCAGCCCCTTCGACGCGCCCGCCGTGCCGGTGCTCATGACGATCGGCTGGTGGGACAACTGCGCGCCGTGGCAGTGGGCCGATCACCGGCAGATCGCCTCCCGGCCCGCGTGGGCCGCCCACGAATATCTGCTGCTCGAAGCGATCGACCACGAGAACAACAGCCACTTCTCGCTCGGGGTTCCGAACACCGACCCGTCGTTCCTGCCCCGGTACCTCGACCCGGCCGTGGAGTTCTTCGACGTGTTCCTGCGCGGGGAATCGCGGGTCATCCCACGGGTCCGATGGCAGCTCGCGGGTTCCGGCGACCCGTCGTTCCGGTCGTCGTCCTCGTGGCCGCCGCCGGCGTCCTCGCTGGTGTTGCATCCGTCGGACGGCGGTCTCGTCTCCTCGCCGTCCCCGGGCACGGCATCCTGGACCCATGACGCCGCCGATCCGGTGCCGTCGCCGGCCCGGGACGCGTTCGGCTTCCTCGCGGAGTATCCGGACGAGAGCGGGCTGGCCGGCCGCTCCGATGTGCTGGTCTTCGACAGTGCCGCCGCCGACGCGCCGGTCGACCTGGTGGGGCCGGTCCGGCTGGAGGCGGTCGCCGGGTCGGACGGGCCGGAGATGGATCTCTTCGCCCGGCTCGCCGACGTCGCTCCGGACGGGTCGGCGCGGCTGATCGCCCGCGGACAGCAGACGATCATCGCGCCGGGGCCTGGTTTCGCCGTCTCCGTCGATCTCGGCCACGTGGGGTATCGGCTCGCCGCCGGGCATGTCCTGCGGCTGACGATCGCGAGCAGTGACGCGCCGGAATTCGTGCCGGCGCCCGGGACCGGGGAGCACCGGTGGCTCGCCGAGAAGACGGTTCCCAACCGGCAGTCGCTGGATCTCGGTGCGACCTGTTTGATTCTCTCGGTTATCTAAGGATTCAAGGTGACTATTACCAATTCGTCGGTTTCGGAGATCGCGGCTCGGGTCCGGGACGGGCAGGTCAGCGCGGCTGTCGTCGTCGACGCCCACCTGGACCGGATCGCCGCCGTGAACCCGCAGGTCAACGCGGTGTCGGTGGCCCTCGGCGATCGGGCTCGGGAGGCCGCCGCGGCACTGGACGCGCGGATCGCAGCGGGCGAGGATCCGGGGCCGCTCGCCGGCGTGCCGATCACCGTGAAGGAGAACATCGACCTCACCTGGTCGGCGACCACGTCCGGGCTGCCGTTCGCGGCCGGGGCCGTGCCGCCCGACAACGCGACCTTCGTCGACCGGCTTCTCGCGGCCGGCGCCATCCCGGTCGGCCGGGGGAACATGCCGGACATCGGGCTGCGCTGGGACACCGACAACGACCTCTTCGGGCGGACGGTCAACCCCTGGGATCCCTCCCGGGTGCCGGGCGGCTCCAGTGGCGGGGACGCGGTCGCGGTCGCCACCGGGATGGCCGCCGCAGGGATCGGGAACGACTACGGCGGGTCACTCAGGCTTCCCGCGCATGCCGCCGGGATCGCCGCTCTGCGGCCGTCGGCCGGGCGGGTGCCGGCCCCGTCGCGGGCGGTCGAGCCGCTGCCGCTCTCCATCCAGCACATGGCGGTGAACGGGCCGCTGGCGCGTACCGTGAATGATCTTGACCTGTTGTTCGGGGTGATGCACGGCGCCGATGCGTTCGACCCGCTGTCGGTGACCGTGCCGCACCCGTCCGGATACACCGGGATCCGCCGGGTTGCCGTGACCGTCGATCCGGCCGGCTGGGGCGTCGATCCGGTCGTGGCCGGCGCCGTGCGGGCGGCCGCCGACGCCCTCGCCGCCGCCGGCTGGGAAGTGGAGGAGGTCGAGCCGCCCGCGATCGACCGGTGTGCCACCCTCTGGCGTCAGCTGTCGTCGACCGAGAACGCGCCGATGCTGCTCACGCCCGGTGTCTTCCCGGGGCCGCTCTCCTCGGGAACGGTCGAATACTTCCGCGACAACATCGCCGGCGTGACGCTGCTCGACACGTCCGCCGCCTACCAGGGCGCGTGGGCCGAGCGGTTCGTGCACGCTGCCGCCTGGCGTTCCTTCCACGCGCGCTACCCGATCGTGCTGGGTCCTGTCATCACCCGGGAGATGCCTCTGATCGGGTACGACGTGAGCGGCCCCGAGGCGGCGACCGAACTCTGGAAGTCCCACCGTCTCCTCGTCACGGCCAACTTCCTCGGCCTCCCCGCCGTCGCGGTGCCGACGGGGGTGTCGGGCAGGCGGCCGCTCGGTGTGCAGGTGATCGCCGCCCAGCACCACGACCACGTGGCCCTGTCAGCGGCGAAGGTCATCGAAGCGGCCTCGCCACCGATCACCCCGATCGACCCGGCGGTCCGCTAGCCGGCTGAGCAGCTTCTCGGGCGCGGAGGTGGCTCCGCTGTGCAGCCGGTTCGGTGGTGTCGCGGGGGCGGGACTGGCGATTTGCGCGGTGGTGCGTCATGGGTCGCGGGTGTGAGGCTCAGTTCCGGCTGTGGCTCATCGCTGCCGGCCGGACACTCCCGCAGCGATGGGCCACGGCTGAACGAGCGGGCTGTGACTCATCGCCGGCGGAGGGGTGCCGTGAGAGCGATGGGTCACAGCCGGGTTCGGGGAGGGAGGCGAGTCAGGCCAGTGCTTGCCAGGCGACTATCAGGGACTGGCGGAAGTCGGCTGCCTCGTCGGGGGACATCTTGCTCACCAGACGCGATTCCAGGTCCTGGACCGGGGTGGCCACCGACGCCAGCAGGGCCCGGCCCGCCGGTGTCAGGCGGATGAGGAGTTCGCGGCGGTTGCCGGCGTTGCGCTCGCGGCGGATCAGGCCCCGGGATTCCAGGGCTCGGACCATGTCGGCCATCGATTGGGCGGTGACGAACGAGTCGCGTGCCAGCTGGGCCGCGGACAGGCCGTCGTGGCGTTCCAGGACGGTCAGGGCGGTGTACTGCAACGCCGTGATGCCGGCCGAGCGGACCAGGTCGTCGAGGCGTGCGCGGACCGCCAGCTCGAGCTGTTTGACGAGGTAGAGCATCGACGGCATGGCGGTCACTCCCTGGGTTCGCACGAGTCGCCAGATTACCCCATTGACAGGAAACCTGATCGTCATCAAGACTCGCAATCAACAGGATTCCTGTTAATCATGGGCGGAGTAGATTGATGAGTGTGGATCTGAGCGGCAGGGTCGCCGTGATCACCGGCAGTGGGCGCGGTCTGGGGCTCGCCTACGCGAAGGCGCTGGCCGCCGCCGGTGCGTCGGTGGTCGTCAACGACGTGGATCAGGCGGTGGTGGACGCCGCCGTCGCCGGGATCCCCGGGTCGGTCGGCGTGGCCGCCGCGGTCGGCAGCAGCGAGACCGCGGATCGTCTGGTGGCGGCCGCGGTGGACAATTTCGGCCGCCTCGACGTGCTGATCACCAACGCCGGCATCCTTCGCGACCGGGTGCTCTGGAAGATGTCCGACGAGGACTTCGACGCGGTCGTCGACGTGCACCTGCGCGGCACCTTCACCTGTGCCCGGGCCGCCGCGATCCGGATGCGCGAACAGGGCGAGGGCGGCCGGCTCATCCTCATCTCGTCGCCCGCCGGCCAGCGGGGCAATTTCGGTCAGACGAACTATGCGGCGGCGAAGGCGGGGATCGCCGCGATGGCCCGGACGTGGGCACTGGAGCTGGGCCGCGCCGGCATCACGGTGAACGCCGTCGTCCCGGTCGCCGCCACCGAGATGACCAAGACCATTCCGGCGTTCGCGCCGGTCATCGAGGAATCGGAGCGAGACGGTACGCCGTACCCGGCCTGGCTCCGCCGTGATGAAGGGCTGGGAACCGTCGACGACGTGACGGGGCTGATCGTGTTCCTCGCGTCCGAGGCGGCGAAGGACATAACCGGTCAGGCGATCGGCATCGGTGGCGATCGGCTGGCCCTCTGGTCGCACCCGCGGGAGAAGAACGTGGCCTTCGCCGACGGCGGCTGGACCGCTGACGCGATCGCCGCCGGCTGGTCCACCGGCGTCGGAGCGGAACCGGAGACCTACGGCATCCCGGCCCCGAAGGCGCCGGCCGGATGATCGACGTCGAACGGCTCGCGGCGATCGACGTCCACACCCACGTCGAGGTGGGCAGGAACGGTCAGGGTTCGCTCAGCCCTGAACTGCTCGGCGCCTCGGCCGACTACTTCAAGGCGCACGGGCACCGGCAGCCGACGATCGCCGAGACGGCTGATTACTACCGGTCACGCCGGATGGCCGCCGTCGTCTTCACCGTCGACGCCGAGCACGCGACGGGTCACCCGCGGATCTCCAACGAGGAGATCGCCGAGGACTGCGCGGCGTACCAGGACGTCCTGATCCCTTTCGCGAGCATCGACCCTCACAAGGGCCGTGGCGGTGTGCGGGAGGCCCGCCGCCTGGTCCGGGAGTACGGTGTCCGCGGCTTCAAGTTCCACCCGAGCATCCAGGGATTCGCGCCGGACGACCGGATGGCGTACCCGCTCTACGAGGCGATCGAGGAACTCGGCGCGATCGCGCTGTTCCACACCGGTCAGACCGGGATCGGGGCGCGCGTGCGAGGCGGCGGCGGGATCCGCTTGAAGTACTCCAACCCGATGCTCGTCGACGACGTGGCGGTGGACTTCCCGGACCTGCGGATCATCCTGGCCCACCCGTCGTTCCCGTGGCAGGACGAGGCGCTCGCCGTCGCCACCCACAAGGAACACGTCTACATCGACCTGTCCGGCTGGTCGCCGAAATACTTCCCGCCGCAGCTCGTCCGGTACGCCAACACGCTTCTCTCGGACAAGATGCTGTTCGGATCGGACTTCCCGGTGCTGACCCCTGACCGATGGCTCGCCGACTTCGGCAAGCTGGAGATGAAGCCCGACGTGATCCCCAAGATTCTGAAGCTCAACGCCGCCCGCCTTCTGTTCAAGGAGAACCTCACATGACCACCACCGTCACCGGCCTCGACGGACTCAAGTCGCTCGTCGGCAAGGACCTCGGCTCCTCCGAGTGGCTGGAGATCACCCAGGAGCGGGTGAACACGTTCGCCGACGCCACCGGCGACCACCAGTGGATCCACGTCGACGTCGAGCGGGCGCAGACCGGCCCCTTCGGCGGCCCGATCGCGCACGGCTATCTGACGTTGTCCCTGGTGATCCCGCTGTTCAGCTCGCTGCTCACGGTCGAGGGCATCACGATGGGGGTCAACTACGGCCTGGAGAAGGTGCGTTTCCCGAGCCCGGTGCGGGTCGGCGCGCGGATCCGGCTGAACGCCTCGGTGGTCAGCGTCGAGGAGGTCGCGGGCAACGGCGTGCAGAGCACCTTCGACTTCACCGTCGAGGTGGAGGGCTCGTCGAAGCCGGCGTGTGTCGCGAGGCCGGTCTACCGGCATTACGCGTGATGGACGATCACGGTCTCGGCTCGTGGCCGGCGCGGCGGGCGGCCATGTCGCCCGCCCGCACGGCGCTGATCTTCGAAGGCCGGGCGATCACCTACGCCGCGCTGCACGAGCGCGTCTCGCGGCTGGCGTCGGCGCTGCGCGCTGCCGGCGTCGGGCGCGGTGATCGCGTCGCCTATCTGGGGCCCAATCATCCTTCGTTCGTCGAGACGATGTTCGCGACGTACCGGATCGGCGGGATCTTCGTGCCGCTGAACTTCCGGCTCACCCAGCCGGAGATCCGCTATCAGCTGGAGCACAGCGGGGCGTCGGCGCTGATCCATGCGATGCCGGTCGAGGCGGACGTGCGGGTCAAGGTAGATATTTCGGACTATGAGCGATTTATCGCACCCAATGATCGCCAGCCCAATGATCGCCAGCCCAATGATCGCCAGCCCAATGATCGCCAGCCCAGTGATCGCCCGCCCAATGATTGCCGGCCCAGCGATCAGGAGCCCGGCGATCACGACGACGAGCCCATCGAGCTCGACGACGTCGCGTGCATCCTCTACACGTCCGGCACCACCGGCAACCCGAAGGGCGCGACGCTCACCCACGGCAACATCATCTGGAACTGCTACAACCTGCTGGTCTGCGTGGACGTCGCCTCCGACGAGGTCACGCTGGTCAGCGCGCCGCTCTTCCACGTCGCGGCGCTCAACCAGTGCCTGCTGCCGACGTTCCTGAAGGGCGGCACCTCGGTGATCATGCCGAGCTGGGACGTGGACGGCTGCTTCGACCTGATCGAGCGGCATCGCGTGACCTGGATGTTCGGCGTCGCGACGATGTTCGCCGGGCTCAGCCGGTCCTCGCGGTGGGAGACGGCCGACCTCTCGTCGGTGCGCAGCCTGATGACCGGCGGCGCCTCGGTCCCGGAGGCGCTGATCAGGGCCTATCAGGAGCGGGGGCTGGCCTTCTGCCAGGGGTACGGGATGACCGAGACCGCGCCCGGGGCGACGTTCCTCGAAGCGCGGGAGAGCCGCGAGCACGTCGGATCGGCGGGTCTCCCGGTCTTCTTCGCGGACGTCCGGTGTGCGCCGGTCACCGATGCGCCCGGTGAACCCGGCGAGGTCCTGGTCCGTGGGCCCAACGTCACGCCCGGCTACTGGAAGGATCCGGAGGCGACGGCGGCGGCCTTCGTCGACGGGTCGTGGTTCCGTTCGGGCGACCTCGCGGTGGTCGACGAGGCGGGGCATTTCCGGATCGTCGACCGGTCGAAGGACATGTACATCTCCGGTGGGGAGAACGTCTACCCCGCCGAGGTGGAGGCAGCGATCTTCGAGCATCCCGCGGTGGCCGAGGCGGCCGTGATCGGGGTGTCCGACGAGAAGTGGGGCGAGGTCGGCCGGGCTTTCGTCGTACCGAGGGAAGGGCGTTCTCTGAAGCCCGCGGACGTGCCGGTCTTCCTGGCCGGGCGACTCGCGAAGTACAAGATCCCGGTCTATGTGGACGTGGTGGCGGAGCTTCCGAGAACAGGATCCAACAAGGTACGCAAGGCGCCCCTGCGGGAACTGCCCCTGCCGGACCGGGCCGTGCGTTAGGCGTCCGGCCAGGTCAGGGCCACCAGGTCGGGGAGGATGCGGGCGGCGCTGCCCCGCAGGTTGACCAGGGCCACCGAGTCCATCGGCGTGGGCTGCGGGTTGATCTGGATGACGGCGGCGCCGGCCCGGGCCGCCAGCCGCGGGATCTCCGCGGCCGGGTAGACCAGGCCCGACGTGCCGATCGTCAGCAGCACGTCGGCGCCGGACGCGGCTCGGGCGGCCGCTTCCAGGGCGGCCTCGGGCAGCGACTCGCCGAACCACACCACCCCGGGGCGGATCAGGCCACCGCACCGGGAGCAGGACGGCGGCCTGATCCGGCGGCCCTCCCCGGGCTCGTCGGCCGGCGCGGCGGGCGGGCCGGCCGGCTTGCCGCAGTCGGCGCAGCGGGGTGCGAAGAGGCTGCCGTGCAGATGGACCGGGTCCGGGGAGCCGGCGCGTTCGTGCAGGTCGTCGACGTTCTGGGTGATCAGGGTGGCGGCCGGGACTCGGGCCTCGATGGTGGCGACGGCGAGGTGGCCGGGGTTCGGGTGGACGCTGCTGACCTTGTGGCGGCGCCACTCGTACCAGCCCCAGACCAGCTCCGGGTCGTCGCGGAACGCCTGCGGGGTGGCGAGCGACTGCGCGTCGAACCGTTCCCACAAACCGGTGAGCGCGTCGCGGAACGTGGGCACGCCGCTCTCCGCGGAGATCCCGGCGCCGGTGAAGACGACCACGCGTGCGGCGTTCTCCAGGAGTTTCGCGGCCTCCCGTACGTCTGGCATTCGATCCCCTTCGTGCTTCCGGTCCGTACTCCCGCTCGGAAGTGTCCCAGCGGCGCCCGGCATGCCGCATCACTGATCCGCACATGGGTCGTTGACCGGTCGAGTGAGGTGGTGCGCGGAGGTGTGGGCATATGTCCGGAGTGGAGTGTCGGTGACACCTGCCCGCCCCGGACCGACCCGTTCCGTTCAGGCCCGCGTCTGGAGGCGCCGGATGCGCGTGGCCGGCGCCCGCGTGTGGTCGGCGGTCGAGACGTGGACGGCGCCGGGGGCGCGGCCGGAACGCTCCGAATCCGAGGTCAGCGCCCTGGTCGCGGTGGTCACCCTGGCGGCGGGCGCTCTCATCCTCATGACGATGATGCTGACCTGGATGCTCAAGTCCTGAGATCCCCGCCGGACAGCAGGATCTCCGCGCAGCGGGCCGGATCGTCGTTGAACGGCAGGTGGCCGCAGCCCGGCACGGTGACGTGGCGGGCCCGAGGGAGGACTGCCCGGGCCCGGCGGGACTGAGGGCGATGAGGCAGGACCGCGTCTCTGGTCCCCCAGGCGATCGTCACCGGGATGGTGGGGAGCGCGCCCAGGTCGTCCGGTGACCACGGGCGCAGCCGGGCGAACGCGTCGCGGGCCGGGGCGAACCCGGGGGAGGCGGCCAGGTTGCGGGCCGCTGCCAGGGCGTCCGCCGGAGACAGCCGAGCGGGACGGGCGTAGAAGACGGCGCAGAACGCCGAGCGGCCCGCCCGGGAGTTCATGATGGCCGGGAGCGGTGCGGAGAGCTGTCTCGCGCCGGTGCGGGCGGCGGTGACCACGGCCTGGCACCAGAGGCGGCCGGGGGTGCTCCAGAAACCCACCGGGGCGAAGGCCGTCACGGAGCGGGCAAGGCCGCGGCGGCCCAGTTCGAGGGCCACGCCGCCGCCCAGGGAGCTGCCGGCCATCTCCGGGCGGTGGACGCCGAGATCGTCGAGGAAGGCGGCGACCCGGTCGGCGAACCACGGAACCGAGCCGGCGACGCCGGATGCGGGCAGGGCGGATCCGCCGAAGCCGGGGAGGTCCAGGGCTATCACGTCCCGGTGGAGGGACAGCTGCGCAAGGATCGGCGACCACACCTGCCAGTGGCTGCCGATGCCGTGGATCAGGACCAGCGGGCGGCCGGTTCCCCTGCGCTCGAAGGAGAGGTCTGCCATGGGGATGAAGAGTGCACCATCGACGATCTCCGGGTGGGGTGGTGGCATCCGAATCGGCGGTGTGGGCCAAGACCGGAAACGTCTTGTTGACATGTTGCCAATAGCGGTGTGATGGTACGGCGATGTCGGACGACTATGACGTCCTCGTGATCGGGTCCGGGTTCGGCGGCAGCGTGACGGCGCTGCGGCTGACCGAGAAGGGCTACCGGGTCGGCGTGCTGGAGGCAGGGCGCCGGTTCGCCGACGAGGAGTTCGCCAAGACCTCCTGGCGGCTGCGCGACTATCTGTACGCGCCGGCCCTCGGGTGTTACGGGATTCTGCGCCTCACCCTGCTGAAAGACGTGATGATCATGTCGGGGGCCGGGGTGGGCGGCGGGTCGCTGGGCTATGCGAACACGCTCTACGAGCCGCCGGACGCGTTCTACGCGGATCCGCAGTGGGCAGCGATCACCGACTGGAAAGCCGAGCTCGCGCCCTACTACGAGCAGGCGAAACTCATGCTCGGCGTGACGACCAACCCGGTCGCGACGGCGTCCGACGAAGCGCTGCGCGCCGTTGCCGAGGACCTGGGCGTGGGTGGGACGTTCCGGCGTACGCCCGTGGGTGTCCTCTTCGGAGAACGGCCCGGCGCCGACGTCCCGGACCCCTTCTTCGGCGGGGCCGGACCGGCGCGGCGGACCTGCACGCTGTGTGGCTCGTGCATGACCGGCTGCCGGACCAACGCGAAGAACACACTGGTCAAGAACTATCTGTACCTCGCCGAGCAGGCCGGCGCGGTGGTGCACGACCTCACGACGGTGCGCACCGTCCGGCAGCGCGACGGCGGCTACGTCGTCCAGACGCGGCGGACCGGTGGGCGCCGGAAGCGGACGTTCACCGCGCGGCAGGTCGTCTTCGCCGGTGGCGCGCTCGGCACTCAGCGGCTGCTGCACCGGATGCGCGACCAGGGGTTGCTGCCGCGCGTGTCGGCGAAGCTGGGCGAGCTGAGCCGGACCAACTCGGAGTCCATCCTGGGGGCGCGCACCCGGCGCAAGGACCGCGACTTCAGCCACGGGGTCGCCATCACGTCGTCGATCCACCCCGACCCGGTGACGCATGTGGAGCCGGTCCGGTACGGTCCGGGCAGCAACCTGCTGGCGCTGCTGGCCACCGTGCTGGTCGACGACGCCGGCCGGACCCCGCGCTGGTGGGCCGCGGTGAAGCAGCTGGCGAAGGCGGGGCGGGACCTGCGGCTCTACGTCTCGCCGAAGAACTGGTCCCGGGAGACGATCGTGCTCCTCGCGATGCAGCCGCTGGACAACTCGATCACGGTGTACACGAAGCGGGGCGGGCGGCTCACCAGCCGGCCGGGCATCGGCGAGCCGAACCCGGTGTGGGTGCCCGCGGCGCACGACGTGGCGCGGCGGGTCGCCGAGAAGGTGGACGGCGTGGCCACCGGGGCGATGACCGAGCTGGTGGGGCGGCCGGTGACCGGGCACTTCATCGGGGGCTGCGCGATCGGCGGCGATCCGGACAGTGGCGTGGTGGACCCCTATCAGCGGTTGTTCGGGTACGACGGGCTGCACGTGATCGACGGATCGGTGGTGGCAGCGAACCTCGGGGTGAACCCGTCGCTGACGATCACGGCGCTGGCCGAGCGGGCGGTGGCGCTCTGGCCCAACAAGGGGGAGCCGGATCCGAGGCCGGCCACCGGCTATATACCTGTGAATCCGGTCAGACCGCATCGGCCGGTCGTTCCCGAGCACGCCCCCGCCGCTCTCCGGATCAGCGTGAGGCCCCAGCCATGACCAGCATCGTGATCATCGGCGCCGGGTTCGGTGGCATCGCCGCCGCCGTCGAGCTGCTGAAAGAGGGCTACGACGACCTGGTCCTGCTGGAGAAGGCCGACCGGATCGGCGGCGTCTGGCGGGACAACACCTATCCCGGATGTGCGTGTGACATCCCGGCGCCGCTCTACTCCTACTCGTTCGCGCTCAATCCCCGGTGGACCAGGCGGTTCCCGCCACACGAGGAGATCCTCGCGTACATCGAGGAGTGCGCCGAGCGGTTCGGGGTCGCCGGCCGGATCCGTTTCGGGACCGAGGTCAGCGACGCCGCCTGGGACGGTGAGCGGTGGCGGATCACGACGGGCGACGGCGAGACGATCGAGGCGGACGTGCTGATCCCCGCGGTGGGTCAGCTGTCCCGGCCGTCGATCCCGCACCTGCCGGGCGCCGGCACGTTCCGGGGGACGGCCGTGCACACCGCGCACTGGACCCCGGAGGTGCCGATCGACGGGCAGCGGATCGCGGTGATCGGCACGGGGGCCAGCGCCATCCAGCTCGTCCCGGCGATCGCCGATCGGGCGGAGAGCGTCACCGTCTATCAGCGGACCCCGCCGTGGACACTGCCGAAACCGGATCGGCGGTACGGCAGAGCGCGGCTCTACACGTACCGGAAGATGCCCTTGATGATGCGCGCCTCGCGCGCCGGCACCTGGCTGCTCACCCTCGTGACCGGCGCCGCGGTGACCGGGAACCGCTTCGCCGACGGCATCGTGCGCGGCATCTCGAACCTGCAACGCCGCATCCAGGTCCGTGATCCCGAGCTCCGCGCCAAGGTCACCCCGGACGAGCCGATGGGCTGCAAGCGGGTGCTGTTCACGAACGCGTGGCTGCCCGCGCTGGCCCGCCCGGACGTGGATCTGGTGACCGAGAAGATCGTCGCCGTGACCGAAAGCGGCATCCGGACGGCCGACGGCGTGGATCATCCGTGTGACGTGCTGGTCTACGGGACCGGATTCGCGGCGACCGAGTTCCTCGTGCCCATGCGGGTCACCGGCCGCGACGGCGTGCTGCTGAACGACGTGTGGCGGGACGGCGCGCACGCCTACCTCGGCGTCACGGTGCCCGGATTCCCCAACATGTTCCTGGTCTACGGTCCGAACACGAACACCGGCAACACCTCGGTGATCTATTTCCACGAGGTCCAGGCGCGCTACATCGGCCAGGCGGTGCGGGTGGTGGATCAAGGTCAAGGGCCTTTGGAGGTACGGGCAGAGCGTTCGGACGCCTACGACTCCGAGATCCAGTCCCGTCTGGCGGACAGTGTGTGGACCGGTTGCCAGAGCTGGTACCGCACGGCGAGCGGACGAGTCGTGACGAACTGGCCGGGTAAGGCCCAGGAGTACCGCAGGAGGGCGGCACGCCTGGACCGCTCCGACTTCCTCTAGATGTTCTCCGGTGGGCCGGGCCGTCGCAGGTGGAAGCCCTGGAGGAGATCCACGCCCGCTGAGGCCAGGGCGAGCGCGGTCGGCTCGTCCTCGACACCCTCGGCCACCACGGTCAGGCGCAGCGAGCGTGCGATCGCGATCACCGAGTCGATGATCGTGGCGTGGGCCGGCGAGTCGAGCATCCGCCGGACGAACGACTGGTCGATCTTCAGCTCGTCGATCGGCAGCCGGGGGAGCAGGCCCAGCGAGGTGTACCCGGTGCCGAAGTCGTCGATCGACACCCGGATCCCGGTGGCGCGCAGTGCGGCGAGCTGCTCGGCCACCTGATCGGGACGGGCCAGCACGGTCGTCTCGGTGATCTCCACGGTCAGCAGGGAGGCGGGGATGCGTTCCATCCGTACCAGGGTCAGGATCGTCTCCACCGCCCGGTCCTGGGCCAGGTAGGCGGCCGGCAGGTTGACCGAGACGGGGATCCGGCGGCCGGCCCGGTGCCAGAGGGCGGTCTGGTGCAGCGCCTCGGCGAGCACCCAGTCGGTCAGCTCCAGGATCACGTCGGAGCGTTCCGCGTCGGGCAGGAAGACACCGGGCGGCAGCAGGCCGCGCTGCGGATGCTGCCACCGGACCAGCGCCTCGACCCCGTGCGGGTCGCGGCTGCGGGCGTCGTGCAGCGGCTGGTAGTGCAGCCGCAGATGACCGGCGCGCAGCCCGGCCCGCAACTCGGTGAGCTGCTGCAGGTCGACCCGCTTCTCCTGGTCGAGGCCGGGCGTCCATTCGACGACGCCGGTGCGCTCGTGCTTGGCCCGGCGCATCGCCGCGGCAGCCCGGCGGATCAGCACCGCGGCGTCGTCGTGGCCGGCCTGGCACAGCCCGACGCTCGCCTCGACACCGATCGGCAGGCCGTCGACCACGTGCGGCCCGCGGATGCCGCCGGCCACGCGGCGGGCGAGGTTCTGCGGGTTCTGCCCGGGCGGCAGCTCCGCGACGAGCACGAGGAACTGGTCGCCGTCGAGACGGGCGGCCAGGTGATCCGGTCCGCACGCTTCGCGCAGCGCGGACGCCACCAGGCGCAGCAGGGTGTCGGCGCCGTGGTGGCCGAGCACGTCGTTGGCGTCCTGGAACCGGTCCAGCCCGAGGTGGATCACCGCGGTCAGCTCGCCGTCGTCGAGGAGGCGCTGACCCTCGGCCTGGGCCATCGCCCGGTTCGGCAGCCCGGTGAGCGGATCGGTGCTGGATGCCTTCGTGAACCGGCCCGCCATCGCGGCGAGCACGTCGATCGCGGAGGCCATCCCGACCCGGCCGTCCGGCCAGGTGACCAGCAGCGGTTCCTCCCGGTCGCGGGCCGGGCGGGTGAGCGCGGCCTCGGCGGCGATGTCGACGTCGGTGCCGGCCGGCAGCTCCAGGGCGTCGCCGCCGGTGAGCTCGCCGATCGTGGTGGCCGCGCTCCCGGCGCTGTGCCGGAAGAACAGCCCGCGGCTGAGCACCCGGCGCCGGCCGCCGTCGGCGATCACCACGCCGGGGATCAGCGCGTTCGCGGCGAGCAGGGCCCGTACCTCGGCGATCGAGGCGGCGGCCGGCATCGGCTCGACCGGGATGCCGAGCTGGCCGAGCTTGCGGGCGTGCCGGTTCCCCGTCATGCCGCCGCTCCCGGGCCGCCGGCGCCCTGACCCGCCATCGCGGCGAGGCGCCCGGTCAGGTCGGCGACCTCGCGGCGGACCTCGGCCAGGTTCATCTCGGTGTTCCGCTCACGGGTGCGATCGAGCATCATGCCGTCCCAGACGATGCCGCCGTCGGTCTCGTAGCGCGGGCGGGACACCCCGTACACGTGCCGCACGACGCCGTCGGTGCAGTTCACGCCGCCCTGCCAGGACCAGGGCAGAAGGGTGTCGGCGGAGGTCGCCATCGAGGTGAAGAACGACGCCCGGTCCTCCGGGACGATCACCTCGTGCAGCCGGCCGCTCTGGCCCAGGATCTCCACCGGCTCCAGGCCGAAGATGTCCCGGCAGCCCTCGGAGACGAAGGTGAACCAGGCGGCGCCGTCCGGGGCCTGCCGGAACTGGAAGATCATGCCGGGAGCGTTGTTCACGGTCGTGGTGAAACGGCGTTCACCCTCGGCCAGGGCGGCGTCGGTGCGGCGCCGGACCGTGTCGTCGATGGCGATCGTGCAGACCCCGTAGACGGTGCCGTCCGGGTCGGTGAGCGGGACGCGGGTCACCACGTACTGGCGGATCTCGTCCGGGAACGGGACCTCCTCCAGGACGGTCCGGGCCTCGCCGCTCGCGATCACGTCCGCGTCGTGGGCCGCGCCGACCGCGGCGACCGCCGGCGAGACCATCTCGCTCTCCGGGCGGCCGACCACGTCCGCGGCCCGCACCTGGAGGACCCGCTCGTACTCGCCGTTGACGAAGAGGTAGCGGCCCTCCAGGTCCTTCGCGGAGATCATCGCGCTGGTGTGCTGCAGGATGGTGGTGATCAGCGCGTTGCTGCGGTGCAGCTCCTGCTGGGTCTCGTGCCAGTCGGTCTGGTCCGCGACGAACGCGACGAAACCATCGGCGACCGGGTCGATGGCGAGCGTGACACGCAGCTCGCGGCCGTCCCGGTGCATCGCCGTCATCTCGGCCCGGCGCCCGGCGAGCCGGTCCTCGTCGACGCCGGTCACCAGGCGCCGGGCGAAGGCGGCGTTGTGTGCCGACCGCCGCGCCGGCGGAACCAGGACGTCGCCGTGCGGCAGCCCGAGGATCTCCTCACGGCGCCAGCCGAAGAGCAGCTCGGCGGCCGGATTCCAGTCCTGGATCAGGCCGTCGCGGTCGACGTGGACGAAGGCCAGCATCGAGGCTTCCACGGCACGGTCGCGGATCGAGTCGAGGTTCAGCACGTCCGCTTTATCGTCGCGACGGGCACCGGCTTTAGCCCGCAAGGGTCAGACCGTTGCCGGTTCGGGCGCGGGGACGCCACCGCTCGGCGCCGAATACCCCGGAAAAGGGACCTCCGGCCCGGCCGGAGGTCCCTCACCATCAACTCAGGATGAACGCGGTCGCCTTGTCGGAGACCGTGATCGCGCCCTTGACGTGCCGCAGGTACCGGCCCGGCGCGACCCGGACGGTCACCCCGTCCCGCGACGCGACCCGGGTGACCGGGGTCCCGGCCGCCGACAGCGACACCACCGTGCCGGTGACCGTCACGAACTTCGCCGGCTCGTCGACCGACTGGATCGTCTCGGTGCCGTCCGCCGCCTTCACGAACCGGAACTGGGTCTTCTCCAGGTCGTACGGCGCCTTCTCGGCCTTGATCACGTCGTCGGTGTGCCTGACGAACGAGCGCGGCGCGTCCGCCGGCGACAGCCGGACGATCGGGCCGCCGTCACCGACCGGGATGCCGAACAGCGGCGTCCCGTCCTCATGCCAGTAGAGTTTCTGGACGCGGGTGTGCCGGTTGGGGTCGTAGAGCGGGTCGCCGGTGATGTCGGCGTAGTCGCGGGCGTGGTAGACCAGCACGTCGGTCCTCCCGTCCTCGGCGACGGTGAACGAGTTGTGCCCGGGGCCGTACCGCTGCGTCTTCTCGTTCGTCACGAAGATCGGATCCGGGGTCTTCACCCAGCTCTCCCGCTTCAGCAGATCCGCGTCCGCGTCGGCGGTGAGCAGGCCCATGGCGTACCGGGCGTCGGTGGCGCTGGCCGAGAAGGTGAGGAACACCCGCCCGTTGCGGATCAGGACGGCCGGGCCCTCGTTCACCCGGTAACCGAGGATCTCCCAGCTCAGCGTCGGCGTGGCGATCCGGGTGGGCTTGGTCGCGAACGTCCACGGGTTCGCCATCCGGGCGATGTAGAGGCTGGAGTTCACCGCGATCTCCGGCTCGCTCTGCGCCCACACGAGGTACTGCCTGCCCCTGTGGGTGAAGCTCGTGGCGTCCAGCGTGAAGCCGTCCCACTCGGTCATGAGCCGGCCCTTCAGCGTCCAGCCGGCCGGGTCACGCGGGTCGTCGAGCGCCGACTCGAGGACGTAGGTGCGGATCCGGAACACGTTGTCCGCGTCGCCGGCGGCGAAGTAGATGTACCACCGGCCGCCGATCCGGTGCAGTTCCGGCGCCCAGATGTGCCCGCCCATCGTGCCGCTCGCGGGCCGGCGCCAGATCACCGACTCCTCGGCGGTGGCCAGGCCCTCGATCGTGCTGGCTCCCCGGACGACCAGACGGTCGTACTCCGGGACCGAGCCGGTGAAGAAGTAGGTGCCGCCGATCGGCCGGGTGATCCACGGGTCGGCACGCTGGCTGATCAGCGGATCCTTGGTGGTCACGCCGTAGATCTCGGCGTCGGTGCGCGGCGTTCCGGGTCGCGGGCTGCCGTCGGCGCTCGCGGTGGTGAGTCCGGCGAGAGCTCCGGCGGTGGTCACTCCGAGGGAACCCCGGAGCAAGGTACGGCGACTGATCGCGATCGTCATGTCTCGTTCCTTCAGCGGGTCTCGATACGGAGGAAGCTGACCGAGTTGGCCGGGAACTCCCTGGTGAAGGTGGATCCGAGGCCGTGGACCGTCGAGGTCTCGGGCAGGATCGGCTCGGCGGACCGGGTGTTCTGCTCGCCCGGGTCACCGGTGATCACCGTGAGGCGGCCGGTCTTCGCGACCTTGCGGCCACCCAAGTCGATCTTGGTGACGGCCGGGGTGTCCTGCGCGTTCACGACCTTGACGATCAGCTCGCCGGACCGGGTGTCCTCGGTGACCACCTGGGCGAACGGCTCGGTCACCTTGTCGTCGTCGAAGCCGCCCCACTCGACGCCGTCCAGGAACAGGGTGACCTTCGTACCCCGGACCTGGATCTTGAGGTCGTAGGTCTTGCCGGTCGTGACCGTGTTCGGCTTGGTGAGGATCTGCTCCTTGGCGCTGGTGACGCCCTTCTCCACGGCGCCCTGGGTGTTGTTCCAGCCGCCCAGGTTCCACCAGTAGAACTGGCCGGTCTCCTGGATGCCGAACGCGACTAGGAAGCCCTCGGCGCCGGCCGTCTTGGTCGCCTTCAGCGTGTAGTCATAATCGGACTCGCCGATCGTCGCCGCCTTCACCATGGTGTCCTCGGTGTCGGTCGTCGTCTGCGTGTAGGCGCCGTTCGTGACGGTCCAGGCGCCGCGCGGCTGCACCGCCGTCCAGCCGTCCGCGTCGCCGTCGTCGAAGTCGTCGCTGTAGAGCACCGTGCCGTCCGGCCGGGTGACCTTCACGTCGTCGTAGGTGGCGGCGGTCCGCCAGGTGGAGAGCCCGATCGCGCCGGTGATCGGCTTGGGCTGCAGCACGTTGCCGCTCGCGGTGGTCGGCACGACCCGGTCGCCGACGTTGTTCATGAACAGCTTCTGCACCTGGTAGCTGGTGGAGCCCCACGACTCGTCGTTGTCGAACCAGATCATGTCCGGCTTCCACTGGACGTTGTCGACGTGGGCGAGCAGCGGCGCGTACGACGCCATCTTCACGACGTCGGCGTTGCGCTCCAGGCCGGTCATGTACGCGGCCTCGGCCAGCGAGTTGTACAGCTTGTTGTCGAGCGACGCGTACTCGCCGAGGAAGACCGCCGGGCCGTTCCGGTCGTACGAGTCGTAGCGCGCGTTGTTCTGCAGGAACCAGCTCGGGCTGTTGTAGTAGTGCTCGTCGACCATGTCCGAGCCGTGCTCACGGTTCTTGGCCCACAGGTTGTCGAACGTGGTCCCGGTGTCGTCCGGGCCGGAGTTGCTGACGACCGTGATGTCCGGGTGTTTCGCCTTGATCGCCGACTCGAACCTGAGGAAGTTCGCCCAGTACTCGTTCGGCAGGTTCTCCTCGTTGCCGATCGCGATCGTGGTCAGCCCGAACGGCTTCGGGTGCCCGGCCGCGGCGCGCACCTTGCCCCAGGTGCTGGTGGCCGGTCCGTTCGCGTACTCGATGAGGTCGAGCGCGTCCTGGATGTGCCGCTGCAGCAGTGCCTCGTCCACGGTCGCGCGGTTCTGACCACAACCGGTCACCAGGGCCGGCAGCACGGGCAGCGGCATGGCGCCGATGTCCTCGGAGAACTGGAAATACTCGTAGTAGCCGAGGCCGTAGGTCTGGTTGTAGCCCCAGAAGTTCTTGTTCGTGGCGCGCGTCTCGACCGGCCCGACCGTGTCCTTCCACTGGTAGGCGCGGGCGCGCGGGAAGTTGCTCGCGGCGTCGTACGCGTACATGCTCCCGGTGTTGACCAGGCAGCCGCCCGGGAACCGCACGAAGCCCGGATCCAGGTCGGCGACCTTCTGGGCGAGGTCCTTGCGCAGGCCGTTGGCCCGTCCCTTGAAGGTGTCCACCGGGAACAGCGAGATCTCGTCGAGCCGGGCCGCTCCGGACGTCTTCACCGACAGGCGGGCCACGTCCGTGGTGGCGGTGGCCTTCAGCGTGCCGGTGTACTCGGCCCAGCCGTCCGTCGTCGTCTCGATCGCCAGCGGCGCGCTGAGAGCGGTGCCGTCGGCGGTGTGCAGCGAGACCTCGAGGGTCGTGGCGCCGGCCGCCCACACCGAGAACGTGTATCGATCGCCCTTCTTCACGGCGATGGCGCCACCGGTGCTGGCACTGGGGAAGCCGGCGTTGGTCAGCGTGGCCGCGCCGTTCACCGTGAGGTAGTTGCGGTTCCGGTCGTTCAGCCGCTGGGCGTCGTTGGCGACCGCGGCGGATCCGGTGACGGTCCAGCCGGTCAGGCCGTTCCAGCCGGCGGCGTCGGTGCTGTTGAACTCGAACGAGCGGTTGCGGAGCAGTTCGGCGTAGAGGCCGCCGTCCGCCGCGTAGTTGATGTCCTCGAAGAACACGCCGTACATCGACTTCGGAATCGCGGCGCCGGTCGCGGCCGGGTCCACCGTGATCGTGTAGTCCGGCTCGACCGCGTGCGCGGCCACCGGAGGAGAGACGGCTAACGGAAGCGAGACCAGGACGGCGGCCGCACCCGCGATCCGGGGGACGGTGAATCGGGATCTGGGCATGGAGGGGTCCTCCGGTGTGTCGGGGATGTTTCCGGTGGACGAAGCTTTTGAATGTGTACGCAAACATCGACCGGCGTGTCAAGAGCGAGCCTTCGATGTATTTCCTGCGCAAGAGCCCTTACAGTGAGGGCGTGCCGGTTTTGTTAACGCTCACTCGACGGGCCTGTGTGGTGCGCGGGATCAGGCTGCCAGGAGCACCTCCGGCCGGGTCACGGCGGCCTTCACCGGTCCGGTCGGCTCCCTTCGTATCGGTGCGGCCGCCGCCCGGCCGCCGCTGACTTCCCCCTCGCAGGTCGCGTCTCTCCCCTCACCCACCTGCCGGTCGCGTCAGCGTGCCGTTTTGCCGCTGTCAATCGCTTGTCCAGGTACTTGTCCCGTAATGGGCGATGAGTGCTGTGCTGGGGCGGGTTTGCGGCGAAAAAGGCGGGGGAGCAGGCGTGGTACGGATGATGGCGCTGGCCGGGCTGGCGGCGGTCGCGTGGGGGAGTTCGGACTTCGTGGCGGGCGTCGGTGCCCGCCGCATGCCGATCCGGACCGTCCTGTTCGGCTCCAAGCTGGCCGGCATGCTCCTCGCCGTGGCCTTCCTGCTGGCCCGCCCCGGCCCGTGGCCCACCGGCAGCCGCCTCCTGCTGCTCTCCGGGGCCGCCGGCGTGATCGGCCTCCCCGCGATGGGCCTGCT